>NZ_JAGPXS010000015.1:0-180866 GCF_018070425.1 Micromonospora sp. C81
ACGGTCACGACCGCCGGCTCGAGCGGCGGCACGCCGTCGGCACTGCCGAGGGGCTTGCCCAGCAGCAGGCGAACGTACTCCGACCCGATGAATCCGGCTCCGCCGGTGACGAGGATCCTCACGGGTCCGGAAGTGTACGCCAAGGTGTGCGCAGGAGGGGCCATACAGCCCCAGCGCACGTTCCGCATTCGTGCCGGTAGGCTTCGCCGGTGCGTGGAATCCTCCTTGCCGGTGGCACCGGATCGCGACTCTGGCCGATCACCCGGGCGGTCTCGAAGCAGCTGATGCCGGTCTTCGACAAGCCGATGGTCTATTACCCGCTCTCGACCTTGGTGATGTCCGGGGTCCGGGAGATCCTGGTGATCACCACGCCGGACGACCAGGACCAGTTCCGTCGGCTGCTCGGCGACGGCAGCCAGTTCGGGCTGCGACTGGAGTACGTCAGCCAGGAACGCCCGGAGGGCATCGCGCAGGCGTTCATCCTCGGTGCGGACTTCATCGGCGACGAGTCGGTGGCGCTGGTCCTCGGCGACAACATCTTCCACGGCGTCGGTCTGGGCCGGCAGCTCGCCGAGCACGGTGACCTGGTCGGCGGGCGGGTCTTCGCCTACCAGGTGGCCAACCCGCAGGAGTACGGCGTGGTCGACTTCGACGACGCGGGCCGGGTCCTCTCGATCGAGGAGAAGCCAGCCCGGCCGAAGTCCCGGTACGCGGTGCCCGGCCTGTACTTCTACGACAACCGCGTGGTGGACATCGCCCGCAAGCTCACCCCGAGCGCCCGCGGCGAGCTGGAGATCACGGCGGTCAACGAGGCGTACCGGGAGACCGGCGAGCTGTCGGTGACCGTGCTGGATCGGGGCACCGCCTGGCTGGACACCGGCACGTTCACCTCGATGATGCAGGCAGCCGAGTTCGTGCGGGTGGTCGAGGAGCGGCAGGGACTGAAGATCGGTTGTGTCGAGGAGGTGGCCTGGCGGGCCGGCCTCATCGACGACGACCAGCTGCGCGCGCTCGCCACGCCGTTGACCAAGAGTGGCTACGGCGACTACCTGCTCGGCCTGCTGGCCGAGCAGGACGGCCAGCACGGGGTGGCGTGGTGAAGATCCGGGAGTTGAGCATCGAGGGCGCCTGGGAGATCACCCCCCAGCAGCACGGCGACCCGCGCGGCATGTTCATGGAGTGGTACCGCTTCGACGAGCTCGCCGAGGCGGTCGGCCACCCGATGCGGCTGGCTCAGGCCAACCTGTCGGTCTCCGCGCGTGGCGTGGTCCGTGGCATCCACTTCGCCGACGTCCCGCCCGGGCAGGCCAAGTACGTCACCTGTGTGCGCGGCGCGGTCCTCGACGTGATCGTGGATCTGCGGGTGGGTTCGCCGACCTTCGGCCGCTGGGAGGGCGTCCGGCTGGACGACACCGACCGTCGGGCGGTCTACCTCAGCGAAGGGCTGGGGCACGGTTTCTGCGCGCTGACCGACGACGCGACGCTGAGCTACCTCTGCTCGACCACCTACAACCCGACCGGTGAGCACGCGGTGCACCCGCTGGACGAGGAGCTGGGCATCGAGTGGCCCGCCGATGTCCCGCTGCTGTCCACCCGCGACGACGCGGCGCCGACCCTCGCCCAGGCCCGCGAGCGCGGTCTGCTGCCGGAATACGACAGCTACCGGCGGTTCGTGGCGAGCCTCAGGCCGGCCGGAATGTCGTACTCAACCGGTATGTGACCGCCCCAGGGGCACGACCTGTGGTGTGACAGTGACGAACGGGGCCTCCGGGCGGCTAATGTCACACCATGGAGCGGCGAATCTTCGGCCTCGAGACCGAGTACGGCGTCACCTGCACCTATCGCGGGCAGCGGCGGCTGTCCCCGGACGAGGTCGCGCGGTATCTGTTCCGTCGCGTGGTCTCCTGGGGTCGGTCGAGCAACGTCTTCCTGCGTAATGGGGCCCGGCTCTACCTGGACGTCGGGTCGCATCCGGAGTACGCCACGCCGGAGTGCGACTCGGTGACCGATCTGGTCGCACACGACCGGGCCGGCGAGCGAATCCTGGAGGGCCTGCTCATCGACGCGGAGAAGCGTCTGCACGATGAGGGCATCGCGGGTGAGATCTACCTGTTCAAGAACAACACCGACTCGGCCGGCAACTCGTACGGCTGCCACGAGAACTACCTGGTCTCCCGGCACGGCGAGTTCGGCCGGCTCGCCGACGTCCTCATCCCGTTCCTGGTCACCCGGCAGTTGATCTGCGGGGCCGGTAAGGTCCTGCAGACGCCGCGCGGCGCGGTCTACTGCCTGTCGCAGCGGGCCGAGCACATCTGGGAGGGCGTCTCCTCGGCGACCACCCGCAGCCGCCCGATCATCAACACCCGCGACGAGCCGCATGCCGACGCGGAGCGCTACCGGCGGCTGCACGTGATCGTCGGCGACTCCAACATGAACGAGGTCACCACGCTGCTCAAGGTCGGCACCGCCGACATCGTGCTGCGGATGATCGAGGCCGGGGTGGTGATGCGCGACCTCTCCCTGGAGAATCCGATCCGGGCGATCCGGGAGGTGTCGCACGACATCACCGGCCGGCGCAAGGTGCGACTGGCCTCCGGCAAGGAGGTCAGCGCCCTGGACATCCAGCAGGAATACCTGGCCAAGGCCACTGAGTTCGTCGAGCGCCGCGGCGGCGACCAGGCCGCCAAGCGGGTCGTCGAGCTGTGGGGCCGGGTGTTGAACGCGGTGGAATCCGGGGACCTCGAGCCGGTCTCCCGGGAGATCGACTGGGTCAGCAAGCTGCGGCTGATCGAGCGTTACCAGCGCAAGCACGACCTGCCGCTGTCCCACCCCCGGGTGGCGCAGATGGATCTGGCCTACCACGACGTGCGTCGCGGTCGGGGCCTCTACGGGCTGCTGGAGCGCCGCGGCGAGGTCGACCGGGTGACCACCGACCCGGAGATCTTCGAGGCGAAGGAAACCCCGCCGCAGACCACGCGGGCCCGGCTGCGCGGCGAGTTCATCCGGCACGCCCAGGAGAAGCGGCGCGACTTCACCGTCGACTGGGTGCACCTGAAGCTCAACGACCAGGCGCAGCGCACCGTCCTCTGCAAGGACCCGTTCCGGGCGTACGACGAGCGGGTGGAGCGGCTGATCGCCAGCATGTGACCGGTGTGCCGACCCCGGCGGTGGTGTGCGCCGGCGGGGTCGGCCTACCGGGCGGGCTCCGCGGCGCTGTCGGCGCGGGGGCCCGCTAAGCTGGGTCCGCCATGACGACTTCTGGACCTTCCGACCGCTCCGAGCGCGGCACCGAGCGGCAGAACTGGGTCGAACGCCGACGCGAGAAGATCCGCGCCGAGGTCGACCGAAACCGGCGCGGTGAATACACCGTCCCGACGTGGGTGCTGGCCTTGGCGCTGGTGCTCATCGTGGGCGGCTGGCTCGCGCTGATCTTCCTCGCCTGAGCGGCGTCGTCCCGTCGCCCGAGGCTCGTCAGGGCAGCAGGGTGACGGCGTGCCGGCCGGCGGCGGCTGCTGCCAGGAAGTACGCGTGATCGGCGTCGAGGCCACGGCCCATGGTGGACAGCGGCACGGCGCTGGCCCGCAACGCGGCGTCGAGACCGGTGGTGGGCACCCGGACGATCCGGTGCCGGGCCGCCAGGGGGGCCAGCGACGCGTTCACCTCCGCGAGCAGCGCCGGGGCCAGGTCGTCGGGCACCACCAGCTCCGCCGGGGCGAGAGCCACCCGGCCGTACGCGGTGAGGCTGTGGTGCGACACGCCCCGGTGTCGGGGGCGGGCGTCGGCGTCGGAGATGCGCAACGAGCCGACCGGCCGGCCGCCCAGCGTGGCGATCGCGTTGACCGCCTCACCGACGGCGACGCCGGAGAACCCCCAGCGGGTGCCGGTGCCCAGATTGCCGGGCCCCTGGGCCACGATGGCCACGTCGGCGCCCAGCACGTACCGGGCGGCGAGCAGGCCGCCGTGCAGGGTGGTGGCCTCCAGGTCACCGCCGAAGGCCTGCCCGACGGTGATCGTGCCGGCCAGTTCGGTCCGCAGCCCGGCGAGGGTGCGGGAGAACCACGCCGGCAGCGCCCCACCATCGGTGAGCAGGTACGCCACCCGCGCCTGCGGCGCGTCGGCCCGGATGCCGGCCAGGATCGCCGGCAGCGCCGAGTGCAGGTCGGCGGTGACCACCGGCAGGCCGCCCAGGTCGTCCGCGTCGGCCAGCACGTCGCGGTGCGGGGACGCCTCCTCGTCCACGCCGAGCAGGATCGGCTGCAACGGCGTGTAGCGGGCCTTGACCAGGTGACCGGCGTCGCGGGTGTCGCCGACCTCCGGCGGGTCCGGCGGCAGCCGGTCCGGCAGGGCCACCACCAGGGCGTATCCGCCGGTGCCCAACCCCATCAGCAGCGCACCGGCGTTGAGCAGCACCCGGTCGCCGGGCTCCGGTGTGCCGACCAACTCGGGGTAGGCCAGCGCCCGCATGCGCGTGCCGTCGGGCAGGTCGACGTCCAGCTCCACCGCCCCGGTCCACTGCCGTCGCAGCGTCGCCACCGTCCCCGTACGCCATCGCACCATGACGGGCACGCTAGCCGCGCGGGCCCAGCGGCCCGCGCCCGGGTGCTGCCGTGCGGTTCGTTCAGGCGCGGTCGGGTCCGTCGTCGGCCTGCGGGTCCGGCGCGGCCTGGGTGTGCCGGGCCCGGCCGGTGGCGCCGGGCAACGAGCGGGTGGGGTCGAGGAACACGTAACGGATCTCCGGGTACAGCCCGGTGAGCCGCCGTTCGGCCTCGTCGGCGGCGGCCTCGATGGCCGCGCCGGTGGCTTCGTCGCTGAAGTCGACCTTGGCGGCGACCAGGATGTCGTCCGGGCCGAGCTGCATGGTCATCAGGGTGTCGATCCGCTCCACCTCGGGTAGCCCGGTCAACTCCTGCTCGATCTCGTGACGCAGCCGCTCCGGGACGGCCCGACCGACCAGCAGCGACAGGTTGTTGGCGGCGAGGATGCCGGCGACCGTCAGCAGCAGGAGCCCGATCAGGATCGACGCGACGCCGTCCCACACCTCGTCGCCGGTGGCGTGGGACAGGCCGACGCCGGCACCGGCCAGCAGCAGACCGATCAGGGCCGCGCTGTCCTCCAGGAAGACCGCCTTGACGGTGGTGTCGGCGGTCAGTCGCAGGAAGCGTCGTGGAGTGGTCTGCCAGCGCCGGGACTCGCTGCGGACCTGCCGCACGGCCCGGGCCAGGGAGATCGACTCGATGACGAACGACACCGCCAGGACGATGTACGAGACCAGGTAGTCGCCGCTGTGCTCGTGCACCAGGATCGTGGTGACGCCGTGGGTGACGGCGAAGCCGGCGCCGGCGACGAAGGTGAACATCGCCGCGAAGAACGCCCAGACGTAGCTTTCCTTGCCGTACCCGAAGGGGCGCCGCTGGTCCGCCGGCCGGGCACCGCGGCGCAGAGCCTGGTAGAGGAGCACCTCGGTGGTGGTGTCGGCGACCGAGTGGGCCGCCTCGGACAGCATGGCGGCCGAGCCGGAGATCACCCCGGCGATCAGCTTGGCGATCGCGATGGCGAGGTTGGCGACACCCGCGACGATCACCGTGCCGACGCTCTCGCTCTCGGGCCTGGCGTCCGCTTGCGACATGAGCCTCACCCTATGACCGGAGACGGCAACGCGCCGGGGGAGGCCCGATCCGAACAAGTGTGCGGCACGCCCGCGCGGGTGCACGTCGTGGGCGTGTCGACTGCTAGCGTCTACCGCGTGTCGCGGACCCGCACCGAACGCCTGGTCAACCTGGTGATCTGCCTGCTGTCCACGCGACGGTTCCTGACCGCCGCGCAGATCGCCGCGACCGTGCCCGGCTACGAGCATGATCCCGATGACGCGCGCGACCACGAAGCGTTCCAACGCAAGTTCGAGCGCGACAAGGCCGAGCTGCGTGAGCTGGGTGTGCCACTGGAGACCGGCACGGCGAGCGCCTTCGACGCCGAGCCCGGCTACCGGATCGCCCACCGCGAATACGCGCTGCCCGACATCCTCCTGGAACCGGACGAGGCCGCCGCTGTCGGCATCGCCGCACGGCTCTGGCAGCACGCCGGGCTGGCCGCCGCCGCGTCGTCCGGGCTGGCCAAGCTGCGTGCCGCCGGCGTGGACGTGGACCCGCAGGCCACTCTCGGCCTGGAGCCGATGGTCACTGTCGACCCGGCGTTCGCGCCGCTGACCGCCGCCGCCCGGGACCGCCGCGAGGTCGGGTTCGACTACCGGGTGCCCGACCGGGACGCGCCCAGCCGGCGTCGGCTGCAACCGTGGGGCGTGGTCTGCTGGCGCGGCCGGTGGTATGTGGTCGGCCACGACCTGGACCGGGCGGCGACCCGCTGTTTCCGGCTGTCCCGCGTCGTCGGCACGGTCCGGGTGACCGGCGCGCCCGGCGCGTACGAGCCGCCGGCCAACGTCGACCTGATCAGCCACGTGGCCCGTTGGTCGGGTCCGGTGGAGCGGACCGGCCGGGCCACCGTGCTGGCCGCCCCGGGCCGTGCCGCCGGGCTGCGCCGCTGGGCGGTGGAGGTGACCGCCGGGCCGGACGGTGACCGGCTCGTCCTGCCGTACGCGGACCCGGACGGGCTGGCCGGCCACCTCGTCGGCTACGGCCCGGACGTGCGGGTGCTCGACCCGCCGGAGGTCCGCGAGGCCGTCATCCAACGACTCAAGGAGATCGCCGTCCGACACGACGAGCTGGCTGTCAGCGGGGGTGCCCGGTGACCCGCCCGGCCGCCCGGGGCGGCTCCCGCGCGTCCGCTGACCGGCTGGCCCGCCTGCTCAACCTGGTGCCCTACCTGCTGGCCCGACCGGGCATCGAGATCGCCGAGGCGGCTGGTGACCTCGGCGTCACCGAGCGGCAGCTCCGGGAGGACCTGGAGCTGCTCTGGGTGTGCGGGCTGCCTGGTTACGGCCCGGGTGACCTGATCGACATGGCGTTCGACGGCGATCGAGTGACCATCACCTACGACGCCGGCATCGACCGGCCGCTGCGGCTCACCCCGGACGAGGCCCTCGCGTTGGTCGTGGCGTTGCGGATGCTCGCCGAGACGCCCGGGGTGGCCAACCGGGAGGCCGTCGAACGGGCCCTGGCGAAGATCGAGGACGCGGGGGACCTGGTGGGCGCGCCGGTGGCGGTCCGACTGCCCGGCGACACCCGGCGGGTCGAGGCGCTGCGCGCCGCCGTCGAGGGCGGCAAGGCACTGCGGATCACCTACTACACCGCTGCCCGGGACGAGACCACCGACCGCGTCATCGACCCGCTGCGGATGTTGATGGTCGGCGGCCGGGCGTACGTGGAGGCGTGGTGTCGGCGCGCGGAGGCGGTCCGCCTGTTCCGGGCCGACCGGATCGACGCGATCACCGAGCTGGCCGAGCCGGCCACCGTGCCGCCGCAGGCCGTTCCGCACGACCTCACCGAGGGGGTCTTCCGCCCCTCGCCCGACCTGCCGCTGATCACGCTGCGCATCGGCCGCAGCGAGCGGTGGATCACCGAGTACTACCCGTGCGAGCGCGTCGAGGCCGGCGACGGCGACCAGTGGCTGGTGTCGCTGCGGGTCACCGACCTGGGGTGGGCTCGCCGGTTCGTGCTGGGCCTCGGCCCGGAGGCCACCGTGGTCGCCCCGGTCGAGCTGGCCGAGCAGGTGCGGGCGACGGCGGCCGCCGCTCTGGACGCGTACGCCGTGCCCACCCCGACCGCCGCGCCCCGGCAGCCCGAGGCCGACCCGGAGGTCGCCCCGTCGGGCGACCCGGCGGTGGTCGGGCGCACCCAGTAGGCTGACCGCCGTGCTGATCTGGATCGTGCTCGCGGTGGTGCTGCTTCCCCTCGTGGCGCTCGCGTTGGCCGTGCGCCCGGTGCTGACCCGGCTGCCTGGGCTGCGGCGCGCCGCCGTGGCGTTGCAGCGGCGGGCCGCCGAGGCCGAGGCGCTACGGGAGACGGCCGAGTCGTTGCAGCAGCGCGCGGAGGGTGTGCAACGCCAACTCGACACCACGTCTCAGCGGCTCGCGCTGATCAAGGCCAAGCGCGGCTGACCAACCGGTCGTTCGGGTTGTTGACGGATCATCCCGGGTTGGTCAAGACTTCACCCTCCGGGCCAGACCATCACCACCCGGCGGGTGGCGGGCGGCCGATCCGCACGTACGATGGGCTGCGTACCACCCCTCGGACACAGACCGACTGGAGCTTCTCATGGGTGCCCTCAAGCCGTGGCACATCGCTGTTCTCGTGGTTGTGCTGATCCTGCTCTTCGGTGCGAAGCGGCTCCCCGACGCTGCCCGTTCGCTGGGTCGGTCGCTGCGGATCATCAAGGCCGAGACCAAGAGCCTGCAGGACGACGACCGCGACCTCGCCGAGAAGGCCGACGCGCAGTCCGGCTACCAGCCGCTGCCGCCGCACGCCGGGCAGCAGGCGCCGTACACCGGGCAGCCGCAGCAGGCGCCCTACCAGCAGGCGCCGACGCAGCAGCCGGTCGTCGACCCGGTGCACCGCGTCCGCGACAACTGACCGAAGGGCCCCACCATCGTGGCCTTCGCACTGCGTAAACGCGGCCCAAAGGCGTTCGAGCGGGCCGCCGACGGCTCGATGACGCTCATCGAGCACGTCCGCGAACTGCGTAACCGTCTGTTCCGCGCGTCGCTGGCGATCATGATCGGCTTCGGCTTCGGTATCTGGCTGGCCGAGCCGGTCCGGTTGTTGCTGTCGAAGCCGTACTGCGACCTGCCGGGGTCGGTCGACCCGGTCACCGACAAGTGCCTGTTCGTTCAGCTCGGTCCTGCGGACCTGTTCCTGCTGAACCTGAAGATCGGCCTGTGGGTGGGCCTGATCATCGCGGCGCCGATCTGGCTCTACCAGCTCTGGGCGTTCATCGCGCCTGGTCTGCACCGGCACGAGCGGCGCTACGCCTATGCCTTCACGGCCCTGGCGGCGCCGCTCTTCGCAGCCGGCGCGGTGCTGGCGTACTTCGTCACCGCCAAAGGCCTCGAGTTCCTGATGAACGTGTCCGGCGATGACATCTCGACCACGCTGGAAGTCACTCGCTACATCTCGTTCGTCACCAATCTGATCCTGCTGTTCGGGGTGGCGTTCGAGTTCCCGCTGATCGTGCTGATGCTCAACTTCGTCGGCATCGCCAGCGCGAAGCGGTTGCTCAGCTGGTGGCGGGTGGCGATCTTCGTGTTCTTCGCGTTCTCCGCGGTGGTCACCCCCACCCCGGACCCGTTCGGAATGACCGCGTTGGCGCTCTGCCTCTCCGCCCTCTACTTCGGTGCGGTCGGGGTCGCGTTCATCAACGACCGGCGGCGTGGGCGGGGCAAGGAGGTCTACGCGGGCATCGACGACGACGAGGTGTCGCCGTTGGAGTTCGACAAGGACCCGGTCGTGGCCGGGCAGCGGGTCGACTCGACAGCGCCGATCGGCGTACCCGAGCCGATCGCCAGGCCGGCACCGATCGAGCGTCGCTACGACGACATGACCTGACGCCTCGGCGTGCTGGGTCCACCAACGCCGTCCCCGCCTGGCGGGGACGGCGTTGCCGGTCCTGTGGACTGACGCCCGGGTCGCACGACCGTTGCGGCGAAGGGCATCATGCATCCATGAACTCCGGTGCCATCATCACCATTCTCATAGGTGTGTCCCTGGCGTGCGTCGGCGTGGTGCAGGCATGGGGGATCCGGAAGCTGCGCCGAACCGGCGTGGCATCTGTCGGCACAGTGATAGGCCACGAGAGGACCGTCGACGACGGCCCGCTCTACGCACCGGTGATCGCCTTCGTCGACGAGAACGGCCGCAAGCGCCAGTTCACTGTCGCCATACGATCCAGCGGCCGTGTCCACCGCGTCGGGCAGGAGGTTCCGGTGATCTACCCGCCGGGGCGGCCGAACGACCCGAGACTGGCCTCGTTCAGGCACCACCTGGTGACGGTCGGTCTGCCGCTGGCAGTGGGCGCGTTGTTCGCTTTCCTCGGCCTGTTCGGTTTACGGCAGGTGTGAATACCGTTCCGCCGTGCAGGGCCGTCTGAAATGCGGCTTGGCCGGCCGTCGTCCGACCGCTACGGTGCTGCCCGTGACCGCAGAAGATCACCTGAACGGCCCCGTCGCCGTGCTCGCCAACTCGACCGCTGGGCGAGGCCGTTACAGCGCTCTGCTGCCACGGCTGCTGGACGGGCTGGCCGCCGCCGGGCGACCGATCCGGCTGCTGACGGCGACCGGTCCGCCCGAGGCGGAGGCGGCGTGCCGGGCAGCGGTCGCCGACGGTGCGGGCGCGCTGGTTGCGATCGGCGGGGACGGAACCGTGCACCGGGCGTTGCAGGCGGTCGCCGGCACGGATGTGCCGTTCGGCCCGATCCCGGCCGGCACCGGCAACGACTTCGCCCTGGACACGGGTTTTCCGGCTGACCCCCTCGCAGCGTCGGAGGTGATCGCGTCGGCGTTGCGCGACGGCCGCAGCCGCGCCGTGGACCTCGCCCGGATGGTCGGGTTCGACGGCACCGTGCGCTGGTACGGGGCGGTCCTCGCGGCCGGCTTCGACGCGATCGTCAACGAGCGGGCCAACCGGATGCGCTGGCCGCGGGGCCCCCGCCGCTACGACCTGGCGATCCTGGTCGAGCTGGCCCGGCTGCGCCCCCGCCGCTACACGCTGCGCCTCGACGGGGTGCCGCACGAGTTGGACGCGGTGCTGGTGGCGGTGGGCAACTGCCCGACGTACGGCGGCGGGATGCGGATCTGCCCCGACGCCGACCCGACCGACGGGCTGCTCGACGTGGTGGTGGCGGGCCGGGTCAACCGGCGGACCCTGATCCGGGTGAAGCCGCGCATCTACCAGGGCACCCACGTCAGCCACCCGCTCGTGCGCAGCTTCCGCGCCCGCACGGTGGAGTTGAGCGCCGAGGGCATCACCACGTACGCCGACGGGGAACGCTCGTTGGGCCTGCCGGTGACGATCAGCGCCGTCCCGGGCGCCCTGCGACTGTTGCGTTGACCCGTACCGCCCCGATGCTGGCCGCGATGACCAGCACGATGGCGGCGCACTCCAGCACTGTCAGGGCCTGCCGCAGCACCAACCACCCGGCGAGCGTGGCGATGGCCGGCCCGAGGCTCATCAGCACGGCGAAGGTGGCGGTGGGCATCCGCCGCAGCGCCAGCAGCTCCAGCGTGTAGGGCAGGCCGGAGGCGAGCACCGCGAGGGCGGTGCCCAGCGCCAGCACCGGCGGGTCGAGCAGCACCGCGCCGCCGTCGACGATGCCCAGCGGCAGGGTGACCAGCGCGGCGAGGGTCAGTGCCAGGGCCAGCCCGTCCGCGCCCGGGAACCGGCTGCCGACGCGCGCGCTCAGCACGATGTACGCGGCCCACATGGCGCCGGCGCCGAACGCGAAGGCCACGCCGACCGGGTCCAGTCGGTCGAAGCCGCCCTGGCCGAGCAGCGCCACCCCGGCCAGCGCGAGTCCCGCCCACCCCCAGCTGGCCAGTCGTCGGGCGCTGAACACCGACAGCGCCAACGGGCCGAGCACCTCCAGCGTCACCGCCGGACCCAGCGGGATGCGTTCGATGGACTGGTAGAAGAGCGAGTTCATGCCGGCCAGCGCCAACCCGAACGCGCCCGCCGCGAGCCAGGCCGAACGGTCGTGGCCGCGCAGCCGGGGCCGGCACACGATGAGCAGCAGCACCGCTGAGATCGTCAACCGCAGGGTCACGGCGCCGGCCACCCCGGTGCGCGGGAAGAGCAGCGCGGCCACGGCGGAGCCGAACTGCACCGAGAGGGCCCCGCCGAGCACCAGGCCCACGGCGGCGACGCCACCGCGCCGGGCCGGTGGTGCGTCGGCCGGTGGTGGCGTGGGCAGCAGGATCTCGGTCACGGGCACGACGGTAGGCGGCCCCTTACGGCCATCCTTCGGCGGGTCCACCGGCCGACAAGGGCGAGCCCGTCCGCGACTCGTGCCGAAGCTGGGCCGACACGGCCGTAAGCGGTCGCCAACGTGGTGCTACCGGCGTACGGTCGCTGGTATGACCAGCGCGATGAGGAAACTGTCCATCTCCGTGCCACCCGACGTGGCTGAGCGCCTGGAGCGCGAAACCAACGCGAGCGCGTACATCACCCAGGCCGTCCGTGACCGGATGCGGCTGGACGCCCTGGACGCGGAGCTGGCCCACCAGGGCATCCCGATCACCGAGCAGGGCGTGGCCGAGGCGCGCGCCCGCCGGGCCGCCGTGGAGGCCGACTGGTCCCCGGAGCGCCGCAGCGCCCTTCGCGAGCGGGTCCGCCAGCACGCGCTGGACGCCGCCGCCGGAACGCCCGAACAACCGGCCGCGTGAGCCCCGAGGACGACCGCCCGGTCCGGCTCGTGCTGGACCGGTCGGCACTGCTGGCCTACCTGGCGGGGTCGGTGCATGTGGGGGAGCCGCTGCACGAGGTCATCCAGGACCGCAACAGGTTCGGCGTCACCGCCGTGACCGCGGCGGAGGCCCTGGCGATCGTCACCGACCCGAAGGAACGAGCGACCCTGCACCGCCTGCTGAACCTGGACGCTTGTGAGGTGCTCTCCACCGAGGGGCGCTCCTGGCACGAACTCAGCTTCTGGCGCACGGTGACGGGCCGTGCCGATCTGGCCACCACAGCGCTGGCCGTCCTCGAACACGACGCCTCGATCCTGACCGCTGAGGACCGGTACGGCGACGGCGAGCTACCAGTGATCCACATTCCCGGCTGACGGCACGGAAACCGCAGGTCAGGCCGGCAGGGCGAGATCGAGGACGGCGCCCAGCCCGTTCTCCCGACCGGGTTCGGCGGCCGGGAGCACCAGCGCCGCGCAGCCGGCGGTCACCGCGCCCGCGTCGGCTGGTGTGTCACCGACCATCAGCGTCTGTTCCGGGTCGACACCGAGCATCCCGCAGGCGCGCCAGAAGATCGCCGGGTCGGGCTTGCAGCGCCCCACCTCGTACGAGAGCACGAACGCGCCGACCAGGTCGGTCAAGCCCCACGTGTCGAAGTGCGGCCGCAGGTCGAAGCCGATGTTGCTGACCACGGCGACCGGCACCCCGGCGTCGCGCAACGCGGTCAGCGTGGGCGCGGTGTCCGCGTACGGCAGCCAGCCCTCGGCGGTCAGCAGCCGCTCGTAGAGCGCGTCGGCGAAACCCTCGATGCCCGCGTCGACCGTCTCGGCCAGCCCGGTGTACGCGCCCCGGTGGGCGTGTTGGTAGAGGTCCCGGTCGGCCCACAGCTCGGCCAACCGTGGTGGCACCCGCGCCGGCAGGGGCCCTCCGGCACGCCCGGCGGTGAGGAGCCGGTCGGCCAGTGAGGTGGCCCGGACCCGGTCCAGGGTGACCCCGCACGCCGCCGCGGCCTCCAGCACCCACTGCCGGGGCTCCTCCACCTGGGCCAGGGTGCCGTGGAAGTCGAAGAGCACCGCCTTCACGGGCCGTCGGGACGCCCGGGGGGCGGCGGCCTCGTTGCCCGGCGAAGGGGTCTGGGTCGGTTCGGCATGGTCCGGCACGCCGTGCACCCTACCGACCGCCGCCGACGGCACCTCCGGACGGCCTTGTGGGGTGTCGTGTCCCGGCACGCACTAATCTTGGTGTCATGTCGAGTCCCGCCGAGCGTTACGCAGCGGCGCGCCGCCGGGCCGCGCAGGCCTCACAGTTTCCCGCGCTGGACGAGTTCGCCCTTGACCTGGGGTTCGACCTCGACGACTTTCAGCGTGAGGCGTGTCAGTCGCTGGAGCGGGGCAGCGGTGTGCTGGTCTGCGCACCCACCGGCGCCGGCAAGACGGTGGTCGGCGAGTTCGCCGTCCACCTGGCGTTGCGCGGGCGGCCCGACGACCCCGTGACCGCCGACGACACGGCGACCCCGCCGCCCCGGCGCAAGTGCTTCTACACCACGCCGATCAAGGCGCTGTCCAACCAGAAGTACCACGACATGGTCGCCCGGTACGGCGCCGAGCAGGTCGGTCTGCTGACCGGTGACAACGCGATCAACGGCGACGCGCCGGTGGTGGTGATGACCACCGAGGTGCTGCGCAACATGCTCTACGCGGGCTCCAGCACGCTGCACGGGCTGGCGTACGTGGTGATGGACGAGGTGCACTACCTGGCCGACCGGTTCCGTGGCGGGGTGTGGGAAGAGGTGATCATCCACCTTCCCGAGTCTGTCACCCTGGTCTCGTTGTCGGCGACGGTCTCCAACGCCGAGGAGTTCGCCGACTGGCTGGTCACCGTGCGCGGCGAGACCGCGGTGGTGGTCAGCGAACACCGGCCGGTGCCGTTGTGGCAGCACATGCTGGTCGGCAAGCGGATGTTCGACCTGTTCCACGACGCCGACGCCGCCCGCAAACACGACGTGCACCCGGAGTTGCTGCGCTACACCCGGGAGACCGTGCGGCGGCTGGATCTGGGCGAGGGGCGCAGCGCGGGGCCCGGCGCGGGTCGGCGCGGCCCGCGCTGGCGTGGCCCGATGCGCCCGGACATCGTCGACCGACTGGACCGGGAGGGTCTGCTGCCGGCGATCCTGTTCATCTTCAGTCGTGCCGGCTGCGCCGCCGCGGTGCAGCAGTGCCTCGCCGCCGGGCTGCGGCTGACCTCGGCGGACGAGCGGGCCGAGATCCGCCAGGTGGTCGAGTCCCGGGTCACCGCCATCCCCGGCGAGGACCTGACGGTGCTGGGCTACTGGGAGTGGCTCGACGGTTTGGAGCGCGGCCTCGCCGCCCACCACGCCGGCATGCTGCCGGTGTTCAAGGAGATCGTCGAGGAGTTGTTCGTCCGCGGCCTGGTCAAGGCGGTCTTCGCCACCGAGACCCTGGCCCTGGGCATCAACATGCCGGCCCGCTGCGTGGTCCTGGAACGGCTGGTCAAGTACAACGGCGAGGCGCACGTCGACCTGACCCCGGGGGAATACACGCAGCTCACCGGGCGCGCCGGTCGCCGGGGCATCGACGTGGAGGGGCACGCCGTCGTGGTGTGGTCCCCGGAGACCGACCCACGGCAGGTGGCCGGGCTCGCGTCCACCCGCACCTACCCGCTGCGCTCCAGCTTCCGGCCCTCGTACAACATGGCGGTGAACCTGGTGGGCACTGTCGGCGCGGAGCCGGCCCGGGCGCTGCTGGAGTCCTCGTTCGCCCAGTTCCAGGCGGACCGGTCGGTGGTGGGTCTGGCCCGGCAGGTGCAGCGCAACACCGAGACGATCGAGGCGTACGGCGCGGAGGCCGCCTGCCACCACGGCGACTTCGACGAGTACTTCGCGCTGCGGGTGGCGATCGCCGATCGGGAGAAGGCCATCGCCCGGCAGGGACAGACCCAGCGCAAGGCCGCCGCGGTGGCGTCGCTGGAGCGGCTGCGCGTCGGCGACGTGATCCGGGTGCCGTCGGGCCGTCGGGCCGGGCTGGCCGTCGTGCTGGACCCGGCGACCGGTGGGTTCGGTGAGCCCCGGCCGCTGGTGCTCACCCAGGACCGCTGGGCCGGACGGGTCAGCCCCGGCGACTTCACCACCCCCGCCGAGGTGCTGGCCCGGATCCGGGTGCCCAAGCACTTCAACCACCGTTCACCGGGTGCTCGGCGGGATCTCGCCGCCGAGGTCAGCGGCACCGGTCTGGACCGGCACGGCGGCCGACGGGGTGGCCGTTCCCGACAGGTGTCCGGGGAGGACCACCAGATCACCCAGCTCCGCACCGAGCTGCGTAACCACCCGTGCCACGCCTGCCCGGAGCGGGAGGACCACGCCCGCTGGGCGGAACGGCGTCGGCGGCTGGAGCGCGACACCGAGGAACTGCGCGAGCGCGTCTCCGGGCGTACCGGGTCCCTCGCCCGCACCTTCGACCGGATCGTCGCGCTGTTGACCGACCGTGGCTACCTCGCTCGCGACGGCGCGGTCACCGACGCGGGGCGGATGCTCGGCCGGATCTGGACCGAGGCGGACCTGCTGGTCGCCGAGTGCCTGCGCCGGGGAGTGTGGAACGGCCTGTCCCCGGCCGAGTTGGCCGCCGCGGTGTCCGTGGTGGTCTTCGAGGCGCGCCGCGACGTCGACGAGCGGGCGTCGCTGCCGCGCGGGCCGGTGGCCGACGCGGTCGACGAGACGTTGAAGCTGTGGGGAGAGATCGAGGCCGACGAGGCGGCGCGCGGGCTGAACGCGACCCGGGAGCCTGATCTCGGCTTCGCCTGGCCGGTCTACCGGTGGGCCCGGGGTGAGGTGCTGGCCAAGGTGCTCGGCAGCGGTCACGAGATCGACGGTGAGATGCCCGCCGGTGACTTCGTCCGGTGGGCGCGACAGGTGGTCGACCTCCTCGGTCAACTCGCCGATTCCGGCGGCGCCTCCCCGGAGCTGCGTTCCACGGCACGGCAGGCGATCGCGGCGATCAACCGGGGTGTCCTGGCGTACCACACCTCGGCCTGATCACCTCATTCGATCACCATCGGGGTCGAATCGACGCATCGGACGGTCACCGTGACAGCACCCCCCGGATAGCCCGGGGGGCGCTGTTGCGCCTGATCACGGCACCCCTGATCATTGCCGGAGCGCCTTGTTGACGCGCCGCTAACAAATGGGGAGAAACCGCCGTGGCGGAGATCAATCACTTTGAGTACGGGTGGATCACGCCCGCGCTGAGCTACGCGCTGTCCGTGCTCGGCTCGATCCTCGGTCTGGTCTGCGCCGGGCGAATCCGCAGGGCGCAGACGAACGGCCAGCGGGCCTGGTGGGGTCTGCTGTCGGCCTGGGCACTGGGCGGCACCGCCATCTGGGCGATGCACTTCATGGCCATGCTCGGGTTCGCCGTCGAGAACACCCGGATCCGCTACGACGTGCCGCTGACCGTGGCCAGTACGGCGATCGCGGTGGTGGCGGTCGGGATCGGCCTGGCCATCGTAGGCACCGGCCGGTTGAACGCGGTACGACTGATCGCCGGCGGCATCTTCACCGGTGCCGGTGTGGCGTCCATGCACTACACGGGCATGGCGGCGATGCGGCTCAACGGCAGCCTCGACTACGACACCGTCCGGGTCGTGCTCTCCGTGGTCATCGCCGTCGTGGCGTCCACCGTCGCGCTGTGGCTCGCGATGACCGTCCGCCGCGGGTTGGCTATCTTCGCCTCCGCGCTGGTCATGGGTGTCGCCGTGAACGGCATGCACTTCACCGGGATGAGCGCCCTGTCGGTGCACCGCCACGAACGGGCGGGTGAGGTGACCGGCGCCGGGGTGAGCACCCTGCTGGTGCCGATCATGCTGGCGGTGATCTTCGGGGTGGTCGGTCTGCTCTACGCCCTGCTCGCCGCCCCGACCGACGACGACCGGGCCGCCGCGGCGTACCTGGACGGGCGTCGGGTCGCGGAACCGGCCGCGGCGACGCCGGTCGCCGCCCCGGACCCGGTCGGTCTGCGCGCCCGCTCCACCCTCGGCCAGCCCGGCACCCCGTTCCCGTCCCGTCGGGACACCCCGCCCCGCTGACCCGCGGCGGGCGGACAGGTCGCCGGCGGCTCACGTCGGCGGGCGGACAGGCCGCCAGCGGCTTCACGTCGGCGGGCGCCCGGGCCGGCTGCCGTCGATGACGACGGTGGCCAGCAGCCCGGGGTGGTCGGTGGCCCCGCGCATGGTCACCGACCTGCGGCAACAGAGTGTGATGCCGGTTGTCGCCACGATGTGTTGTAGTGCGCCGTCGTCGACCCGGGAGAGGCCCGGCGGCGCACAGGAGCGCACGTCGGGGTCGGCGTCGGCGTCGGCGTCGGCCCGCAGATTGAGGTCACCACCGAGCACGGCGGGCCCGGAGCCGGTGCCTCCACGGATCGTCGGCAGGATCGTGTCGAGCAGGTGGCCGCACTGGGCGAGCGCGACGCGGTAACTGGTGTTGGCCAGGTGCGTGGTGCAGGCGAGCAGGGCGCCGTCGACGTCGACGCAGAGCCAGGCCCGCTCCTCCGGGTCCGCGAGGTCCTGCGTCGGGTGGATGCCGCTGTACACGACGCGCGGGGTGTCCGGCGTCCGGACGTGGGCCAGCAGCCCGATGCCGTACGGCTGACCGTTGCGACACCTGGTGTCGGCGCCGCTGGGCCGGTCGCCGGCGGCCTGGAACGCGGCCACGACGCTGCGACCCGGGTGGACGGTCTCGAACACGCGCCGCAGGGCGGGCACGTCGTCGTCGCAGATCTCGTTCAGGGTGACCAGGTCGGGGGCCTCGGCCCTGATCACGTCGGAGGCGACGGCGACGGACCGGCCGGTGTAGCAGCCGGCGCGGCCACTGTTGCAGAGGTTCAGCTGGAGCATCCGCAGGACCGTGGGTCTGATGGTTTCCGTGGAGCTGGTCACCGTCGGCCCGGCCGGCAGCCCGGCGGCGACGATCAGGAGGCCCACGGCCAGGGCTCGGCGCGGGAACCGGTGCAGACGATTGGCCACGCGCGCTCCGGGTGGGGGAGGCGACGGTCGTCGCCGCGGTGCCCGTGATCGTACTCGCGGCCGGCCGCGGCATCACCCCGCGCGGGTTGCCGATGGGGGCACGCGCGGCGCGTACCCCCATCGGGCTGGTCAGCGCGCGCGGACCGCGACGACCGTGTACGGCGTGGTCGGGGTCGGTGGGGTGGTGAAGCGGGCGTTGGGCAGATAGAGCCGGCCGAGCGCCTTGGCGACGGTCGTGGGGACGTCGAAATTCGGGTCCGCGATGGTGGTGGTGAGCGTTCCGGCGGTGCCGGCGTGGTTGAGCGTGACCACCGCGATCTGGTTGAGGCGGTTCTGCACGACGTAGAGGGTGCGGCCGAGCAGCAGCAGCCCGTCGCCGTTGGTGAAGGTGTGGCCGGGCACGTCCACGACGGTGCTCACGCCGGTCGCCGGGTCGACCCGGAACAGCGTGCCGGTGGTCGACTGGACGACGATCAACGCCTTGCCGTCCGGTGTGGTGGTGATGCCGTTGAGGTTGACGCCGGTGCCGACCTGCTCGTACGCGCCGGTCAGCGCGATGGTGGTGAAGCCGTCGGCGGGCGGCAGCGCGCCACCGCGGCCGAGCGGCAGCCGGTAGAGCACCGGGCGGTTGGAGTCGGTGAAGTACGCGGCGTGGCGGGTCAGGACGACGTCGTTGACGAACGTCGGGGCGATGGCGAACTGGTAGCGGGCCAGCACCTCGCCGGTGCGGGTGTCGAGCACGCGGGCGTCGCCGGCCGTGCCGCCGGAGACGAACAGCCGGCCGCGTGCGTCGACCTTGAGGCCGAGCGACGGTGTGCCGGTGGGTGCGCCGATCGTCGTGCCCCGGCCGGTGATCAGATCG
Source organism: Micromonospora sp. C81 (assembly GCF_018070425.1). NCBI lineage: Bacteria > Bacillati > Actinomycetota > Actinomycetes > Micromonosporales > Micromonosporaceae > Micromonospora > Micromonospora sp. C81. The sequence goes on from NZ_JAGPXS010000015.1 coordinate 19,242, forward strand.
ACGCGCTGGATGGCGCCCGTCGCGCGGGAGCCGAGGTAGGCGTACCGGCCTGCGGTGGCGATGCCTTCGGGCTGGAACCCGTCGGGTAGGGCGAGGACGGTGGGTGGCCGGACTCCGGGGTGCGCCTGCGCGGGCGCGACGGCGACCGAGGTCAGGAGGGCGGCGGTCAGGGCGCCGCCGAGGGCGGCCCTGAGGGGTCGGTTCACTGTGCTCCTTCCGGGCGGCGAGGCGGCACGAGCCGACCCATCCGCCACGATCACTGGGGCCAGGACCCGATCCACTGTACGACCGCTGCCGTCCGCCCGCCCGGCGTGCGACGCCCGACGTCACCGGGGCGGCCCTCAGGAGCCGCGCCGGTGACGCGTCGAACTGCGGATCTCAGGGGTTGCGTACGAGCCGCCACCGGTTGTCCGCGCTGCCGTTGTCCGGGTCCTGTACGGCCTGCGCGCCCCAGGCGGTCGACCCGTTCAGGATCCCGAGCAGCTTGTTGCTGTTGACGTTGCGGATCTTGTAGGTGCCGTCGCCGTTGTCCACCAGGATCCACCGGTGGTCGGCGGTGCCGTTGTCCGACCATTGCAGGACCCGGGCGTTGTCCGCCGTGGACATGTTCTCCACGCCGAGGACCTTGCCGCTGTTGACGTTGCGGAACCGGACCGCGTTGCCGTCGGTCACGATCACCCAGTTGTGGTCGGCGGTGCCGCTGTCGCCCCACTGCACCGCCAGCCCGCCGTCGGCGGTGGACATGTTCTGGACGCCGAGGACCAGCCCGGTGCCGACGTTGACCAGGCGGCTGCTGCCGCCGGTGCTGCCGCCGCCGCTGGTGCTCCAGTAGACGGTGTAGTTGTATCCGTGGGCGTCCTGGAAGGGCGCCAGGTTGACAGTGGACCCGTTGGCGTTCGCGGTGAACGCGAGTGCCGTGGTGCTGGTCCGGGAGATCGACGAGACGGTGAGTGCCGGCAGGGTGCTCAGGGCGGTGTTGCCGTAGTTGCCGGCCAGCACCGACGGGCCGTACGTGACCGCGGCGACGTTGGCGTTGTCGTTGGCGGCCCGCACGACGACCTGCATCGGCAGGCGCACGGTGATGGTGTCGCCGGCGGCCCAGGTGCGGGTGACCGTGGCGTAGCTGCCCGGTGTGGTGGCGACGTTCTGCACCGTGCCGTTCACGGCGATCGTGGCGCCGTTGGTCCAGGACGGGATCCGCACCCGGATGCTCCACGAGCCGCTCATCGACCCGGACAGGGTCAGCGTGCTGGTGTCACTGACCGGGTAGTTGGTGCTCTGCGTGACCGTGATCCCGCGTTGCGACCAGGTCAGCACCGACGGCGTGAACAGGTTCACGGTGAGCGTCGTGCCGTTGTGGAAGTAGATGGAGTCCATCAACCTCGTGTTGATCTCCAGGCCGGTGCCCTGGCAGCACCAGAACGAGTTGTAGTCCGTGCTCCAGGTGCCGCCGCCCCACGCCGGCCCCACGCCTCGACGCCCGCCCGGCCGCAACGGGGTGAAGTAGGTGATGTGGCCGTGGCTGTCCGCCGGGTTCTGGCCGCCGATCAGGTGGTTGATCGTCGCGCGCTCGTAGAAGTCGAAGTAGTCCGCCCGGTTCGGGTCGAGCAGCCACAGCTCCCGGGTCAGTTTGAGCATGTTGTAGGTGTTGCACTGCTCGCAGGTGTCGTTGTTGAGGTACCCGGCGATCGCGTTGGGCGCCCGGAAGTGCTCGGCCTGGCTGTTGCCGCCGATGACGTAGGAGTGTGCGCCGACGGTGATGTTCCACGCGTTGCTGGCGATGTCCCGGTAACGGGTGGTCCCGGTGGCCTTGAACTCGCGGGCGGCGCCCACCCACTTGGGGACCTGGGTGTTGGCGTGCAGGCCGGAGAGCTGGTCCTGGTTGGAGGCCAGGGGGTTGAACACGGCGGCGTGGTCGAAGCGCTGGGCGGCGGTGAGCCACCGGGTGTCGCCGGTCTGCTGGTAGATGTCGGTGAGCACGTCGTTCATGCCGCCGAACTCGGTGCCCAGCATCGACTGCATCTGGCTGGAGCTGAGCCGGGCCGTGCGGGTGTCGACCCAGCCCGCGAGGGACAGCAACACCGTACGGGCCTGCGTGTTGCCGGTGTACCGCCAGACGTCGAGCAGCCCGGCGAGGGTCTTGTGGATGCAGTAGTAGGGCACGTTGCCGTTGGACAACGTCCGCGCCTCCAGCGCGGTGAAGTCGGACTCGGGGAAACCGGAGAGGTAACCCGCGCCGAAACCGGCAGCCCCGTTGTTCGCCTGGCACTTGGCCAGCTCGGCCACCATGTAGTTCGCCTTGTCCCGGCAGGTGGTGTCGCCCAGCACCGCGTACGCGTACGCCCAGGCGGTCAGGAAGTGCCCCTGCATGTGGGTCCGGAAGGGGAAGTTCGGCGCGTCCCAGCCGCCGTTGGTGGCGGCACCGTTGGTGGACAGCCGGTGGTTGGCGCGGAAGTTGTAGAGCATGCGGTCGACGTCGACGAACCGCAGGTAGTTGAGCGTCCGTGTCTGGTTGTCCATCCAGCGGCCGCTGGTCAGCCGTACCTGGCCGAGGTCGAACGGGTACGCCGAGACGCCGATGTCCGGCCGGACCGGTGGCACCACGGCCGCAGCCGCGCTGCCGGCGGCGACAGTGGTGCCGGTCGCGGAGAGCACCACTGTGGCTCCGGCGGCCTGGAGCAGGTGTCGGCGGCTGAGGGGTGGCATGGAACCTCCAAAGGGACTTGTGACAGCGGGACGGGTCTGGTGGTGGACGACCGCAACGGCGGGCGGGGCTGGGCGCGCCGGCGGCGGCCGTCGCGGGTGGGGGTGCTGCCGCTGTGGACTTCCACGTGCTGCCCGGTGTAATCGCTCCACGTCAATGTGATCGCTAACATAGTTGGTCGTTAACATGCCCGCAACCCCCGTGACGCCTGCTGTCCGATCCGGTCGTGCGGAACTCGCGCCTCGGACGACTGGCCGCGTCGTGTCCCACCTCGGCGACGGTCTGAGGGCTCCGACGGGGTCCGAAATAGAGGTTATGGCGGAATGGAACCGAATCGGCGGGTGGCGGATCATGATGACCTGCACTCCGTTGACGCCCGCCGTACCCCTCAGTACGGTGCATCGTAAAACGTGGATGTCAGCGCTGATACGTGAGCGTTACGGCGAGGTTGCGCCGGTCGTCTCACGCCAGTTCAAAAACCCAGGTCAGAGGCAGCGGAAGGGGGTCTTAGCGATCACCTGTTAGCGCTAACAGGATGCCCGTTTGTGCTGCTGGATCTGGCGACAACGAACGCCCGCTCGATCGGCAGCCGGGTGGCGGCAGTCCGCCGAGTCAGACATCGCGCACCGCGCATTCGGTAGGAGAAATCGTGAAGGTGAAAGATCGCACCAGAACCAGCGCCGGCAGCCGTGCCCGACGCGCCGTCGCCTGGCTGGCGAGCATCGTCTGCGTGCTGGCACTGGTGCCCGGCACGGCCAGGGCCGACAACCCCATCGTCCAGCACATCTACACCGCCGACCCGGCACCCCTGGTGCACAACGGCCGGGTGTACCTCTACACCGGACACGACGAGGACGGCTCCACCTACTTCACCATGCGTGAGTGGCGCGTCTGGTCGTCCGCCGACATGGTCAACTGGACCGACCACGGGTCGCCGATGAGCCTGTCGACCTTCGCCTGGGCGGACGCCAACGCGTGGGCCGGGCAGGTCATCGCCCGCAACGGGAAGTTCTACTGGTACGTGCCGGTGCGCCAGCGCTCGAACGGGCAGATGGTCATCGGAGTGGGGGTGGCGGACAGCCCGACCGGGCCGTTCCGGGACGCCATCGGTCGACCTCTGGTCGGCAACAACGAGATCGACCCGTCGGTGTTCATCGACGACGACGGGCAGGCGTACCTGTACTGGGGCAACCCGGGCCTGTGGTACGTGAAGCTGAACTCGGACATGATCTCCTACTCCGGCAGCGCGACCCGGATCACGCTGACCACGGCGGGGTTCGGCACCCGGACCGGCAACGCGAGTCGGCCCACCCTCTACGAGGAGGGGCCGTGGGTCTTCAAGCGCAACGGGTTGTACTACAACGTGTTCGCGGCCGAGTGCTGCTCGGAGTTCATCGCCTACTCCACGGCGCCGGGCCCGACCGGACCGTGGACCTACCGGGGGACGATCATGCCTCGGCAGGGCGGCAGCTTCACCAACCACGCCGGTGTCATCGACTTCAACGGCGGCTCGTACTTCTTCTACCACAACGGGGCGTTGCCCGGCGGTGGCGGTTACACGCGCTCGGTGGCGGTGGAGAAGTTCAGCTACAACTCCAACGGCACCATCCCGACGATCACCATGAGCACCGCCGGGGCGCCGCAGGTGGGCACGCTGAATCCGTACGGGCGGCAGGAGGCCGAGACGATCGCCTGGGGTTCCGGCATCGAGACGGAACCGTCCAGCGAGGGCGGCATGAACGTCGGCTGGATCGAGAACGGCGACCACGTCAAGGTCAAGGGGGTCGCCTTCGGCGGCGGCGCGACCTCGTTCACCGCCCGGGTCGCCTCGGCGACCAGCGGCGGCCGGATCGAGGTGCGGCTCGACAGTGCCAGCGGCCCGGTCGTCGGCACCTGCACCGTGGGTGGCACCGGCGGCTGGCAGACCTGGGTCACCACCACCTGCGCGGTGAGCGGCGCGACCGGCACGCGTGACCTGTACCTTCGCTTCGCCGGCGGCACCGGCAACCTGTTCAACCTCAACTGGTGGCAGTTCGGTGGCACCGGCGGCAGCGGGAACGTCCTGACCAACGGCAACGTCGAGAGCGGCACGACGGGTTGGGGCGTGAACGGCAGCGGCACGCTCTCCACCAACACCTCGGTCGTGCACGGCGGCAGCGGATCGCTGTCGATCACCGGGCGCACCTCGGCGTGGAACGGCCCCAGCCAGGACGTGACCTCGAAGCTCACCAACGGCAAGAGCTACACCACGAGCGTCTGGGTACGCGCGCAGAGCGGCACACCGTCCGTGAAGGCGACCATCGCGCTGACCGCCAACGGCACGACGAACTACCTTCAACTGACGCCGACGGCGGACGTGAACGTCAACGGCTGGACCCAGCTCACCGGCACGGCGACCGTCTCGTGGAGCGGCACGCTGACCGGGGCCACGTTCTACGTGGAGACGGCGGCGGGCACCGACAGCCTCCTCGTCGACGACGCCTCGTTCCAGTGACGCGCGGTGCCGGAGCCGTGCCCGTACGGCTCCGGCAGTCCGCCGCAGCGCGGGATCGGCGCGAGCACCACTCGACGCTTGACGAACGGCATGTTATCGCTCACAGTCGATGGGTGAGGGCGGCCGCACCTGTGGCTCACCGGGCGAGCCTGCCGGTCGCACCTCCGCACACGACGTCCGCCCAGGGCATGCCGGACGTCGTGGCAGGGCTCCCACCAACGGCGCCGTGACGGCCACCGGGCTCTCGCTCGTCACGGTCCCGCCGGTGGTTGGGACGAATCCGCAATCGGCACTGGCGTCGGCGCTGACATCGCCGCCGCCGGTCTCTCCGACATTCGCGGGAGCAGATTCGGGCGCTGCACCTCCATCGCTGAACCACCACAGAGAAGGAAGTCGCATGAACCACAAACGAGCCCTGCGAGCGGCGGTGACCCTCGCAGTGGCCGGCGCCCTGGCAGCCGGAATGACATTGACGATGACCACCGCGGCCAGCGCTGGCACGACCCTGCGGGCCGCGGCGGCGGAGAAGGGCCGCTATTTCGGTGCGGCCGTCGCGACGGGCAAGCTCTCCACCAGTGCGTACACGACCATCCTGAACCGTGAGTTCAACAGTGTCGTGGCCGAGAACGAGATGAAGTGGGACGCCACCGAGCCGCAGCAGGGTCAGTTCAACTATGGCGGTGGTGATCGGTTGGTCAGTCATGCGCAGGCCAACGGGATGAGCGTGCGGGGTCATGCGTTGTTGTGGTATCAGCAGCAGCCGGGCTGGGCGCAGGGGATGTCGGGTAGCGCGTTGCGGAACGCGGCGATCAACCATGTGACGCAGGTGGCGACGCATTTCCGGGGCAAGATCCATTCGTGGGATGTGGTGAACGAGGCGTTCGCCGACGGTGGCAGTGGTGGGCGTCGTGATTCGAACCTGCAGCGCACCGGTAACGACTGGATCGAGGCGGCGTTCCGGGCGGCGCGGGCGGCGGATCCGGGTGCGAAGTTGTGTTACAACGACTACAACACCGATGGGATCAACGCGAAGTCGACGGGCATCTACAACATGGTGCGGGACTTCAAGTCCCGTGGTGTGCCGATCGATTGTGTGGGTTTCCAGTCGCACCTGGGCACGTCGTTGGCCGGTGACTACCAGGCGAATCTGCAGCGTTTCGCCGATCTCGGTGTGGACGTGCAGATCACCGAGCTGGATGTGATGACCGGCGGCAACCAGGCCAGCATCTACGGTGCGGTCACCCGTGCCTGCCTGGCTGTCTCGCGTTGCACCGGCATCACCACCTGGGGCGTGCGCGACTGTGACTCGTGGCGGGGTTCGGACAACGCCCTGCTCTTCGACTGCAACGGCAACAAGAAGGCCGCGTACACGGCCGTCCTGAACGCCCTCAACGCCGGCCCGGGCATCCCCACGGACCCGCCGCCGACGACCCCGCCGCCCACCGACCCGCCGCCCACGACCCCGCCGCCGGGGACGCCGGACGGTTGCTCGGCGTCGGTGTCGGTCAACTCGTGGACCGGTGGGTTCGTGGTCACCGTGAAGGTGACCGCCGGTTCCGCCGGGACGAACGGGTGGAACGTCAGCGTTGCGCTTCCCGGTGGCGCGAGTGTCACCAACACCTGGAGTGCGACGGCCAGTGGCACCACCGGCACGGTCCGGTTCACCAACGTGGACTACAACGGTCGGTTGGGTGCCGGCCAGGTCACCGAGTTCGGTTTCCAGGGCAACGGCAGCGCCTCCGGCCTGACGCCCACCTGCACCGCTTCCTGAGCACACGATGACCGACTGACGTCGGCCGGTGCGGAGAACCACGACGGTCCTGCGCACCGGCCGACATCAGGTCGCGCCGTGCGGATCGATCAGGAGTACGGAAGCCGCAGCACCGACTGGTTGCCGATGCCCACGGTGCTCGGGTTGTTGCCGATCGCCGACCAGACCTCCACCCGGACCGTGCCGTTGCTCAGTGCGCCCAATGTGCCGGTCGCCGAGGACAGGCCGGCGTTCTGGGTGTAGTGCTCGTACCCGGGGACCGGGTCGGTGGCGAAGTAGCGCAGGGTCTCCACCCGCTCCCAACTGCCGTTGCCCGTGAGGTCGTAGGAGATCCGCACCTGCACGCCGTTGCCGACCGCCGTCCCGGCGTCCACGAACAGGTCGAACGTGGTCTGCCCGCCGGAGTAGGTGAGGTTGAGGCCGCTGGCCGTGAAGACCTGCGCGTTGGTGGGCGTACCGTCGTGGTTGCCGTTTGCCGCCGCGACAGTCGTCGTGGCTGCGCCACCGGCGGCGCCCAACCCGCCTCCGGGCAGCAGGTACCGCGTCGGACCGCCCGTGGCCGGCGGCGGGGTGGTCGTCGGCGGGGGGTCCGTCGGCGGGGGGTCCGTCGGCGTCGTCGGGGGAACGCCGCCGGCGGCGTTGCCGCCGCTCCAGGTGTACGCCCCGGTGGTGGCCGTCTTGCCGGCTCCCACGGTGAGCGTGGTGCCGTTGGAGAAGGTCACCGTGATCGGCGCGGCGGTCGGGTTCGATGCCACGTAGGTGCGGGCACCGTTGCGCGAGAAGACCGCCGACAGCGGATGGTTGCCGGTCACCGTCGTATCGACATTGCCCAGGGCCGCGAGGTTGCGGATCCAGTGGAAGGTGTGCGCCCGGCTCTCGCCCTCCTCCGGGGTGTAGCCCGGGTTAGCGCGGAGGTTCGCCAGCGCCGCGTCGGGGTCGCCGAGGGCCTGGAACTGCCAGAGGATGTCCTGCCACACCGTCGGTTGTCCGCCGTTGTTGCGGACGAGCTCGGCGTAGTTGGTCCGCACGTACGCCGGGTTGTTGCCCAGGTAGAGGTGACCGCCGGTGACCGGCAGCAGGTTGATGCCCTGGATCATCTCCGGCTCGGCGCTGAACCAGGTGGCGTACGCGCCGCCGTCACCCCAGACCATGCCGACCGTCGAGTGCCCGAACGCGGCGGGGAAGTTCTGGTCGCTGACGTCGAACCAGTATTCCTGGATCGCCGCGGCCTGCGTGGTGTAGAGGAAGACACCCGCGTCGCGGACGGCGGTGTCGCCGGTCGTCTGCCCCCACTGGATCAGGGCGCTCGCGAAGTTCATCCCCTCCGACGAGGACTCCTGGTTGTTGCCGGAGCCGAACGAGCCGTGCCCGGACGCCCAGTCGTGGCCTGCGTAGATGTCGAAGTCCCGCAGGTACGGGAAGCGGGTGTCGTCGCGACGGTAGTTGTTGGCGTCCCGGATCAGCAGGTCGACCATGCCGCCGTAACGGCTGCTGGCCGCCCAGGTCGGGTCGAACTTTGCCAGGGTCGCTGCGGCGGCGATGTAGTAGCCGTAGTGGAAGTGGTGGTCGTTGAGCTCCTGGTCGGACCCGTACGACGCCGGGTAGCCGATCAGGGTGCCCCAGGTGTTGTCGTAGTAGAAGACCCTGCTGGTCTTGCCGCTGGACGCGGTGAACCAGTCGGTGAGCGTGCTGCGGATCGCGTTCAGCGCGCTGTCGCGCGTCGTGGTGTCGTTGACCTGGTCGGCGATCTCGGCGATCCGCGCGGCGCGGCCGAGGCCCTTGCCCGTCCAGTAGGTGTCGTTGCCCCGCTGGTCCATCGGGTTGGCGCGGGTGGCGGCCAGGTGCCCGGTGAGCGTCGACAGGTCACCACCGCTGCCGTCACCGACGGCCGGCAGCTCCGGCAGGATGCCCTGGAACTTCATGGCGGTGCGGAACTGGTTGACGCCGGTGAGCACCTTCATCCGGCCGCGCGCCGACGGGTAGGTCGGCGTGATCGCGGTGGAGCCGCTCAGCGATTTCCACTGGTGCGGGTAGAGGCTCACCACGGTCTGCGTGGCGGTGCCCTCCCGGGCAGTCGTGGTGAACGCGTACGTGGTGGTCAGGCCGCTGGTTGCGGGGTTGTAGGCGTACGACACCTGGGTGCCGGTCACGTGGGCGTGCGCGTACTGACCGTAGGTCGCGGCTAGCGCGGCGCGCTCGGTCGCGCTGGACGTCGGCGGCAGCAGGGCGACGGAGAAGTAGCCGCGACCGGCCAGGGTGGACGAGATCCGGCCCGACGCCACGGTCCAGCTGGCGCCGCTGGGGGCGAACCCGACGTAGTCGTGGCCGTTGACCCGGAAGCCGATGGTGGCGCCGCTGTTGGACCAGACGTCGGGGGTGCCGGCGGTGCTGATCTGCGCGTTCCCGCCGGTGGTCTGGAAGTACGCGAAGGGCAGACCGTGGCCGATGGTGGCGCGCATGGTGCGCGTGCCGTCGCTCCAGTGCGGGCTGACCGTCCAGTCCGTCCAGCCGTCGACCTTCACCAGGGGAGCGGCGAGCCCGGCCACGCCGACCCGGATGTCCTGCACGTACGGGTAGTGGAACTCCCCGACGCCGGTGGCGGTGCCGCTGATGGCGGGAGTGGAGTTGGCGGAGAAGCCGAGCCCGTCACCGAAGGTGTCGTACGAGATCGGGTGGGCGTGCAGCGGTTCGCTGAAGGAGCAGTCGGTGCGCTTCCACAGCAGGGAGGACCACCAGTCGTTTGTGGGTATCGGACCGGTGGGCGCGTTGGCGGTGGCGAACTGCCGGGGGTTGCTGGACATCGCGCCACACCCGCTCGGCAGCGGGCCGACGGGGGTGGTGGTGTAGCTGCCGGCGCCGACGGGCGCGGCTTCGGCGGCGCGGGTGACGGGGATCGCGAGGCCGCCGACGATCAGGGCCAGCGCGGTGGTGGCGGCCAGGACCCATCGGCGGTGGGGGACGGGAGGTTTCATGGTGCCTCCATCGCGCGTCGGGTGCGGCCCTTGCCGGCTCCGACGCGTTGCGTCTGAATTGGGGGGAAGGTCGGGTGAGAGAGCGCTCTCACGGCCACGGTAGTGGAGCACCTAGATCCCCGTCAATGTGTCCATCCTGTTGCGTACTGATGTCGCTATTTGCCGGCGCCCTCACGCTCGCTCAGCAGCGTCTCCGGCGCGCGCATCCGCCACGCGTCCGTCACCAGCTCGTCCAGGCGTTCGAGGTCGATCTCCGCCAGGCGCAGCAGCACCAGGGGCAGGCCGTCGTAACCGGGCGCGGTGAAGAAGACGTCCGGTTCGCCGAGCAGGAGAGCCTGCTTCTCCGCCTCGTCCCCGACGAACAGCACGGCGATGTCGAGCCGGATCACCCGCGGCCGGCCCGGCACCCGCTCCGGATAGGACCAGACGAAGCCCTTGTCGGCCACCCGGAAATCGAAGCCGTCACTGGCGATCTCCACCACGTGCGGCAGGGCCAGCGCCACCCGGCGTACGTCCTCCGCGTCAACCACCGGGACCCCTCACACCGCGTACCGTCCGCATGTGCCGAGATTACGCGGTGGACAGGCCGATAGCGGTCGCCCCGATGACGGCCCGGGTGCCGCTCTCCTGCACGTAGCCGACGACCATGGCACCGCGCGGATCGAGATCGGGCGGCACCGTCAGCTCCATCCGCCCGCCCTCGGCGTCCGCTCCCACCGACGTGAAGGCCCGTACGACGTTGTCCTGCCGTAGCGTCCGCCCGGCGTTCTCCCCCCGGGCGATCTCGCTGTCCAGGCCGCGTTGCACGATCGCCACGTTCAGCACCGCGCCCTCCGGTGGCTGATCGACCTGGTAGTCCAGCACCACCCGCGGCCCGCCGACGTCCGGTGCGGACAGCGTGAGGGTGGTGGCGGCGGTCGTGGCCAGGGCGGACGCGATCGCACCGGCCGCCCGTCGACGATCGGACCCGACGAACTCGACGGTGCCGTTGACGACCATCTGCGGCGTGTACAGACGTCCGGAGCCGAAGGCCCGGGCGTACGCCTCCTGCCGCGCGGTGTAGGCAGCGTCGGCGAACTGGTCGGGCCAGCCCAGATCGTCCCAGTAGTCGACGTGGAACCCGAGGCCGAAGACAGGTTGACCCCGTTCCCGGGCGTCACTCTCGATCTCGGTCAGCAACTCCTCGGCGGGAGGGCAACTGGAGCAGCCCTGTGAGGTGAACATCTCCACGACCGCGAAGCCGCCGTCCGTCGATGGGTTCGTCATGTGGCGTGTCTCCTCCCATGTGCCGGCTGCGGCGCTGCGTTTCCCGTTCCGGCCCGGACAATGCGCGGCGGGTGTCTCCTGCTGGCCTCTTGGGAGGCGTCACCGGCGCGGGTGGTTGGATGGTCGGGTGCAGTTCACCGTGACAGACGCGCCGGAGCGGGAGCGCTTCGAGGCGCGCGACGAGGCAGGCGTGGTCGCCGGGTTCGTCACCTATCAGCTGACCGGCTCGATCATCGCCTACACCCACACCGAGGTCGACCCGGCGTTCGAGGGCCGGGGCGTCGGGTCGACGCTGGCTCGCGCCGTGATGGACGACGCGCGCGCCAAGCGCCGAACCGTCGTGCCGATCTGCCCGTTCCTCGCCGACTGGCTGGTCAAGCACCCGGAGTACGAGGGCATCGTGGTCCGCTCGACCCGCAAGGTCAAGTAGACCGGCCCCTTCCGCCCTTCATCCCGTCGGGAGACGTGCACGATGACTGCTCAGACCTTCCGGGCGCTGCACCACGGCCGCGCCCTCGGAGACCCGCTCGTCCTCCCCGGTCCCTGGGACGCGGCCAGCGCGCTGGCCTTCGCCGAGGCCGGCTATCCCGCGCTCGCCATCCCCAGCGCCGGGGTCGCCGCCTCGCTCGGCTACGAGGACGGCGCTACCCCGCCCGACGAGATGTTCGCCGCGGTGGCGCGGATCGTCCGGGCCGTCTCCGTCCCGGTGTCCGCCGACGTCGAGGGCGGGTACGGCCTCACCCCCGGCGAGCTGGTCGGGCGGCTCCTGGAGACGGGCGCCGTCGGCTGCAACCTGGAGGACTCCGAGGGAGGCGCCACGCTGAAGGATCCCCAGCGGCACGCGGACTGGCTGGCCGAGGTGCGCGCGGAGGCTGGCGACGCGCTCGTCATCAACGCGCGCGTCGACACGTTCCTGGTCGGCGCGGGTGACCCGGCCGACGCGGTGGCACGAGCCCGCCTCTACACGGCCGCCGGCGCCGACTGCGTGTACCCCATCCTGGCGCCGCCGGAGCTGCTGCCGGTGCTGCGCGAGGGCATCACCGGCCCGATCAACATGGTCGCCGGCGCGGACAGCGAGTCCGTGGCCGAGTTGGCGCGCTGGGGCGCGACGCGCATCACCTTCGGGCCGGCCATGCAGCGGTACGCCATCGGAGCGGTCGGCGACCTCGCGGCACGACTGCGCGCCTGAGCCCGCCCGCCGCCCCGGGAGTGATCAAGCGCCAGCCGCGCGGCGATCGGTCGGGCGCCAGCCGCGCGGTGGTCGGTCAGGCGTCGGCGCGGGCGGCGAGGGCGTCCACCAGGCGGCGGGTCGATCCGGCCAGGTTCCACCGTCCGGCCAGGTCGAGCAGCCGCTCCGGATCGACCGGGGCGGTCGGCAGCGCGGTGGGCAGCTCCGGCAGTGGGACGTCCAGGGCGACCCGGACCACCGTCGGCGCCACGGCCAGGTAGTCGCGGGCCGCGGCCAGCTTGGTGCGCAGGCCCGGTGCGAAGGACGAGTCGGAGTCGTCCAGCGCGGCCAGGATGCCGGCGATGCTGCCGTACCGCTCGATGAGCCGGGCGGCGGTCTTCTCACCCACACCGGCGACCCCGGGCAGCCCGTCGCTGGGGTCGCCGCGCAGCGCGGCGAAGTCTGCGTACCGGTCGGCCGGGACGCCGTAGCGTGTCCGCACCGCGGCGTCGTCGCAGTCGTCCAGCTTGGCGACGCCGCGCCCCACGTAGAGCAGCCGGACCGGCCGGGTGTCGTCGATGAGCTGGAACAGGTCCCGGTCGCCGGAGACCACCTCGACCGGGCCGGGCTGGGTCACCGAGAGCGTGCCGAGCACGTCGTCGGCCTCGTAGCCGGTAGCGCCGACCGCGGTGATGCCCACGGCGGTCAGCACCTCCAGGATCATCGGCACCTGCGGGGAGAGCGTGTCCGGGACGATCTCGCCGCCCTGCGGGGCCACCCGGTGCGCCTTGTACGACGGCAGCAGGTCGACCCGCCACGCCGGGCGCCAGTCGTAGTCGAGGGCGCAGACCATCCGGTCGGCGCCCCGCACCCGAATCAGGGTGGCGAGCATGTCGAGGAAACCGCGCACCGCGTTGACCGGGGTGCCGTCCTCGGCCTTGGCGGCGGACTCCGGAATGCCGAAGTAGGCCCGGAAGTAGAGGCTCGCTGCGTCGATCAGCAGGATCGGGGGTCGGTGTGCCACGCCGGACAGCCTGGCACAGCCGTCCGACGATCCGGGGTACCCCCGGCCGCCCGGTGCTGTCAGCGCTGGTCGTCGTGCCGGTAGACGGTCTCCCGCCGGGCCAGGTGCTGCACGACGTAACTGGTCACCAGCAGCAGGATCGCCACCAGCACCTCGACCCAGGCCGCGACGCCGTCGGCGACGGTGAGCCCGACGATCAGCAGAGCCAGGCCGACGAGCGCGAGGACTCCCGCCCACAGTTGGCGGCGACGGCGTGTCGCCGCCCGGTTCGCCTCGTTCCCTGCCACGTCGGTCCTCCCGGTCGGGGTCGCCCGCGCGGGACCCCGATCCCAGGCTAGGGCCGCGGGAGACGCGCCGGGCCGGAAAACGACCGTGCGGGCTGGTCGCCGCGCGGCGCAGACTGCCGGTATGGCGTTTCTTCCCGGCCTGACGTTGGCCCGTCGCTACCACGACGAGGTGGTCGCGCCGATCCTGCGCCGCCGGTGTCCCGACCTGCCGTACGCGGCCGGACTGCTCGACGGCGGCTCGGAGTTGCTCGGCCTGGACACCGTGCGGTCCACCGACCACGACTGGGGGCCACGCGTGCAGCTGTTCGTCCCGGCAGCCGAGGCGGCCCGGGTCCCCGCGCTGCGCGCCGCGCTCGACGCCGACCTGCCGGTGGAGTTTCTGGGTTGGCCGACCCGTTTCGTCGGCGAGGACGGGCGGCTGGGCGTCTCCGACCCGGCGGGCAGCCGGCACGGGGTCGACGTCGCCGAACTGGCCGGCTGGTGGCGCGACCGGCTCGGCTTCGACCCGGCCGCCGGGGTCACCACGGCGGACTGGCTCGCCACCCCGACCCAGCGGCTGGCGGAGGTGACCGGCGGCGCGGTCTTCCATGACGGTCTCAGTGGGGCGCTGACGGCCCGGCGTACGGCGGTCAGCTGGTATCCGACGGACGTGTGGCGCCACGTGCTCGCCTCCGCCTGGACCCGGATCGCCCAGGCGGAGCACCTGCCCGGCCGGTGTGCCGAGGTCGGTGACGAGCTGGGCAGCCGGGTGGTGACCGCCGGGCTGGCCCGGGATCTCATGCGGCTCGGTCTGCTGCTGCACCAGCGTTGGCCGCCGTACGACAAGTGGCTCGGCACGGTCTTCGGCCGGCTGGACGACGCCGAGCCGGTGGTCGTGGCGCTGGCCGACGCGCTCGGCCCGGGCGACTGGGCGCGGCGTCAGGCGGGGCTGGTCGAGGCCCTGGAGACGGTGGCCCGATGGACCGACGAGACGCGTCTCGCGGTGCCCGTGCGCGCCCGGGCGCGGCCGTTCCACAGCCGCCCCTTCCTGGTGCTGCGCGCCGAGCGGATCGCCGCCGCGCTGAGTGCCGCCGTGACCGACCCCGCGCTGCGTGACCGGCCGCTTGTGGGCGCGGTCGACCAGTACGTGCACAGCGTCGATGTCCTCACCGACGCGGCCCGGGTGCGCCGGATCGCCGGCAGCGTCTGATCAGCCGCCCGGTCACCGATCCCCGACACCGACCGCCGACCGCCGACCCGACCATGCTGGTCGTGCCGGCGGTCCACCAGCGCCAGAACACCCCGGCCCGTTCGTCGACGTGCATGTCGCCGTCCCCCGTTCGCCGAGCCAGCGCGTTCCAAACTGGAACGGACTATAGTCGGAGCGGGAGCAACGGAGGTAGCGGGTGCGGCGAGAGGATCTTGCCGATGCGGACTGCGGCATCGCGCAGGCGCTCGGCGTACTGGGGGACTGGTGGACGTTCCTCATCGTGCGCGACGTCGCCGGCGGGACGACCCGCTTCGACGCGTTGCAACGCGAGCTGGGCGTCAGCCGACGGGCGCTGACCGAGCGCCTCGGCGCGTTGGTCGAGCACGGTGTGTTGGAGCGCCAGCCGTACTCACGACACCCGCCGCGCTACGACTACCTGCTCACCGCGAAGGGCGAGGGGCTCCTGCCGGTGCTGATCGCCCTGCAGGACTGGGGGACGAGGCATCTGATGGGTGATGGAGAGTTGACCGCGACGGCCGACGTCGGGTCTGCCGAGGCGCGCCGGGCACACGACCTGATCGGGCGGCGGTTGCCCGAGGCCGTGCTGCCGGGTGCCGACGGTCAGCCGGTGTCGGTGGCCGCGACGGGCGAGTGGAGCGTCCTCTACCTCTTCCCCGGGGCGTACGCGCCGGGGACGCAGGGCTATCCGCCGGCCTGGTCGGAGATCCCCGGTGCCCGGGGCTGCACCCTCGAATCGACCACCTACGCGAAGCGGCACCCGGACTTCCAGGCCGCCGGGGTACGGGTCTACGGGATCAGCACGCAGCGACCGGACCAGCTCGCCGACTTCTCCGCGTACGCCGGGCTGCCGTTTCCGCTGCTGTCCGACCAGGACGGCCGGCTGGCCGCCGGGCTGCTGCTGCCCGTCTTCCGCGCCGGCGGGATGACCCGGTTCAAGCGGCTGACGCTGCTGGTCGACCCGCAGGCGGTGGTGCGAGCCGTGCAGTTCCCGGTCACCGACCCGGCCGGCTCGGTGGAGGAGATGCTCACCCTGGTCCGCGAGCACGCACCGATCCCCGGCTGACGCGGGGCGTCGACCGGGCACCCGTAGCGCTGGTCCGTCTGCGAGCCAGCACAGCCGTGGCGACCTGCGCGATGCAGATGGCACCGGCCATGGTCATTATCGGGGGGACGAGGTTCGGGCCAGAGCTGTGGAACGGCTGCGCGGTCATCGCGACCCCGAGCATGAGGCACCCCACCCACGCCCCGATCGTGCAGACGGCGTACGACACCGTGACGTCGGAGCTGGACTTCATCCTCCCCACGTACCGGCCCACGGTCGGGGGTACGGCCAGTATCAGACCGAGCGGTATGGCAAAGAGAACGAACGCGCCGAACACCAGACCGCCGCCGGCGGCGATGCTCACGCAGATGAGCAGGATCGGGATGACGGTCGGGGCCGACCACTGCCCGCGGTGCACGACCCGCTGGAATCTGGATCCCATTGCACGTCCTCAGTCGGTCGGCAGCGTCCGGCCCGAGCCCGATCGGTCCACATCTATGATCGGCCGCAGGGTCGGGTCACTCTAGCTGCCAACGGCGTGACCTGCTCGCAGACGTCAGCGCGTACGCCGTTGCCGCTGCTCACCCATCCGATGACCCTGCCTGCCCTGGCTCGCGAGCACGCAACGATCCCCGGCTGACGCGGGGGCGTCGACCGGGGATCGTTGCGTCCGAACCGTCAGGCCGGGAGCGTCCAGCGCTGGTTGGCGCCGGCGAAGCAGTCCCAGATCTGCAGCCGGGTGCCGTCGGCGGAGCTGTTGTCGCTGGCGTCCAGGCACTTGTTCGACTGCGGGTTGCGCAGCGTGCCGTTGGACTGCGACTGCCAGACCTGCGCGCCGCTGCCGTTGCAGTCCCAGAGCTGGATCTTCGCGCCGTTGGCGGTCGAGCCGTTGGTGATGTCGGCGCACTTGCCGAGGGCGCGCAGCGTGCTGTCGCTGGCGACGGTCCAGGTCTGCGCGTTGGTGCCGTTGCAGCCCCACAGCTGGATGGGGGCGCCGTTGGCGGTGCTCGCCGAGGCCACGTCGACGCACTTGCCGCCGATGCCGGTGATCCGCCCGGTGCGGCCGGTCGGCGGCGGGGTGGTGCCACCCATGATCGTGTCGTACATCGCGCTGACCAGCGAGGTCGAACCGGTGGTGTCCTGCGACAACTCCCAGTTCATCACGCCGCCGGCGTTGGCGAGTGCCCACTGCGTCTTGCGCTTGACCGTCGGGATGCCGTTGTAGCACTGCTGGGCGCCACCGGCCGTGGTGCAGTCCCGGTTGGCGTTGGCCGGGTCCAGCGCGACCAGTGCCGAGTAGGTGAAGTAGCCGGGGCGGCTGTAGAACGGGATGCCGAGCACGGCCTTGCTGGCCGGTAGGCCCCGGGCCTTCCACAGGTTGATGCTGTTGATCGACCAGTCGTAGTTGGCGTGCGGGCTGCCGCCGTCGTACGCCATGATGTTGAGCCAGTCGACCTGGTTGAACACGGCCGTCTGCACGCCGTCGACGGAGTAGCCCTCGGAGACCACGGCGGCGGTGAGCAGCTTGCCGCGGCTGTGCATCGCGCTGCCGAGCTGCGTCATGAGCGCCGTGTAGTTGTTGGCCGAGGCGCCCGGGTCGGGGTATTCCCAGTCCATGTCGACGCCGTCCAGGTTGTACTGGTTGACGAAGTTGACCAGGTTGTTGACGAAGGTGGTCCGGCTGCCGGAGTTGGCGGCCAGGGCCTCGAAGGCCGAGTCGTTGCCGTCGTTCCAGCCGCCGACGGCGATCGACACCTTGACGTTGTTGGCGTGCGCGAGGGAGACCAGCGAGGAGAGCTTGCTCGGGTTCTCGACCGCACGCAGGCTGCCGTCGTTGTTGGGCAGCACGAACGCGTAGTTGATGTGGGTGAGCTTGTTGTACTGGATGGTGTTGACGTTGCCGGCCCAGGAGGGCATGTAGCCGACGCTCTTGAAGTTGTTCGGCAGCACCACGGCCTGCGCGGCGGTGGGGGTGATGGCGAGGGTGGCGCCGGCGGTGGCCAGCGCGAGGAGGCCGGCGGTGAGGGCGCGGCGCAGTGGTGAGGACATCGGGGGCCTTCCCGTGGGCGGGGGACGACGCCCACCCGCGCAGGGTTGTCGCGGGCGGGAGGTGCGGGGGGATGCAGGGACGGGTGGGCCTCGAGGCAGCCAAATCTTAAAGAGTGTTAACTGTGCGCGTCAATCAACGTCGATGGATTTTCCGACGATCGGTGTCGATATGGGGTTTGCCCAAACGACCGTTAAGCTGACGGGGTGGGAATCGACGAGCTGTATCCGCCGGATCGGCTGATCGCCGCGCAGCGCGCCACCGCCGCCGCCGGCCTGGACGCCCTGCTGCTCACCCCGGGCTCCGACCTGCGCTACCTGACCGGCTACGACGCCCACGCGGGGGAGCGGCTGACCTGCCTGGTGCTGCCCGCCGAGGGCGAGCCGACCCTGATCGTGCCCCGGCTGGAACGCCCGGCGGCGGAGGCGTCCCCCGCGCCCGCCACCGGGGTCCGCATCGTCGACCACGTCGACGGCACCGACCCGTACCCCCTGGTGGTCGCCGCCCTCGACGGCCCGCCGGCGGCGGTGGGGCTGGCCGACCGGATGTGGGCCGAGCAGGTCCTCGCGCTGCGCGCCGCGCTTCCCGGCGCAACGCAGCGGCTGGCCGGGGAGGTGCTGCGTGAGCTGCGGATCCGCAAGTCCCCCGCGGAGGTGGCGGCGCTGGCGGAGGCCGGCGCGGCCATCGACGAGGTGCACCTGCGGATGGGCGAGTGGCTGCGCCCCGGCCGCACCGAGGCCGAGGTCGCGACGGACATCGCCGCGGCGATCCGGGCCGCCGGGCACGTCAGCGTCGACTTCGTCATCGTGGCGGCTGGCCCTAACGGGGCCAGCCCGCACCACGGCACCTCGGACCGGCCGATCGGCGTCGGAGAGCCGGTGGTGGTCGACATCGGCGGCACGATGCCCTCGGGCTACCGCTCGGACTGCACCCGCACCTACCTGGTGGGCGGGCCCGCGCCGGCCGACTTCCTGGACTACTACACGGTGCTGCGCGACGCCCAGCGCGCGGCGGTCGCGGCGGTGCGGCCCGGGGTCACCTGCGCGGCGGCCGACGGCGCGGCGCGGGAGCCGATCGCCGCCGCCGGCTACGGCTCCGCGTTCCTGCACCGCACCGGGCACGGCATCGGTCTCGACGGTCACGAGGAGCCCTACCTGGTGGCCGGCAACGACCAGCCCCTGGAGGCCGGCATGGCGTTCTCCATCGAACCGGGGATCTACCTGGCGGGCCGACACGGCGCCCGTATCGAGGACATCGTCGTCTGCACAACGGACGGCGTGCAACGGCTCAACACCACCCCCACGGAGCTCATCGCGCTATGACTGTCGACCGGATTCTCCCCACCGACGAGGCCCACGACCTGCTGGGTCTCGCCACCGAGCTCGCCGACCGCGAGCTCGCGCCGAAGGCCGCCGCCTTCGAGGAGCGCGCCGAGTTCCCCCGCGAGGTGCTGCGTACCCTCGGCCGGGCGGGCCTGCTCGGGCTGCCCTACCCCGAGGAGTACGGCGGCGCGGCCCAGCCGTACGAGGTGTACCTGCAGGTGCTGGAGATCCTGGCCAGCCGGTGGCTCGCGGTCGCCGAGGCGGTCAGCGTGCACACCCTGTCCTGCTACCCGGTGGCGGCGTTCGGCAGCGACGAGCAGCGCAAGCTGTTGCCGGACATGCTCGGTGGCGAGTTGCTGGGCGCGTACTGCCTCTCCGAGCCGCAGGGCGGCTCCGACGCGGCGTCGCTGAGCACCCGGGCGGTCCGGGACGGGGACGCGTACCTGGTCTCCGGCACCAAGGCGTGGATCACCCACGCGCGGACCGCCGACTTCTACAACGTCTTCTGCCGCACCGGCGGCCCCGGCCCGAAGGGGATCTCCTGCCTGCTCGCCGACGCGGGCACCCCCGGCATCGCCCCGCAGGCGGCCGAGCGGACGATGGGTCTGCGCTCCTCCCCGGTGGCGCAGATCGCCTTCGACGAGGCACGGGTGCCGGCCGACCGGTTGATCGGCGGCGAGGGCGTGGGCTTCACCATCGCCATGTCCGCGCTGGACTCCGGCCGGTTGGGCATCGCGGCGTGCGCGGTCGGGCTGGCCCAGGCCGCCTTGGACTACGCGGTCTCCTACGCCCGGGAGCGGCAGCAGTTCGGTCGGTCCATCATCGATTTCCAGGGCCTCGGCTTCCTCCTGGCCGACGCGGCCACCCAGATCTCCGCCGCCCGTGCGCTGACCCTCGCGGCGGCCCGGTTGCGGGACGCGGGTCGCCCGTACGCGATCGAGGCGGCCAAGGCGAAGCTCTTCGCCACCGACATGGCGATGCGGGTGACCACCGACGCGGTGCAGGTGCTCGGCGGCGCGGGCTACGTGGCCGATCACCCGGTGGAGCGGTACATGCGTGAGGCCAAGGTGTTGCAGATCGTGGAGGGCACCAACCAGATCCAGCGTCTGGTGATCTCCCGGGCGCTCGCTCAGGGCTGAGGACGGCGCGTGGTGGTGGGCTGCGGTGGTTCGCCGTGGCCCACCACCACGCGTGGCCGCGTCGGGTGCTGCGTCGCAGTCGGGCGGTTTTCCCGGTAGGTTGCACGCCGTGGAGGAGATCGACCGCGCTATCGTCGCCGCGCTGACCGCCGACGGCCGTCTGTCGTACACCGACCTGGCCGAGAGGGTGGGCCTGTCGGTGTCCGCGGTGCACCAGCGGGTGCGCCGGCTGGAGCAGCGTGGGGTGATCAAGGGGTACGCCGCCCGGGTCTCGTTCGAGGCACTGGACCTGCCGCTGACCGCGTTCGTGGCGATCCGCCCGTTCGACCCGTCGCAGCCGGACGACGCGCCGGAGCGGCTGTCCCACCTACCCGAGATCGACTCCTGCTACTCGGTGGCGGGGGAGGACTTCTACATGCTGCTGGTGCGGGTGGCCAGTCCGGCCGACCTGGAGCGGGTGTTGCAGGAGATCCGCACCTCGGCGAACGTCACGACGCGGACCACTGTGGTGCTGTCCACCCCGTACGAGAACCGGCCGCCGAAGATCAGTGCCGCGGTGCCGAGTCGGTCGCGGTCCCGGGCGCCGGAGGAGCCGGCTGGTTCCACCGCAGGATGACCTGTCGGCCGTGCTCGTGACCGAGTGCGCTGACCGTGGCGGTCTCCAGGCGGAGCCGTCCGCCGGCGGACGGGGGCAGGCCGATCCAGCGGGCGCCGAGCACCCGCAGACTGTGCGCGTGACCGACGAGCGCGACGGTGCCGCGGTCGAGCAGCGGGGTGACGCGGGCCAGCACCCGGTCGAGCCGTTCGCCCACCTGCGCGGGTGACTCGCCGCCGGGGCAGCCGTCGGTCCAGATGTTCCAGTGCGGCTGGTCGGCGTGGATGTCGACGGTGGTGCGGCCCTCGTACTCGCCGTAGTTCCACTCGCTGAGGTCCTCGTCGACGGCGTCGACGGTGAGGCCGGCCAGCTGCGCGGTGCGCAGCGCCCGGGAGCGGGGGCTGGCCAGCACTGTCACGAAGCGCCGGCCGGCCAGGAACGCGGCGAGGGTGCGCGCCTGTCGCTCGCCGTCGGGGGTCAGCTCCAGGTCGGTGTACGAGGTGTGCCGCAGGCTGGCGCTCCACGTGGTTTCGCCGTGCCGGATCAGCAGGAGCTCTCCCATGCGGCCAGTTAACCACCGTGGCCGGTGCCGGCATGCGGCCCTCTCTCAACCTATCTTCCTAGGATGCCTTAGCGGGTGTGCCGACCGGCACCGCCGGTTTCGGCACCCGGAGAGCGGGCAAGCGTGCGGGGACAATCGCCAGACCGAGGAGGCGCGATGAGCTTCACCGAGAAGGCAAAGAACAAGGTCGAGCAGATGGCGGGCGCCGCGCGGGAGCGCATGGGCGACATGACCGACAACGAGCGGATGCGTGGCGAGGGCGCCAGCCAGCAAAGCGACGCGCGCGCCAAGCAGGCCGGTCAGAACGTCAAGGACGCCGGTCGCAACGTGAAGGACTCCTTCAACAAGTGACCTGAGCGGTTCACGGGTCCCCGGGCGCATCGTCGCCCGGGGACCCGCTGTGTGTGGCGGCTAGTCTCGCCGGGTGACAGTGCTCCGTTCGCTGGTGTTGTTCGCGTTGGCCGCGCTGGCCGAGATCGGTGGCGCCTGGCTGATCTGGCAGGGCTGGCGGGAGCATCGTGGCCTGTGGTGGATCGCCGCCGGGGTGGTCGCGCTGGGCTGTTACGGGTTCGTGGCGACGTTCCAGCCGGATGCGAACTTCGGCCGGATCCTGGCCGCGTACGGTGGGGTGTTCGTGGCCGGTTCGTTGGCTTGGGCGATGGTGGTGGACGGCTTCCGCCCGGACCGGTGGGACCTGACCGGCGCGGCGTTCTGCCTGCTCGGCGTCGCAGTCATCATGTACGCGCCGCGCGGGGGTTCCGCCTGACCCGCGCAGTGGCTGCGGGCGGTCGGTGACCTCACGGGCGGGCGGTGTTTCCCTGGCAAGCGATATACCTCAGAGTCATATTTATGCCTCTGAGGTATATCGCTGACCGGAACGGCACGGCTGGGGCGGGCCTGGACACGCGCCCACGAGCCCTCACGACAGCACGCGCGGGACAGTGAAACGCATTCGCGTCTGCGATGATCTCCGGCGTGATCCGCGCTGGGCTTCGCCCGTTTCTTGGCGTACTGGTTGTGGCGGCCATCCTCGGCAGTGCCGGGTGCGAAGCGTCCCGGATGCCGCCCTCGGACCAGCCGGTCTTCGTCGGCTCGTCCGCCTCGTCGAGCCCACCCAGGCCTTCCGTCGCGCCGTCCGTCGGTGTCCCGTCGCCGCCGGCGGTTGCCTCGGTGCCGGGCACGACGCCGACTGGGACCAGGGCGCCGGTGGTGGATCACGGGCCGCGGACCGGTAACAAGGTCGCGTTGACCTTCGACGCGGACATGACCGACGGGATGCTGGCCAGCCTGCGCGCCGGTCGGGTGAAGTCGTACGCCAACCTGCGCATCCTCGACCTGCTGGAGCGCGACGAGGTCCCGGCCACGTTCTTCCTGACTGGCAAGTGGGTGCAGCGGTACCCGGACGTCACCCGGCGGATCGCCGACAATCCGCGATTCGAGTTGGCCAACCACACCTACGGGCACGCGGCGTTCACCGGCGACTGCTACGACCTGCCCTCGCAACCGGTGAACGAGTTGCGCGGCGACGTGGCGAAGACCTTCGAGGTGATCAAGCCGTACGGGGGTCGGCAGACCCGGTACTTCCGCTTTCCCGGGCTCTGCCACGACGTGGCGACGCTGGACGCTCTGGCGCCGCTGGGCGTGACGGTCGTCGACGGGGATGTGGTCAGCGGTGATCCCTTCGCGACCGCGTGGAAGCCGCTGGTGCGGGCGGTGCTGGACCACGTTCGCCCGGGGTCGGTGGTCATCATGCATGTGACCGAGGCGAACGCCGCGATGACCGATGAGGCGTTGCCGCACATCCTGGCCGGGTTGCGTGAGCGAGGGCTGGTGCCGGCGCCGTTGTCTGAGGTGCTGGCCGCCGCCTGAGCCGGGGTGTCATGTTTGTTCGGCGTCGACCAGTGGCCTGTCGTCGTTGCCGGGACGGGTGGGCCGCCGGGCGTCGGTCACCAGCATCAGCACCAGGATGGCGATGGTGGTGACGATTTGGACGGTCGCCGGGAGGGCGACTCCGATGGCGACGGTGGCCAGTGCCGCCAACGTGGCGGTGGGGCGGGACAGCGGGATGGGCAGGCGTAGGGCGCGGCGAACGGCGGCCATGCCGACCAGGTAGAGCGCGACGCCGCCGCCGAGGGCGAGGGCGGCGCCGGTGGTGGCTGGTTTGCCGGGTCGGGCGACGGCGGCGTGGAGACCGGCGACCGTCGAGATGACGCCGAGCAGCAGCAGGAAGTGGGGAAACACGTAGGTGCGGGCGGCCATCCGGGTGCGAGCGGCGGGCGCGGATGCGGCCAGGGCCGCGGTGGCGGGTTGGGTGTCGGTGAAGTAGGTCCACCACAGGGCGACGGGTATGGCGAGGGCGAGGACGATCGCGGCGGCCGTTGCGGCGGTGAGCTGTTCGCCGGGTACGCCCAGGCCGATGGCGATGACAGATTCGCCGAGGGCGACGATGACGAGCAGGCTGTGCCGTTCGACGAAGTGGCCGGGGCACAGGTGGAAGGCGTCGGGAACGCCGGTCCAGGAGAGGCGGGGGAGCAGATAGGGCAGGACGGACTGGGTGAAGATGGCGGCGGCCCAGAGGGCGGGCACGGCGGGGCCGGTGAACGCGGCGGCGGCCAGGACGAGGAGTGCGGCACCGAGGTTGTAGGGAGCGAGTCGGAGTGCGCCGCAGCGGGCGTCGGAGTGCAGGAACAGGGTGAGGTGTACGGCGACGACGATGAGGTAGCCGACGGCGAAGAGCGCTCCGCTGTTGGTGAGGGCGTCGGGTAGGGCGACGGCGGTGAGCAGGAAGCCGGCCATGCCGGCGAAGAGCAGCAGCTTGGTGGTGGTCTGTCGGGGTGGCAGGTGGTTGTTGAGCCAGGCGTAGCCGGTGTAGAGGTACCAGAGCAGGCCGAGGATCAGGGCGCTGCTGCCGAATCCAGCCCAGGTGAGGTGGGTTTCGAGGGCGTCGGCGAGTTGGGTGACGGTGAGGACGAACACGACGTCGAAGAAGACTTCGTGGAGTGTGACCCGGTCGCCGGTGCCCGTGGCCGGGGCGGGCCGCGGGTGTCTCATGGTGGTGGACGCTAGTCGTCGGCGGTGCGTGGTGTTCCGGGGTTGAGGATTCCGCTGAGGGAGCGTCGTGGGTGGTGGTCGGCTGTGCCGGCCGCTGCTGGTGCCGAGCGTTGCGGGGTGGGTTTCGAGGGCTGTCACGGTTGGGGTCCTACCGGACATGGAGTGGATGTGAGCTCCGGCATTGAGTACTACGAGGACCGCTTCCGGCGCGTCTACCTTGAGCACTTCGAGCCGCTGTTGGCGTACGCGCTGAGGCGTGTCGCGCATCCCGAGGACGCGGCGGACGTCGTCGCGGAGACCTTCCTGGTGGCGTGGCGGCGTAGGCATGACATTCCGGCCGACGATGAGGCTCGGCTCTGGCTGTACGGGGTGGCCCGGCGGGTGTTGGCCAATCATCACCGGGGTGGGGTTCGCCGCCAGCGGCTGGGTGAGCGGCTGCGTGAGCAGATCGCCGTCGCGGTCTCCGCCGATCCGGGCAGTGAGGTGCCCGAGCGGCTCGCTGTCCGGGTGGCGTTGGCGGGTCTGGGTGAGCTGGACCGTGAGGTGTTGATGCTCACCGTGTGGGAGGGCTTGCAGCCGCGCGAGGTGGCCGCGGTCCTCGGGGTCGGTCCCGCCGTGGTGCGGACACGGCTGTCGCGTGCGCGAGCCAGGCTGCGGGAGATGGTCGGTGACGACCTCGGGCCGCCTGGACATGTACTCGACGTGCTGACCGCAGCGACCCGGAAGGAGCAGAGATGACC
Organism: Micromonospora sp. C81; assembly: GCF_018070425.1. NCBI lineage: Bacteria > Bacillati > Actinomycetota > Actinomycetes > Micromonosporales > Micromonosporaceae > Micromonospora > Micromonospora sp. C81. The sequence continues at coordinate 44,636 of NZ_JAGPXS010000015.1, forward strand.
GAGGAACATTTTGACCGGCTGGTTCGAGAGGCCGATCCCGCTCGGTTGGACCTCGTCGGACAGCTCGGCGGGGTGAAGCAGACCCTCCTGGGGGAGATCATGTCCGAGTCGACGCTGGGTCGGTTCGTGGAACCACCGCGACGGCAACCGAGAGTGGGTCGCTTCGCTGGTGTGGCGGCGGTGGTCGTGGTGCTTGCCGGCGTCCTGGCCGTCTCTGTTCTGCCGGGCGAGCCCGAAGAGGTCGGGGAGGTGGCTTCCGCTCCCAGCGCCGGTGCTCCGGTCGTCTACTCGCCGGTGGCGATGCGGGCCGCGGAGAAGAATCCGCGGCTGCTGATCAACCAGCCCGGCTGGAAGGCGACGGTCGTGTACGGGTTCACCCAGGAGGTGGGCACCATCACGTTTCGCAACGGTGGACGCGAGTTGGAGTTCGACTGGTATCCGGCTGACGGTTACACCGACCGTTACGCCGACCGGCTCCACGTCAGTCGTCCGAAGGCTGTGCAGGTCGATGGCTGGCCGGGTGACCAGTTCGAGTATTCCGCCAGCGACTTCGAGGTGTTGCTCCGTCCCCGTGACGGGGTCTTCGTCGAGTTGCGTACCGGGGGTGACTGGTCCCGGAAGGAGTTCGCCCGGGTCCTCGCGAACGTCGTCCGGGTGGATACGCGTACGTGGTTGGGTGCGCTTCCGCCGGAGATCGTCATTCCCGAGCGGGCGGTGGCGCGGGCGGCCGAGGTGCTCGCGGACGTGCCGCTCCCGCCGGGCTTCGACGTCGCGGCGCTGGTCGATGTCGGCATCAACGATCGCTATCAGTTCGGTGCCGCTGTGACGTCGCGGGTGGGTTGCGGGTGGATCGCGGAGTGGCAGCGGGCGAGGTCGAGCGGGGACGAGGCCGGGGTGCGGCGGGCCGCTGACGCGTTGCGGAGCAGTCACGGGTGGCGGGTGCTGCGGGACATGGACAAGGCGGGCGACTGGCCGGAGGTGTTCTGGGAGTACGCCGACGAGATCACGGCCGGGACGTTGCGGGCCAGCTATTCGCAGGGTCTGGGCTGCGCCTGACCACGGAGTGCGCGACACCCCCGGGGTGGTCTCCCCGGGGTGTCGTCGTCGGTGGGTCAGTCGTCGCGGTGGTCGTTCCACCACTGCTGGCCGTCGGCGGGCAGGGTGTCGATCGGGTCGTAGTAGGCGTAGCGCTTGTTGAGCGCCTCCAGGTCGGCGGACTCGATGGAGGTGCGGTAGTTCTTCGTCCAGTAGGAGATGCCGCGTTCGCGGTCGTAGTCGGTGAGCATGTGCACCCAGCGCTTGCCGACGAAGGGGACGTCGCAGACGATCCGGGGGGTGGCGTAGCCGGGGAGGTAGCCCATGATGTCGTGCTGGAGCTGCTGGGCGTGCCAGACGGGGACCCGCCAGTGTTCGGCGTTGGGGATCATGTCGCACATGTAGAAGTAGTACGGCAGGATCCCGGCTTCGCCCTGGAGTGCGAAGCAGAGGTCGAGCAGCTCGGGGGTGGTGGCGTTGACGCCGCGCATGAGCACGCCCTGGTTGCGGACGTCGCGGACGCCGACGTCGAGGGCGGTCTGGGCGGCCTTGGCGACCAGTGGGGTGAGCGACTGGGCGTGGTTGACGTGAGTGTGGATGGCTAGGTTGACGCCTCGGCGGGCGGCGGTGCGGGCGACGCGTTCGAGGCCCTGGACGACGTCGGGCTGGAGCCAGTGCTGGGGGAGGCCCATGAGGGCCTTGGTGGCGAGCCGGATGTCGCGGACCGTCTCCAGTTCCAGCAGTCGCATGAGGTAGGACTCGAGGTTGCGCCAGGGGACGTTGGCGACGTCTCCGCCGGAGACGACGACGTCGCGGACGCCGGGGTGGGCCTTGAGGTACGCGATGTGGGCGTCGTAGCGGTCGACGGGCTTGAGGGTGAGCTTGAGTTTGTCGACGGCGGGGGTGGAGTTGCCGACGAGGTCCATCCGGGTGCAGTGCCCGCAGTACTGGGGGCAGGTGGAGAGCAGCTCGGCGAGGACCTTGGTGGGGTAGCGGTGGGTGAGGCCTTCGGCGACCCACATGTCGTGCTCGTGCAGGCTGTCGCGGCTGGCGTAGGGGTGTGACGGCCAGTCGGTGCGGCGGTCGGAGGCGACCGGGATCATGTAGCGGCGGATGGGGTCGGCGAGCAGCGCCTCGGTGGTGAGGGGCGCGAACGGCACCATCGTGTTGATCATTTGTGGTGGCACCAGCATCGACATGGTGGCCAGGGCCAACTGGTCGGCCTCGAGGTCGGTGTAGAAGGTGTCGTCGATGAGGTCGCCGAAGACGGCGCGGAGCTGCTTGATGTTCTTGACGCAGTTGACGCGCTGCCACTGGGCGGATTCCCACTGGTCGCGGGTGACGTGGCGCCAGCCGGGGAACCGGGTCCAGTCGGGTTCGACCAGGGGGCGGCGGTGGTATTCGTATGGCTGCCCGGCGGTCGGTACGGCGACCGGGGCGTGACGGGGTTGAGGGATGGTCTCAACCGGTTGGGTCTGGGTCACGGCCCCTCCTCGGTGGTGCGGCTGATCATCGAAGCCCGAAGGCTACTGGAAAATATTCGGTACAGAAACTAGTCTGCCGTAAGTTTTCCCGTTACGCGAGCCTTGACCGGGGCTTCGAGCGGCTGGACAAGGGGAGGTCGGCGTGACGTCACCGGTGGGACTGCACCGCGTCGTGCAACCGGCGGGGGTGCTGCCGCAGGCGGCCTGGCGCCTGGACGCGTCGGCGGCGATCGCGCCGAACGAGGTGCGGATCCGGGTGCAGCGGCTGAACCTGGACGCGGCGAGCTTCCGGCAGTTGTCGGAGAAGCACGGCGGCAACGGCGACGCGGTCCGCGCCGAGGTGCTGGAGATCATCTCCACCCGGGGCAAGATGCAGAACCCGGTGACCGGTTCCGGCGGGATGTTGATCGGCACGGTCGAGGAGGCCGGTCGGCGTTCCCCGCTCGGGTTGAAAGTGGGGGAGCGGGTCGCGACGTTGGTGTCGTTGACGCTGACCCCGCTGGTGGTGACCGACGGGCTGGCGCGGTGGGACGGGCGCAGCGAGCAGGTGCCCTGTGACGGGTGGGCGATCCTGTTCGCCCGTTCCATCGCCGCGGTGCTGCCCGACGACGAGGACCCGCAGTTGTCCCTGGCGGTGCTGGACGTGTGCGGGGCGCCCGCGCTGACCGCGCGGGTGGTGTCGCGCTACGTGGAGGACCGTCGTCGCGTCGGTGACCCGACGCCGGTGCGCGTCGCGGTGATCGGCGGGGCGGGCAAGAGCGGGTCGCTGTCCCTCGCCGCGGCGAGGCGGGTGGGCGCTGCGCGTACCGTCGGGGTGGTGCCGGTGGCGGCCGAGCGCGACGCGCTGACGGCCGCCGGCCTGGCCTCGGTGGTGGCGTTGGCCGACGCGCGGGACCCGGTGGGGTTGTCCACGGCGGTGACCACCGCCCTGGGGGCTCCGGCGGACGTCACAGTGGTGTGCGTGGACGTGCCGGGGTGTGAGCACGGCGCGGTGCTGGCCACCGCGGACGGCGGCACGGTGATCTTCTTCTCGATGGCGACGAGTTTCTCCGCGGCGGCGTTGGGCGCGGAGGGGCTGGCGGCGGACGTGACGATGCTGGTGGGCAACGGGTACGTGCCGGGGCACGCGGAGCTGGCGTTGGGGCTGTTGCGGGCCGAGCCGGGGGTGCGTCAGCTGTTCACGGCGCGGGTCGCGGCAGACTGAGGTCATGACGAACCCCTCGACGTTGTACCGCGGCGGCGTGCTGCACTGCCCCGCCGACCCGAGCGCCACCGCGCTGCTGGTGTCCGGTGGGCGGATTGCCTGGTTGGGGACCGACGGTGACGCGCCGCCGGCCGACCGGGTGGTGGACCTGGATGGGGCGTTGGTGACGCCGGCGTTCGTCGACGCGCACGTGCACGCCACCGACACGGGGTTGGCGTTGTCGGGGCTGGAGTTGTCCGGGGTGCGCTCGGCGGCGCAGTTGCTCGACGCGGTGGCCGGGTTCGCGGCGGGCCTGCCGGCGGACGCGGTGCTGCTGGGCCACGGCTGGGACGAGTCGGGTTGGTCGGATGCGACGTTGCCGGACGCGGCGGCGTTGGATCGGGCGGCCGGGGGTCGGCGGGTGTACCTGTCGCAGGCGTCGATCCACTCGGCGTTGGTGTCGTCGGCGTTGCTGGCGGCGTGCCCCGAGGCGGCGGACGCGGCGGGGTACGACGCGTCGGGGTGGTTGCGGCGCGACGCGCACCACGTGGTGCGGGCGGCGGCGCAGGCGTCGGTGAGCCGGGCGCAGCGGGTCGCCGCGCAGCGGGTCGCCCTCGCGCACGCGGCGTCGTTGGGGATCGCGGCGGTGCACGAGTGCGGCGGTCCGGACATCTCCGACGAGGAGGACTTCACCGGGCTGCTGGGCATCTCCGGTGCGGGGTTGCCGGAGGTGTACGGGTACTGGGGTGAGCTGGGTGGCGCCGCCCGTGCCCGGGAGTTGGGTGCGGTGGGCGCCGGAGGTGACCTGTTCGCCGACGGGGCGTTGGGTTCGCGTACGGCGCACGTGTCGCAGCCGTACGGCGACGGTGACGACTGCGGGCACGGGTACCTGACGGCCGAGCAGGTGCGTGATCACTTGCTGGACTGCGCGGCGCACGGCATGCAGGGCGGTTTCCACGCGATCGGTGACGCGGCGATCGGCACCGTCCTGGACGGTTTCGCGGCGGCGGCGGAGTCGCTGGGTGTGGAGCGCCTGCGGGCGGCCCGGCACCGCATCGAGCACGCGGAGATCATGAACAAGCGGTTGATCGCACGGTTCGTGGAGTACGGGGTCGTGGCGAGCATGCAGCCGGCTTTCGACCGGCTGTGGGGTGGCGCGGGCCGGATGTACGAGGCGCGGCTGGGGTTGGACCGGTCGTTGGAGTCCAACCCGATGGGTGCGATGCACTCGGTGGGTGTGGCGATGGCGTTCGGGTCGGACTCGCCGGTGACGCCGCTGGACCCGTGGGGTTCGGTGCGGGCGGCGGTGTCGCACCACAACCCGGCGCAGCGGATGAGTGTGCGGTCGGCGTTCGCCGCGCACACCCGGGGTGGGTGGCGGGCGGTGCACCTGGACGTCGAGGGGGTCCTCGCGTTGGGTGCGCCGGCGACGTTCACGGTGTGGTCGACGCCCGCGGGGGTGGAGCGGGGCCTGCCGGTGCTGCTCGCCGAGGACCCGGAGGAGCGGGGTCCGGACGACCCGACGCCGTTGCCGGTGTGCCGGCGGCTGGTGCTGCGCGGTGAGGTCATCTATGAGGAAGGGTCATCATGACCGGGAAGCTTGATCTTGATCCGGTGCTGGTGGCGCGGGCGCGCGAGTTGGCGCGCCGGGCCGGGCAGCCGGTGGTGGACCTTGCCCGCAGCCACACCACGGTGTCGGTGGAGCGGGCGGTGCTGCGGCTGGCCGGGGTGAGCGGCGCCGACCCGGACGGCATTCCGTGGGTGAACCGGCTCGTCGACGCCGTCGTCGCGGACGTCGGGTTGGGTCACGGGGTGGCGGTGCCGGTGTTCGACGCCCTGGCCCGCGAGGGCATCACCGATGTGACGTTGCTGGCGCAGAAGGCCGCGGCCGGGTCGGTGCGCTTCGCGCTGCCCACCGGGCGGGCCGCGACGACGGCACGGTCGGCGGCGCGCAGGTCCGTCGGGGCGGGAATCCGGCGCATCGACCGGCGGCGCGCCGAGCGGGACCGCCTCATCAAGCGGCACGGGGACCCGAAGCAGCGGCCGTGGATCTACCTGATCGTGGCCACCGGCGACATCTACGAGGACATCCCGCAGGCCCAGGCTGCCGCCCGGGCGGGCGCGGACGTGATCGCGGTGATCCGCTCCACCGGGCAGTCGCTGCTGGACTACGTGCCCGAGGGCGCGACCCGGGAGGGTTTCGCCGGCACGTACGCCACGCAGGAGAACTTCCGGCTGATGCGCGCGGCGTTGGACGAGTCGTCGAAGGAGTTGGGCCGCTACGTGCGGTTGACCAACTACGCGTCCGGGTTGTGCATGCCGGAGATGGCGACCCTGGCGGGCCTGGAACGGCTCGACATGATGCTCAACGACTCGATGTACGGGATCCTGTTCCGCGACATCAACCCGGTGCGCACGTTCGTCGACCAGCGGTTCTCCCGGCAGGTGCACGCCCGCGCCGGGATCATCATCAACACCGGTGAGGACAACTACCTGACCACCGCGGACGCCGTGGACGAGGCGCACACGGTGACGGTGTCGCAGCTGCTCAACGAGTTCTTCGCGCACGAGGCGGGGTTGGCGGACTGGCAGTTGGGGCTGGGCCACGCGTTCGAGATCAACCCGGAGGTTCCGGAGTCGTTCCGCCTGGAGTTGGCGCACGCCCTGCTGGCCCGGGAGTTGTTCCCCGAGGCGCCGCTGAAGTGGATGCCGCCGACGAAGCACATGACCGGTGACGTGTTCCGGGGCAACCTGCTCGACGGGTTCTTCAACCTGGCGGGCGCACTGACCGGTCAGGGCATCCTGCTGGTGGGGATGATGACCGAGGCGGTGGTGACGCCGTGGTTGTCCGACCGGGACATCGCGTTGCAGAACGTGCGGTACGTGTTGGGCGCGGCCGGTGGGCTGCACGAGGACTTCGTGCCGGCGCCCGGCGGGTTCATCCGCCGCCGCGCCAACCAGGTCCTCGGTGAGGCCCTGGACCTGCTGGAGCGCATCGGGGAGCAGACGCTGCTCACGGCCATCGCCGAGGGCACCTTCGGGATCATGAAGCGGCCCGCAGACCGGGGCAAGGGCCTCGCCGGGGTCGCCGCGCACGAGGCGGACTACTGCAACCCGGCCACCGACATCCTGGAAGGGGACGCGGCATGAGCGCCGCCGACGCCGCGAAGAAGATCGTGCGGCCGTACGGGGACACCACCGGCGACGGGATGGTGCAGGTGTCGTTCACCCTGCCGGTGAGCCACGACAAGCGGGCCGAGGGCGCGGCGGTGCAGTTGGCCAACCGGATGGGCATCGACCCGGCGATGGTCGTGCACGCCAAACCGATGGGCGACGAGTTCACGTTCTTCGTGGTCTACGGGCGGGTCAACCACCTGGTCGACCTCAACGCGGTGCAGGTCGTGGAACGCGACTTCGCGCTGCTGTCGGCGAAGGACGTCAACACGGTGATCAAGCAACGGTTGCGGCGCAAGCTGTCCGTGGTCGGGGCGTGCATCGGCACCGACGCGCACACCGTGGGCATCGACGCGATCCTCAACGTCAAGGGCATCGCGGGGGAGAAGGGCCTGGAGTACTACCGGGAGTTGAAGGTCACCAACATGGGCGCGCAGGTCAGCGTGCCGGAGTTGGTGGAGACCGCCCGGGCGGAGAAGGCCGACGCGGTGCTCGTGTCGCAGGTGGTCACCCAACGCGACGCGCACCTGCACAACACCCGGGAGATGTCCGCCGCGTTCCGGGAGGCGATGCCCGCCGGGCGGCGGCCGCTGCTGATCGTCGGCGGCCCCCGCTTCGACGAGTCGATGACCGACGAGTTGGGCGTGGACCGCATCTTCGGTCGCGGCACCACTCCCGGCGAGGTGGCCAGCTACCTCGTGCACGCCCTGATCACGCAACGGAAGGCGATGGCATGACCGACGCAAGGCTCGGGTTGACCGTGACGCACCGGCGGTACGTGCCGTACTCGCACGCCCACTACGCCGGCAACCTCGTCGACGGGGCGTACGCCCTCGCGCTGTTCGGCGACGTCGCCACGGAGGTGTGCATCCGCACCGACGGCGACGAGGGTCTGTTCGCCGGGTACACCGACGTGCGGTTCACCGCTCCCATCCGCGCCGGTGACGTGGTCGAGGTGACCGCCCAGGTGTCGCGGGTGGGCACCCGCAGCCGCACCCTGGAGCTGTCCTGCGCGGTGGTGTGCCGGGGCCGCCCGGAGCGCTCCGAGTCCGCCGCCGAGGTCCTCGACCCGCCGATCGTGGCGGTCACCGCGACCGGCACCGTGGTCGTTCCCGCCGCCTCGTGACCCTGGCGGTCTGCGCGGACGTCGGGTCCACGTACACCAAGGTGGCCGTGGTGGACCTGACCGCCGGTGTGCTGGTGGGAGCGTCGGCAGCGCCGACCACCGTGGGCACCGACGTGTTGCACGGCCTGGACGCCGCGGTCGCGGCGGCCACCGACGGGCTCGGGGTGCGCGACGTGCCGTGGTACGTCTGCTCGTCGGCCGGTGGCGGGTTGCGGCTGGCCGTGATCGGCTACGAGCCGCTGGTCACCGCGCAGGCGGGCCGGCGGGTCGGGTTGTCCGCCGGTGCGCACGTGGTGCACGTGGCCGCCGGTCGGTTGGGCGCGGCGGACCTGGCGGCGTTGCGGGCGGCCCGACCGGACGTGGTGCTGCTGGTCGGTGGCACCGACGGCGGTGACGCCGAGACGATCACCCACAACGCGACCCGCCTGGCCCGTGCCCGGTGGCGGGTGCCGGTGGTGTACGCGGGCAACGCCGACGTCCGCGCGGAGCTGACCGGGCTGCTGGAGGCCGCCGGGGTGCCCGTGACGGGCGCGGAGAACGTCCTGCCGCGCATCGGGGTCCTCGCCCCGGCGTCGGCGCGGGCGGCGATCCGCGCGGTGTTCCTGCGCCACGTCATCGGGGGCAAACGACTGTCGAGGGGCACCCGGTTCGCGCGGCTGGTACGCGCGGCCACCCCCGACGCGGTCCTCACCGGTGTGGAGGTGCTCGCCGACACCATCGGCGGTGACCTCGCCGTCGTCGACGTGGGTGGGGCCACCACCGACGTGTACTCGGTGCTCACCCCCGACGAGCGGGCCACCGGCCCGGCACGGGAGGTCGCCGGCAGCCTCTGGCGGGCCCGCACCGTGGAGGGAGACCTGGGCATGCGGTGGAGCGCCCCCGGGGTGCTGCGCGCCGCCGTCGAGGAGCGGCTGCTCACCCCGGACGAGTCCGAGGAGCTGACGGACGCGGCGGCACGCCGGGCGGCCGACCCGGCGTTCCTCGCCGTCGACGACGTCGAGCGGTCCGTGGACCGGCGGATCGCCACCCTCGCGGCGACCGTGGCGTTGCGGCGGCACGCGCGGGGCGCCGCCACCGGCGAGCGGGCCGGGCGGGACCTGCGCGACGTGCGGTTGATGGTGGGTTCCGGTGGGGTGCTGCGGCACGCGCCGGCGCAGGCGTCCGCGCAGGTGCTGGCGGCCGTCCTGGCCGACCACGCCGGCGGGTGGGCGTTGCCGCGGGCCGCCTCCGCCGTGGTCGACGCCGACTACGTGCTGGCCGCCGGAGGGCTGCTCGCCGAGGAACACCGGGCCGCGGCGGGGGCGCTGCTGCGTCACCATCTGCGGACGCATTGAGACTCGCCGACCCGACACGCCGTGGCGCAACACACGACAGGCCGGGGGTGGGTTGACAAGCGACGGGGGTCGGCACGTACCGTCTTTGAGTCCTACCACGGGAAGCGGCTGTTGTTCGCTTCGTCCCTTCGTCCGCTGGCCGAGCGACATTTTTGAGCGTCATCGTCGCGGCGGCCAGGTCCAGCGGGCGGGGGTCGGCGGGGCGGCGCGAACCGGCCGCGGTTACCGGTGTACGGGCAGGGTGAGGTGCACGGCCAGTAGACAACGGCCCGGCGGGGGCAGCCAGTCCGCGTCCGGTCGGTCCGAAGGTCGTCGTACCCCATCCTCGCCACACCGGCCGGGAAGGGCCTGGGAGCATCGGGGCGCGGCGTGAGCCGCGCCCCGATTTCATGTCCGTCGGGCGGTTCGTGCCCGGCGGCCCGATGCGGCTGCTCCGGCCGCCGGCCAGGTAGCCTTCGCCCCGTGATCGAGGTGAAGCGGTGACGATTCTGGACCGGGACGAAACCCACAGCCCGGCGGCGCCGAGTCAGCCGGTCGTGACCGGTCGGCCGCTGCCGCTGCGGTTCGCCGTGCCCCTGGCCGTGGCCGCCGGCCTGGCCCTGCTGGTGGCGTTCCCCCCGTACGGGGTGTGGCCGTTGGCCCCGGTCGGGGTGGCGTTGCTGGCCGCCGCCGCGCACCGGCGGCGGTTGCGCGCCGGCGCCGGCCTGGGCTTCCTCACCGGGGTGGCGCTCTTCGCCCCACTGCTGGCCTGGACGAACCTGCACACCGGTTCACTGCCGTGGGTGCTGCTGTCGCTGCTGCAGGCCGGCTACCTGGCGCTGCTGGGCGCGGCCACCGCCTGGGTGTCGCCGCTGGCCGACCGCGTCCGCTGGACGTGGCCGGTGCTGACCGGGCTGCTGTGGGTGGGGCAGGAGGCGCTGCGGGACCGCACTCCGTTCGGTGGGTTCCCGTGGGGGCGGTTGGCGTTCAGCCAGGACACCTCACCGCTGCTGCGCCTGGCCGCGTTGGGCGGCGCGCCGCTGGTGACCTTCGCGGTGGCGCTCGTCGGCGGGTTGCTGGTCACCGCCGCCTGGCGTGGCTGGGCCGCCGCCCGCCCATCGCCCGCTGAGGGCTCCCAGGACGCCGACGGCGCGCAGGGGGTCACCTCGGCACGTCGGTGGGCGCCCGTGGCCGTACCGGCCGCCGTGGCGGTCGCGCTGACTGCCGGGGGCCTGCTCGTGCCGGTCGCCACCGCCGGGTCGGGCGCCACCACCACCGTGGCCATCGTGCAGGGCAACGTGCCGCGCCTGGGCCTGGACTTCAACGCCCAACGGCAGGCGGTGCTCAACAACCACGTCGACGCCACCATCGAGCTGGCCGGTCGGGTCGCCGCCGGGCAGGAACGGCAACCCGACCTGGTGGTGTGGCCGGAGAATTCCAGCGACATCGACCCGCTGCGCAACCCCACCGCCGGTGCCCGGATCTCCCAGGCCGCCGACACCATCGGCGCGCCGATCCTCGTCGGGGCGGTGCTGCTGGGCCCCGGCGTCGGGCAGGTCCGCAACGCGGGCATCCTGTGGCGCCCCGGCACCGGCGCGGACCTGGACCAGCTGTACACCAAGCGGCACCCCGTGCCGTTCGCCGAGTACGTGCCGCTGCGCGACCTGGCCCGGATGGTCAGCAAGCAGGTCGACCTGATCCGCAGCGACTTCGTGCCCGGAAGCACCCCGGGCGTGGTACGCGCCGGCCCGGCCGTGCTCGGTGACGTGATCTGCTTCGAGGTCGCCTACGACGAGGTGGTCCGCGACACCGTCACCGGTGGCGCGCAGCTGCTGGTGGTGCAGACCAACAACGCCACGTTCGACGTGGCGGAGGCCCGCCAGCAGATGGCCATGGTGCGGCTGAGGGCGGTGGAACACGGCCGGCCGGCGTTGATGGCCTCCACGGTCGGCGTGTCCGGGTTCGTCGCACCCGACGGGCGGGTAAGCGATGCCACCGGGTTCAACACCCGGGAGGTCGTGGTGCGGCAGGTGCGGCTCGACGACGGTCGTACCCTCGCCACCCGCCTCGGCTGGTGGCCGGAGGTGGCGCTCGCCGCGTTGGCCGCGGCGGCCCTCATCGGCGCGGCGGTGCTGCGCCGCCGGCAGCGGGTCATGTCCGGATAGCAACAGCCGGTACGCCGGCGGGAGCGGAGGAACCGTGATCCAGGCGACCGATACGATCCGACGCCCGGACGAGGTGCCCGGTGTGGGCCGGGTGCTGGTGGTGATCCCCACCTACAACGAGGCCGACAACATCGCCGCGATCGTGGGCCGGGTCCGACGCGCCGCCCCGGCGGTGCAGATCCTCATCGCCGACGACAACAGCCCCGACGGCACCGGCGCGATCGCCGACGCCCTCGCCGACGGCGACGCGCACGTGCAGGTGCTGCACCGCCACGGCAAGCAGGGCCTCGGCGCGGCGTACCTGGCCGGGTTCGGTTGGGCGCGGGAACGCGGCTACCAGGCGGTCGTGGAGATGGACGCCGACGGCTCGCACGCCCCGGAGGACCTGCCGGCGCTGCTGGACGCCGCCCGCGACGCCGACGTGGTGATCGGGTCGCGGTGGACCAGCGGCGCGCGGGTGCTCAACTGGCCGCTGCGGCGGCTGCTGCTGTCGCGCTGCGGCAACCTGTACGCGCGCCTCGCGCTGGGCATGCCCGTCTCGGACGCCACCGGCGGCTACCGGGTGTACCGGATCAGCGCGTTGGACGCCATCGACCTGGAGTCGGTGACCTCCCAGGGCTACTCGTTCCAGGTGGAGCTGTCCCGGCTGGCGCACCAGGCCGGGGTGCGGATCGTGGAGGTGCCGATCACCTTCGCCGAACGGGAACACGGCGACAGCAAGATGAGCCCGAAGATCGTGGCCGAGGCGCTGTGGCGGATCACCGCCTGGGGCGTGCGCGACCGCCGCCAGGCGGTACGCCGAGGTCTGCACGGCACCGCCACCGGTCAGGCGCGGTGGCCGTGAGCGCGGCCGTGTCATGCTGGATGAGCGGGACACGTCCGTGGTGCCCGCGGGAATGGCGATGAGGTGAGATGCGCCGAGGACTGAGGTTCGTGCCGTTGGCCCTGTTGCTGGCGGTGGTGCTGGAGCTGGCGGTGTTCGTCGGTGTGGGGCGGGCGCTGGGGTTCGGCGTGGCCGTGCTGCTGGTGTTCGCCGCGTCCCTGCTGGGGCTGGTGCTGCTGCGCCGCGAGGGAATGCGCGCCTGGCGTGGTTTCCGCTCCGCCGCCGCGGCCGGACAGCCACCGGGTGGGCAGGTGACCGACGGGCTCGTCGGGTTGGCCGGCGCGTTGCTGCTGGCGGTGCCCGGCCTGGTCAGCGGCCTGGTCGGGTTGCTGCTGCTGGTGCCGCCGGTGCGTCGACTGGCCCGCGCCGGGGTGCGCCGTGCCACCGAGCGGCGGGTGTCGTCGATGGTCGCCGGTGACCTGTTCGGCCCGCGTACGGTTCGGGTGCGTCAGGGTGCGCCGCAACCGACCCCGCAACCGACCCCGCAACCGGAGCAACCAGTCGTGGTCGACGGCGGGCGGGCCATCGAGGGAGAGATCGTCGAGCCCGGTCGCCACTGAGACCACCTGTGCAGACACGACGGCGCCCCCGGGTTGTCCCGGGGGCGCCGTCGTTGTTCGTCGTGCGGCTCAGGCGCGGCCGCGGCGGGTCCGAACCTCCTGCAGGCGCTCCTCGAGGATGTCCTCCAGCTCGGCGATCGAACGCCGCTCCAGGAGCATGTCCCAGTGGGTACGCGGGGGCTTGGCCTTCTTCTGCTCCGGCTCGTTGCCGTCGACGAGTCGGGCGACGCTGCCGTCGAACTTGCACTCCCAGGTCATCGGGACCTCGGCGTCGACGGCGAACGGCACCTCGAACTGGTGGCCCTTGGCGCACAGGTACTCGCGGGTCTGACGCGGCGCGAGCTCCGTGTTGCGGTCGGATTCGTAGCTCACCGCGCCAAGGCGGCTTCCGCGCAGCATACGCTCGCCCATGATCGACTTCCCCTCGTTCGTGGTGCTGGTCTTCTGGGTGTAACGGTGTGTGCCCGTCGAGCCATTCCCGCCCGAGGGCGTGAGGCGTCCACGTGTGGGCCGGGACCAAGGGTAGCCGGCCGGGACGATCACCCGGTGAGGTGATCACCAGGCGGGTCGCAACGGGCTGTGTGTCCGCTGCCACCGGGGATGTTAACCGCCGAAGCGTAGCGAAGGTTGCGCGACGATCATCGGGTGGCGTCGTCCGGAGTGGCAGCGCCGAGGCGCGCCAGCGCCAACGCCAGGTCGCTGACCTGGTCGCCGAGCTGCGCCACCCGCCGCTGGGCCAGGTCCCGGTCGGTCTCGGCGGCGTCGAGTCGTACCGTCAGGGCGGTGAGGCGGCCCTCGGCGGTCGCCGCGGCCTGCCGGGCCGCGGTCAGCTCGGCGGTCAGCGTGTCCCGCTGGGAGGCGGTGGCGGCCAGCTCCGCGCGCAATCGCGCCGCTAGTTCCGCGGCCTCCTGCCGGGCGTCGTCGGCCTGCACGGCCGCGACCTGCGCGCGGTCGCGGGCCCGGTCGGCCTGCTCCCGGGCCCGGGCGGCGTCGGCGGCCTCGGCGCGGGTCCGCGCGGCGTCGGCGCGGGCCTGCTCGATCTGGCGCCGCACGTCCTGCACCTCGGCCTGCCACCGCCCGGCCCGCTCGGTGGCCTCGGCGGCGGCCCGGGTGGCCCGCTCGGCGTCGGCGCGCACCGCGTCGCGTTCCACGCTCAGGTCGGCCACCCGCTGCCGCTCGGCGTCACGCTGCGCCCGCAGGTCGCGCACCTCGGCGCGGGCCTGGTCCCGGTCGCGTTCAGCCTGCGCGCGCAACGCCTCGGCGGCGCTGACGTCGTGCCGCGCCTGATCGCGGGCGGCCTCGGCAAGCTGTGCCCGCTCGTCGGCGGCCGTGGCCTGCCGGTGCGCCTGCTCGGCGCGCTGACGGGCGTCGTCGGCCTCGGCGAGGGCCGCCCGGGCCTGCTCGCGGGCGCGCGCCGCGTCGGCGGCCGCGTTCTCGGCGTCGTCGCGGGCCTCGTCGCGTTCGGTCTGCGCCGCCGCGACCTCGGTGGCGGCCTCCGCGCGAACCTGGGCGACCTGCCGCTGCACACCCACGGGGGACAACTCGGCGTGCAGCGACTCGGTCAACGTCTCGACGATCTGATCGAGGCGGTCCACCGCCTCCCAGGTGCGGGCCACCTGCCCGGGCAGGCCAGGGGCGTTGCGGTGCCGCATCCGGCTGTTGCGCGAGGCGCGCTGGCAGGCGCCGTCGTTGTCCCGGCAGTAGCGAAACGGCCGGCCCGCGCCGACACGCTGCGGCACCGGCGCTCCACAGTGGGCGCACGGGCGGGTTTCGGTGGTGGTGGGCTGGGCGTCCATCGAGGGCGAAGTCTAGTGCCGGTCGTTCACGTCGTCGTCCGGGCGGTCGCGTCCAGGGTGTAGCGGCGTTGCAGCAGCAGGGCCGCGAGCATCGCCACCGCCGGCAGCAACCCGAAGCCGTAGCGGACCGCCGCCAACGCCCCGTCCGGCTGCACCGGCGACTCACCGGCCGTGGAGGCCACGAAACCACCAACGGCCAGGCACAGGGCATAGGCGTACGGGCCGAGGGCGGCACCGGTGGCCTCGGTGGCCGTCCACACCCCGGTGTAGGTGCCGGCGCCGGTGGCGGTCCCGTCCTTGGTGGTGGCGGCGCGGATCACGTCGGGCAGCATCGAGAACGGCAAGAGCTGCATGCCGGCGAACGCCACCCCGAGCACCGCCACCGCGCCGATCAGCACCGGCAGGCCGGCCGGTCGACCCACCGCCAGCACCAGCGACCCGACGGCGAACGCGCCCTGCGCGCCGAGCAGCGCCCGCTGCTTGCCGACCCGGCGGGCCACCACCAGCCAGACCGGGGTGACCAGCAGCGCCGGCGCGACGAACGCGGCCACCAGGACCGTGGTCAGGCCGGGGGCCCGCAGCTCGTACTCGGCGTAGTAGGGAACGCCGGCGAGCACCAGGTGGGTGGTGGTGGACATCGCCAGGTACGCGGCGACGAGCCAGCGGAACTGCCGGTCGCGCAGCGCGATGCGCAACGCCGGCCACCCGCCGTGCCCGGCCGGGGTCGGGTCCGCCGCCGAGCCGCGCAGCCGGACGATGCCGACGACACCGACCAGCATGGCCGCCAGCATCCCGACGGCGAGGACCACTCCCATCCGCTGGTAGCCGTCGCGGGTCGCGGCGTCGCCGCCGGTGAGCAGCGGGGCCAGCAGGCCGGAGACCAGGATGCCCAGGGTCAGCACGACCATCCGGAACGCCATCAGCCGGGTGCGTTCGTGGTAGCCGATCCGCAGGTCGGCCGGGGTGGCCAGGTAGGGGACCTGGTAGGCGGCGAAGAGCAGGTTGCCGGCGATGAAGAACACCGCCACCCACGCGGCCGCCGGCGCGCCGGTCAGGCCGCCGGGCACCGCGAAGAGCGCCGCGAACGCGAGCGGAAGCGCGCAGCCGACCAGCAGCAGGCGACGCCGGTCGCCGCGTCGGGTCTGCTCGACGTCGGCGCGGTGCCCCACCCACGGGTGCAGCAGCACGTCGGCGATCTTCGGCAGCAGCAGCGCGAGACCGGCCAGCCACGGCCCGACGGCCAGCACGTCGGTGAGGAAGTAGAGCAGCAGCAGGCCGGGCACTGTCACCCAGACACCCATGCCGAGCGACCCGGCCGCGAAGCCCGCCAGGGGGCCGCGGGGCAGTGCCGCGTCGGTGGCGGCCACGGGCCGCCGGTCGAGCCCGGTCATCGCCGCATCCTCTCCGCAATCCAACAGTTGCTGGATTCTAGGGGCAGAATGGCGGCCATGACCATGCCCCGACGCCGTCCGGGTCGCCCGCGACGCGACGAGACCCGGCCGACCCGCGAGGTGGTGCTCACCGCCGCGACCGCGCTGTTCGCCGAGCGCGGCTTCGACGCCGTCGGGCTGCGGGAGGTCGCCGCAGCCGCCGGGGTCGACGTCGCCACGGTCGCGCACCACACGGGTACGAAGGCAGCGCTCTACGACGCCTGCTTCGCCCGGGTCTTCGCCGCCGAGCGGGAGGTGCTGACCGAGGCCGCCGAGCAGGCCCGCGCCGCCCTCGACGGGGGGCCGGACGCGGCGCGGCGGGCGCTGCACCAGTTGGTCGACGTCTTCGTCGACTTCCTGGAGGACCGCCCGGAGACCACCGCGCTGTGGCTGCGTCGCTGGTTGGAACCGCAGCGGCACGCCGAGCTCGACCAGCGCTACGCCGAACCGTTGTACCGGCTGGTGGCGGAGCTGCTCACCGCCGCCGCGGCGGCCGGCGCGCTGGCCGAACCCACCCCGCACATCACCGTCCGGAGCCTGGTGTGGGCGACGCACGGGCACGTGGTGGCGCTGGCCGCAGGTGCGCCGGGCGCTCGGGAGCGGCGCGAGTTCCGGGCGTTCGTGCATCGTCTGCTCGACGGGCTATACGGGCCGTCGACGACTTGACGGGCCGCCGCCCGCCGACGATTATCCATCGGACGTTGGATTAAAGGGGGCGGCGATGGGCGTACCACCCAGGGTGGCGGTGATCGGCGCTGGCGCTGCCGGGCTCGCCGCGGTCAAGGCGCTGCGCGACGCCGGTGTCCCGGTGGTGTGCTTCGAGAGCACCGACCAGGTCGGCGGCCTCTGGGTGTACGGGGCACCCGACTCGCCCGCGTACCGGACGCTGCACCTGAACACCAGCCGGGGCCGCACCCAGTTCGCCGACCACCCGATGCCCACAGACTGGCCCGACTATCCCGACCACCGCCGGGTCGCCGGCTACCTCGCCGACTACGCCGACCGTTTCGGGCTGGGCGAGGACATCCGGCTGCGCCACACCGTCGAACAGGTCACCCGCGACTCGGCAGGCACCTGGACGGTGACCGCCCGCGGGCCGGACGGGCCGGTCGAGGTCACCGTCGACGCCGTGGTCGTCGCCAACGGTCACAACCGGGTGCCCCGGCTGCCCGACCCCGCGTACCCCGGCACCTGCACGGCCGAGCAGATCCACAGCCACGACTACCGGGGTCCGGAGCAGTTGGTCGGCAGACGGGTCCTCGTCGTCGGCGGCGGCAACTCCGCGATGGACATCGCCGTGGACGCCTCGTACGCCGCCACCCGCACCCTGCTGTCATTGCGCCGGGGTGTCTGGGTGGTGCCGAAGTACCTGCTGGGTCGCCCCTCGGACACCCTCAACGGCGCGCTGGCCCGCCGGTTGCCGTGGCGGCTGCGTCAGCGCATCAGCCAGACGATGCTCACCGCCACCGTCGGCAGCCCGGCCCGCTACGGGCTGCCCGCACCGACGCACGGCTTCCTCCAGGACCACCCGACGCTCTCCGACGGGCTGCTGTCGCGGCTGACCCACGGTGACGTCGAGGCCCGGCCCGGCGTCGCCGCCCTCGACGGCGACCGGGTCGAGTTCACCGACGGTCGCAGCGACAACGTCGACCTGATCGTCTGGTGCACCGGCTACCGGGTGGAGATCCCGTTCCTCGACCCGGCGCTGCTCGGCGGGGGCGCCGACACCCTGCCGTTGTACCGGCACGTGTTCCACCCGGACGCCCCCGGCCTGAGCTTCGTCGGGCTGATGCAGTCCACCGGTTCGGCGTTTCCCCTGGTGGAGGCTCAGGCCAAACTGATCGCCGCGAACCTCGCCGGCCGCTACGCGCTGCCCGATGAGGACCGGCAGCGGGCCGTCTGCCGCGCCGAGCTGCGGGCCGCGACCGCCCGCTGGGGTCAACGCCGCCCGGCGATGCGCGTGGACTTCGACGCCTACCTGGCCGAGCTGACCCGGGAGCTGGCCGCCGGGACGCGCCGGGTCGGGGCGGGGCAGTGAGCCGCCGGACGCTGACCGGCCGCCGGGTGCTGGTGACCGGGGCCAGCGGCACCTTCGGGCGACACCTCGGGGCCGCGCTGACCGCCGCCGGCGCCCGGGTGGTGGGCCTCGACCTGCACGCGCGACCCGACGACGACCTGCCGGTGCTCGGCTGCGACCTGACCGACCCGGACGCCGTCGCGCCGGCGGTGGGCGCCGCCGTCGACCAGCTCGGCGGGCTCGACCTGCTGATCAACAACGCCGGGGTGGGTGGCCCCGCCCCCGCCGAGTTGCCGCCCGACGAGGTGGTCCGCCAGCAACTGGAGGTCAACCTGCTCGCCGCCTGGCGGACCACCGCCGCGGCCCTACCCCCGCTGGTCGCCGCCCGGGGGAGGGTGATCTTCGTGTCCAGTCGGATGGCGGTGCTGCCACTGCCGCTCGCCGCCGCGTACGGGGTCAGCAAGCGGGCCCTGGTCGCCTACGCCGACGCGCTTCGCCACGAGGTGGGCAGCCACGTGGGGGTGAGCGTCGTCTACCCGAGCATGGTCGCCTCACCCATCCACGACAGCACCGCCGAGGCGGGCCTGTCCCTGCGGGGCGTGTCCCGCCCCGAGCCGGTCGAGGGGGTGGTCGCGGCGATCCTGCGCGCCGCCACCGCCCGCCGGGCGCCCCGGGACGTGGCGACCACCACCCGTGGACGCCTGGAGATGGCCGTCGGCCGGCACGCGCCCGCGTTGGCCGACCGGCTGGTCCGTCGTACCCTCGCGGCCCGGCTCGCCGCCGGTGACCTGGATGCCGCGCCGCTGGCCGCCGGGATGCTCCGCCGCCACCGGGGGCAGTGACCCGTCGGGTGTCAGGGTGTGGCGACCGCCGCGCGGGAGCGGTCCGTGGCGATCCGGACGGCCAACGCGGCGAGGGCCGTCCCGGTCACCCACCGCTGCACCCGCAGCCACACCGGCCGGCGCGCGAAGAAGCCGGCCAGCGCCCCGGCGCTGAGCACGATCAGCGCGTTCACGCTCAACGCGACGGCGATCTGGGTCAGGCCCAGCAGCAGACTCTGCATCGCCAGGTGCCCCCGCGCCGGGTCGATGAACTGCGGTAGCAGCGACACGTAGAGGATGGCGATCTTCGGGTTCAGCAGGTTGGTGATCAGGCCCATGGTGAACAGCTTCCGGGGCGGGTCCGGCGGCAGCGGGGTGGGCGCGAACGGCGAGTGGCCGCCCGGGCGCAGCGTCCGCCAGGCCAGCCACAGCAGATAGCCGGCCCCGGCCAGCTTCACCACCGCGTACAGCGTCGGCACCAGGACGAAGACCGCGGCCAGGCCGGCGACCGCCGCGACCAGGTAGACGCCGAACCCGGCCGCCACCCCGAGCAGCGAGATCAGCCCGGCCCGGCGGCCCTGCGCCACCGAGCGGGACACCAGGTAGACCATGTTCGGGCCGGGCGTGAGCACCAGCCCCAACGCCACCAGCGTGATGCCCAGCAGTGCACCCGTACTCACCACGACGCTTCCCCCGTTCGGTAGTCCCCACACCGACCGTAATCGGGATGAAAATCCCAACCCAGGGCCACCTGGCAGGCCGTGGCCTGCGATCCGGGGTGATCCATCCGCGTTCGGCGCAACGTCAGCACCGTCGGCGGGAATGCTCGCCGTGGCGGGCGCGCTGACCCCTGGCAAGTGCGTGTCGCCGGCCGGAGGCGGCGCGTTACGGTGGCCAGGGAGGTGCCGCACGGTGACCGAGGCGTGGGAAGCGTCAGTGGAGGCGAAGATCCAGGATGCCGTTCAGCGCGGCGAGTTCGACGACCTGCCCGGCATGGGCAAGCCGATCCCCGGTCGGGGGGCGCCGTACGACGAGGCGTGGTGGATCAAGAGCTTCCTGGAGCGCGAGGCGCTCCCCAGTGACCTGCTCCTGCCCACGTCACTGCAACTGCGCCGACGCATCGAGCAGGTCCCCGACGAGATCCGAGACCTGCCCACCGAGCAGTCCGTCCGCGACTTCGTGGGGCAGTTGAACGCGCAGATCGTGTCGTGGCTGCGCTTCCCCGACGACGGCCCCCGGGTCGCGGTGCGCCCGGTGAACACCGAGGACGTGGTCCGCCGCTGGCGCGCCGAACGGGCCCGCCCCAAGGTCACCTCGACCGCCACCGAACCGGCGACCGTTCCGACACCGTCGCGCGGGCCCCGCCGCAGCTGGTGGCGGCGGTGGCGCCGACGGGGCTGACCCCCGGCCACGACCACGGCAGACTGTGCCGATGCTGATCGAATCGCGGTCACCCGACACGCCCTCGACGCCGGGAGTCGCGCTGCGTCCCTGGTGCGCCGACGACCTGGATGAGCTGGTGCGGGCGTACCGGGATCCGATCCTGCGCCGCTGGACCAGAGCTCCGGTGACCACCGCCGCCGAGGCACGACGGTGGCTGGACGGCGCACAGCGGGACTGGGCCGACGGCCGGCGGTACACCTTCGCCGTCGTCGAAGAGCAGACCGACGGCGTTCGGCTGGTGGGGAACGTGGTGCTCAAGGGGGTCACGCCGCAGCGCCCGGCTCCGGAGGTGGGCTACTGGACGGCGTCGTGGGCACGCGGCCGCGGCGTCGCCCCTCGCGCGGTCACCGCGCTGAGCCGCTGGGCGTTCGACCGGTTCCCCGAGGTGACGCGTCTCGACCTGCTGCACCAGGTGGACAACGTCGCGTCCTGCCGGGTGGCGCAGAAGTCCGGCTTCGTGTTCCAGGAGATCCTGCCGGCCCGGCCGCCCTTCCCACTCGACGGTCACCGCCACACACTCGACGCCGGCTAGCCAGCCGTCCGAACCTGCCGCGAACGGATCCGAACAGGTCCGAACGCCTGCTCCCGGCCTCGAGCGCGTGAACGCCGATACGGTCTGGGCCGAGCGCCCAGACGACCGCCGGCGCGGGAGGGGACGGGGCGAGGTGACCGAGCGCGCCGCGACGTACGCCGAGGTGTTCGCGGTACGCGAGTACCGCCATCTGTTCGGTGCGTACCTGCTGTCCCTGGCCGGCGACCAGCTCACGGCCGTGACCGTGGCGTATCTCGTCTTCAGCGAAACCGGCTCGGCCGCGCTGGCGGCGGCCGCCTACGCCAGTTCCTACCTGGCCTGGCTCACCGGCGGACCGCTGCTGTCCGGTCTGGCCGACTGGTTCCCCCGGCGAGGCGTGATGATCGCGTGCGATCTTGGTCGCGCGGCGCTCATCCCGCTGGCGGCGCTGCCGGCCCTCCCCGCGCCGGCCCTGGTGGTGCTGCTCTTCGTGGTCAACCTGATGCGGCCACCGTTCGTGGCGGCGCGGGCGGCGTTGATGCCGGAGGTGCTCGATGGCGACCGCTACGCCGTGGCCAACGGCGTGGACAACATCTGCGCTCAGGTCGTGCAGGTGGTCGGCTTCGCCGTCGGGGGGAGTCTGGTGGCGTTGCTGTCGCTGCGCGGCGCCCTGCTGGTGGATGCCGGCACCTTCCTGGTCTCGGCTCTCCTGATCGGGATCGGCGTGCGTTCCCGCCCCGCGCCTCGACCGCCGTCGCGTCCGACCGGCCAGGGCCGGGCGGTCGGGCTGCGGGTCGTCTTCGCCGATCCCCGGCTGCGGTCCTACGTTCTGGTCCTGTGGACGGCGAGCGCCTTCACCTACGCGGCCGAGGGGCTGATGGCGCCGCTGGCCCGACAGTACGGCGGCGGGGCCGGCACTGTCGGACTGTTGCTGGCGGCGGCGCCGTTGGGGATGGCCATCGGCGGGGTCGCGCTCACCCGGTTCTGTCCACCGGCGGCCCGGCCACGGCTCATCCTGCCGCTGGCCGCGATGTCGGCCGGCGTGCTGACAGTGGCCTGGCTCATCCCTCCGCTGTGGATGATGCTCCTGCTGTTGGCGCTGGCTGGCGCCGCGAGCGCCTTCGCCATCCCCCTGAACGCGTTGTTCGGCCGGGCGGTGCCGACGCAGTACCGGGGACGCGCGTTCGGGGTGGCCATCACCGGTCTCAGTGGCCTGCAGGGGACGGCGATGGTCCTCGCAGGTCTGGCCACCGACCGGTGGGCGGCCACCACGGTGATCGGGTTCAGCGGATTGTCGGGCGCGGTGGCGGTTCTCGCTGTCATGCCGCTGTGGCCACGGCGACCCGACTCCAGAGCTGCGACGTCCGAGTCTCCTGTCGAGCAAACCCGAACGACTCCGAACGCCGACGTCCCTACCGCCGAAGCAGGCCGTGGCCGACGCTGAGGTCACCTGGCGGGCACGGGGGCCGTCACCGAGGGGAGAGGAGACGGGCATGCGCAGCGTTCGCAACCGTGGCATCAGCTGGACCTGACCCTGACGCTCCAACCGGGTGGTCGCCCCGACAGGCGACCACCCACCCCTCGACGCTGGTGCGAGTCAGTCGACTGCGGCGCGCCAGACCCAGGAGGTACGCCGGGCCCGGCCGGGCAGCTCGCCGCGGCCGGTCATCCAGAGCAGCACCTCGGGTGCCGCCCCGGCTGGGGCGTCCGGGAAGAGTCGCCGCAGCACCAGCGCGCTCAGCCGCTGCGGCGGCTGCCACGGCACAGCGAGGCCGAGGGTGATGTCGTGGGTGTGCAGCAGGGTCTCGGCCACGCCCATGGCGGCGAAACCGGCCGGATCGCACGGGCCCCAGTGCCAGGCCCGCGTGTCCGGCGGAGCGGCGTCGACGGCGGCGGCGAGCAGACCGGCGCAGGCCTGCACCACGGTGAGCACCTGCGTCGGGCTCGCGTCGGGTGAGACCCGCAGGTCGTACGGCAGGTAGCCGTCATCCGGGTGGCCGGTGACCTGCCCCGCGTACGCGAGGAGGTCGTGCGCGACGTGCGCCGCGGTGGTCCAGCAGCTCCAGCTCAACGAGCCGGCCGGCACCGACCAGTCGCGTTCCCGGTGTGGCAGCAGCACCCGGGTCATCTCGTCGGCTGCCTCCCGCAGGTCGGCGCCGGTCACCGCCGACATTCGCCAACCCACCGGGCAGCGCCGGGCGTGGGAATCCGGTCATGGGTAAAGGACGTCGAGGCATGCAAGAATCCATCCTCGCATGTGGGGGAGGTGAGCGGAATGCTGCCCAACCTGGTGGTGGACACGACCGTGGTGCCTCCGGCGGACAGGTTCGCCTTCTGGTATGCCCTGGTCGCCCAGGAGACGGCACCCGCGCACATCAGCAGCGGCCACCTGGACAACTTCGTCGCGTACGCGCAGGCCATCGATCTCGGCCGCATTCGGATGACCTCGCTGCGCTATCCGTCGCTGGACTCGATCCGGCCCACGACACTGGCCCGCCGAACCGAGGGGGACGTGTATCAACTCGCGCTACCACTGACGGGTCACAGCACCCTGATCCAGGACCGCACCGAGTCCACGCTGGAAGCCGGGAACCATTTCACGCTCTTGGACACCGCGCGACCGCACGTCGCCCGGCATCGCGCGGACGGCCCCGGTCTCGCCACCACGATCACGGTGCAGATACCGCACGCGTCGCTGCCCCTGGCGCCGGACCGGCTCCGCCGCCTGTTGGCCACGCCGATGCCGTCGCATCTCGGCGTCGGCGGGCTGTTGGCCCACCACCTGCAGAGCATCGCGGCGCACCCGGAGCAGTTCGAGCCCGCCCAGGCCGAGATCCTGGGCGGGGTGGCGGTGGACCTGCTCACTGCCGCGCTCGCTCAGTACCTCGACATCGAGGACACCCTGTCACCGGAGGCGCGGCAGACCGCACTGCGGGCCCGGGTCGTCGATTTCATCGACCGCCACCTTGACAGTGACGAGCTCAGCCCTCGCAGCGTCGCCGCCGCCCACCACATCTCGCCGCGGTCGCTACACCGCCTTTTCGAGGCGGAGGCGACGACGGTTGCCGAGCTCATCCGCGCCAAGCGCCTGGAGCAGTGCCGGCGTGATCTCGGCAACCCGCTGCTGCGGCAGCCGATCCAGGCCATCGCCGCCCGTTGGGGTTTCCCGGACAAGGCCCACTTCAGCCGCCTCTTCCGTGCCCACTACGGACGTTCGCCGCAGGAATACCGCACAGGCGTCTCTCGCCAGGATCGGTGACCCGCCCCGACCGACCTCGCAGGGACGCTGCGACAGCGCAACGTCAGCTCCGCGCGGGTGACCACCCGTCGGCGACGAACCGGGGGGCGTCGGGACCCTCGCCCGAGAAGAGGACGCCGTGCCGGTCCGCTGCCACGACCCGGTCGACGTAGACGCCACGTCCCTGCCCGGAGCCGTCGGTGCTGCTGCTGAACCGCAGGTGGGTGGCCTGATCGGGCAGCGCCACCGTGACCTGCCACCACACGCGACCCCCGTAGCCGGTGACCGTGCCGTCGGCGCTCCACCGGCGGGCGGCATCGCGGAGCTGCATCGTCGCCGGCGCCCAGGTCTGGCCACCGTCGGTGGAGACCTCGAATCGCGCGGTGTCGAAGCGGGGCTCGGTGTCGTACCAGAGCAGGAAGCTCGCCGTGCCGCCACGGCCGGGCCGACGCAGCGGCGCCGTGAGCGTGCTCGTCGCGGAGTCGCGTGGGTCGGCCCGCCACGCGCTGGCCGAGCGCGGCCGCACCGGCATCGCCTCGGCGAGGTCACGCGCGACGGCCCGTCGGGCGACGTTGTTGCTGCCCCAGCCCCGGTCCGGGTGCACGCGGTTGCTGAGCATGACGACGAACGAGTGGGAGAGCGGGTCGATGACGATCGACGTTCCGGTGAAGCCGGTGTGCCCGAAGGCCACCGGCGAGGAGAGCCCCATCATGTACCAGTGCTTGTTCAGCTCGAAGCCGAGCCCGCGGTCGCTCTCCGGGTAGGCCGGCTCCAGCGGCGCGTTGTAGTTGACCAGCATCGCGCGCACCGTTTCCGAGCGCAGGATCCGCCGGCCACGGTATTCGCCGCCGTTGAGCAGCGACTGGCAGAGCACGGCCAGGTCCGCGGCCGTGGAGAAGACCCCGGCGTGCCCGGCCACCCCGCCGAGCGCCCACGCGTTCTCGTCGTGGACCTCACCCCACACCATGCCGCGTCCCGCGTACGGCTGATATTCGGTCGCGGCGATCCGCGACCGCCGCTGCGGGCCGGGGTTGTAGCCGGTGTCGGTCATGCCCAGCGGCCCGGTCACGCCGTCGCGGACCAGGTCGGCCAGCGGCCGACCGGCCACCCGCTCCAGCAGGACTCCCAGCGTGATCAGCCCCAGGTCGGAGTAGACGTACTGGCCACCGGGCGTCGCCCCGGTGGCCAGCGGCGTGGCGAGCGCGGCGGCGAACCGCTCGGCCGGTGTCGGGTACCTGCTCCACAGTGGTGCGAACGCGGGCAGACCCGATGTGTGGGTGAGCAGCATCCGCACGGTCACGGTCGCCTTGCCGCCGGCGGCGAACTCCGGCACGTACCGCGCGACCGGCGTGTCCAGCTCCACCCGTCCCCGCTCCACCTGCTGCATGGCGACGATCGTGGTGAACAGTTTCGACACCGACGCCAGGTCGAAGATGGTGTCGCGCCGGGTCGGGATCTGCTGGTCGGCGGGGAGTTCCACACCGACAAGGTCGGGCGGTGGCCCCACCGCGGAGTACTTCACCGTGCTGCCCACGGCGGCGTGCTGGACGATCACGCCGTCCTTGGCGGCCAGGACCACCGCGCCGGCGTACGCCGGGTAGCCGGGGTGGTCCGGGGTCGGCTGCAGGTACGCCGCCAGGTCGGCGGGCAGGCGATCCACCTGGTCGGGAAGCAGTCCGACCTGGCGGGCGCTGCCCCGGCGCAACGTGTCGTGGCGGAACTGGAGGTCGGCGGGGGTGACGGTCGGCGGACCGGACGACGGTGTCGCGGCGGCCGCCCCGGTGGCGGGCAGCGCCGTGCCCAGGGTCACCAGAGCCAGACCGAGCGCGAGTGAGCGGAGCGGACGACGAGTCGACCTGGTCATGACCGCGCTCCTCAGTAGAGCAGGTAGGGCCGGCGTTGCCGGTTGAAGGTGGCCAACTCCTCGGCCCAGGCGCCGACGACGTCGTCCACGTCAGCTCCGGCGTCGATCTGGGTCCTCAGTCGCGGCGATCCGGTGAGCTTGTCGATCCAGTACGGGCGCACGGCGTCCCAAGAGTCGCGTCGCCAGGCGAACGCCGGGTACTTGTGCGCCTCCACGAGCATGGCCACGCCGGTGCGGATCGGGTCGTACACCGCCGGGTCGACGACCTTGACCTCGACGCCGGCGCAGAGCTTGTTGAGCAGATCCGGCTTCTGCCCGGCCGAGGTCGGCGAGAAGTACGCCTCGCGGAACTCGACGCCGGGCAGGTTCCGGGCGTTGAGCCGGTCACCCCAGTGGTGGTCGAAGTCCGTCGCCAGCCCGCCGATCAGCTCGAACGGGCGAGTCGTGCCGCGCCCTTCGGTGATCGACGCGACGCCCTCGAACAGCCCGGTGCCCGGGTAGACCAGAGCGGTGTCCGGGGTGGGCATGTTCGGGCTGGGCATCACCCACGGCACGCCGGTGTCGGCGGCGAGGGCGTCGCGCTTCCAGTGCCGGCAGCGAACCACGTGCAGGTCGACCGGTCGCCCCGCCTCGGCCAGCAGGAAGGTGGCGTTGAAGAAGCGGGCCAGCTCCCCGACGGTCATCCCGTGCTGCTGGATGATCTCCTTCAACCCCACACCCGAGGTGTACGGGCTGGTCATCATCGGCCCGTAGGCCCGCCCGCCGATCGGGTTGGGTCGGTCCAGCACGACGTAGCGTTTGCCGACTCGGGCCGCGGCGACCATCGAGGTGTACATCGTCCAGATGTAGGTGTAGAAGCGGACTCCGACGTCCTGGATGTCGAAGACCACCGTGTCCACCCCGGCCTCGGTGAACATGGCCTCCCATCGGGCCTGCGAGGCGCCGTACGCGTCGTACACCGGGATGCCGGTACGTGCGTCGACGCCGGTTCCCTCGCTGCCGCCGGCCTGGGCGGAGCCGCGGAAGCCGTGCTCGGGGCCGAACGCCGCGACCAGTCGCACCCGACCGGAGCCGTGCATCAGGTCGACGAGGTGCCGGTAGGACGCGTCGACCCCGGTCGGGTTGGACACGACGCCCACACGCTGACCGGTGAATTCGGCGAACCCGGACGACACCAGCTCGTCGAGGCCGGTGCGGACCCGACGGGCACGGGAGCCGGCCGACGCCGGTCCTGCGCCGAGCGTTCCCGCCCCCAGCGCGCCCGCGCCGACCGCGCCGATGAGGAGATTCCTCCGCTGCATGCTTGCCTCCTACCAGCTCAGGCCGTGGCCGTAGGGGTAGAGGACGGAGCCCGCCCCCTCGGCCGTGGGGATCGTGACGGGCAGCCGTCCGCTCGGGGACAACTCGCCGTGCAGCGCGCGGACGAGGGCGTCCATCGCCGCGCGGGTGTACGAGTACGTCGCCAGGTAGGTGGTGACACCCGGCAGGTAAGCGATGTCGTACGGGTCGCGGACGGCCACGACGACAACGGGTTTCCCGGTGCCGAGCAGCGCCGCGACCAGGCGCTGCTGGGTGGCTCGTGGGTCGGTGACGGCGGTGTCCCACGCCTTGTTCACGAGCACGACGGTGAGGTCGTGCTCGGCGGCCTGGCTCGCCGTGGCGGCGATCGTCGCGTCGGAGGGCAGGGTCGCCGGTCGGGCGGTGGCACGGGCACCACGTGCGGTGAATCCGGCGGCGACCGTCGTGACCGGGGCGAAGGCAGCGCTGTCCCAGCCGGTGATCAGGACCGACCGGTCGGCGTGGGGCAGGGGCAGCACTCCGGCGTCGTTGCGGACGGCGGTGAGCGTGGGGTCGGTGACCCGGGTGACGGCGGCGAGGTGCTCCGGAGCGCCGACGGTCCGCACGGCCTTCGCCACGTCGACCAGCGGGGAGCGGGCCAGTCCCTGGCGATGCTTCACGCCGAGGATGCGTCGGACCGACTCGTCGATCCGACCCTCGGTGAGCTCGCCGGTGGCGACGGCCCGCAGCACCGCGTCCCGCGCCAGCGCGAGATCCGGCGGCATCAGGAGCTGGTCGGCGCCGGCCTTGAGCGCCAGGACGGGCACCCGCTCGTCACCGTACTTCGCCCGTACACCAGCCATGTTGAGCGCGTCGGTGACGATGACGCCCCGGAAACCGAGCTCGCCACGCAGCACGCCGGTGAGGATCGTGGGCGACAAGGTCGCGGGGTCGCCGGACGGGTCGAGCGCCGGGATCACGATGTGCGCGGTCATGATCGTGTCGACACCGGCGCGGATGGCCCGCCTGAACGGAGGCGCGTCGATCCGGTCCCACTCGGCGCGGCTGTGGCTGATCACCGGGAGACCGGTGTGACTGTCGGTGGCCGTGTCGCCGTGACCGGGGAAGTGCTTCGCCGCGGCGGTCACCCCGGCCCGGTCCTGGAAACCGGTGACCTGGGCGGCGGTGAGGTCGGCCACGAGGGTGGGGTCGGCACCGAAGGACCGCACCCCGATCACCGGGTTGCCCGGGTTGACGTTGACGTCGGCGATCGGCGCGTACGGCTGTCGGATGCCGACGGCGCGCAGCTCGCGTCCAGTGACCTCCGCCGCCGTCCGGGCGGCCTGGGCCGACCGCCCCGCACCCAGCGCCATCGACCCGGGGAACTGGGCGGCGGGGGAGGGCATTCGCACCACCGCGCCCTGCTCCTGGTCGGTGGAGATGAGCAGCGGCACTTTGCCCTTTGCCCCGTCGCCGAGGGCGGCCCGCTGGAGTCCGTTGGAGAGGGTCGCGATTTGTCGGGGGCTGTCCAGGTTGTGCGACCAGGAGAAGTAGCAGACGCCGCCCAGGTGGTACCGCTCGATCACCTCGGTTGGGGTCTCCACACCGAAGGCGGCGATGTTCGCGGCCCGGTCTGTGGCGCTGGGGTTTACGGCGTCACCGCCGTAGACGTAGGTGGCGAAGAGTTGGCCGACCTTCTGCTCCAGGCTCATGTGTCGCAGCGTGGACGTCACCCAGCCGTGCTCGGCATTCGGCGGGCGCGCCGGCGTGGCGGCCTGGGCAGGGAGGGAAGCGAGGGTGGCCACCAGTGTGGCCGCCCAGGCGGTCGCGGTAACGAGTCGGGTCTGCATAGACGCCTCTCAGTCCGGGTGGCTGAAACTTAGCTACACCTCAGCCGCCCGTCAAGAAGACAACCTACAGATCGCCGTCAGGCCCCGCCGACCGTCACCGCCGGGCGTCGCTCGGGTCGTCCGCGGCGAACTCGCGGATGGCGGCGCGGATGGCCTCGCCGTACGGGTCGTCGGACAGGTGCACCAGGTGTTCGCCGGCCCGGGCCAGGTGCTCCCGGGCCTGGGCGGGGTTGCCCAGGCGCCGGTGGCAGTCGGCCAGATTCAGGTACAGCGACGGCAGGAACGCCTGGACCTGGAGCGAGGGCAGGTAACGCTGGGCGCGCTCGTCGGTCAGGTCGGACACGGCGGCCAGGGCGCGCTCGTCCCACACCAGCTCCGCTTCGGCGGTGTCCTGGAGATCGGCGAGGTAGTGGGCGAGCGTGCAGCGGTGGAAGGCGTCGCCGGTGGGGCCGATCTCGTCCCACAGTGCGGCGAGGGCGTCCCGGGCGAGAGCCTTCTGTCCTGATCGGCCGAGCTGCACCGCCGCACCGATGCGGGTCATGGTCGGGTCGGATGTCGGCTGGTTGTCCATGTCGCCGATGGTCGGGCCTCGACCCGGTCGAGGGTCAACTCAGCGGCTCGCAGGCCCGGTGCTCGTCAGGACGCATCACCGTTGGGAGACGATGGCCTCAAGCACCGAACGGACGGACGTCGGTCGACGACCGATGAGGGTTTCCAGCGTCGGGTCGGTAACGGCGAACTCTCCCCGTCGCGCTGCGCGGTACATGCCGAGGGTGAATTCGGCGGCTGCCGCGGGCATGCCATGCGCGACGGCATCGGCCTTCCACTCGTCGTCGCCGACGACCACTCGGGTGATGGCGCGGCCCGTGATCCCGGCGAGGATCCCGGCCACCGCTTCGAGGTCGAGCGCCTCCGCCGCGGTCAGCGCGGGCGTGACGCCATCGAGCAGGCCCTCCTCGACCATTGCGATGGCTGCGGCCTCGGCCAGGTCGGAATGCGCGGTCCAGGACACCGGCCCGTCCGCCGGCGCCACGAGTTGCCCGGTCTCCAGCGCCGCACCGATGGAGTGGCTGAGCGTGCTCGCATAGAACCCGTTGCGCAGTGCGGTGAAGGGAACCCCCAGGCCGGCCAGGTGTTCCTCGGCCGCGGCGTGCGTGGGCTGGGGGGCGAACAGCGAGTCCCTGGAGGCGGCCTGGTGGCTGGTGTACAGGATTCGTTTGACTCCCGCGGCCCGGGCGGCGTCGACGGCGGCGCGGTTCGCGACGAGCGCGCCAGCGCCGCGGATGGCGGCGGACACGATGAGCACCTTCTCGGCACCCTCGAAGGCGTGCTCCAGCGTGGCTGGGTCGGTGAAGTCTCCGGCGCGGACCCGGACACCGCGCTCGGCGAGGCCCGCGGCCTTGTCGACGTCGCGCACGCTCACACCCACGGCCTCGGGTGGTAGCCGGTCGAGGAGCAGGTCGACGATCTGGGACCCGAGCTGACCAGTGGCACCGGTGACGACCAACATGATGAACGCTCCTTGTTATCGATGATTCGCCTCCGACGTTAACACTGATATTTCGTAGATAACAAGGTGCTGTTAGCATCGGTTCATGGTGACGACGCAGGACACGGCATCTCGCGACGACGTCCGTTCCGGCATCGTCGCGGCAGCCACCCAACTGCTGCGTGCGAAGGGCGCGAACGCGGTGACGACGCGTGCCGTCGCTCAGGCCGCAGGAGTGCAGGCCCCGACCATCTACCGCCTGTTCGGCGACAAGGACGGCCTCATCGACGCCGTCGCCGAACATGTCATGGCCACCTATGTCAGCGGCAAGTCGGTCGCGGCGGACGTCGCGGCGGGTGACCCGGTCGCGGAGCTGCGAGCCGGATGGCGTACGCACGTGGATTTCGGCCTGGCGAACCCCGAGCTGTACGCGCTGATCGCGACGCGGGGGAGCGGCGCACCCTCACCGGCGACGGTCGCGGGCCTCGACGTGCTGCGTCGCCGCGTTCGGCGACTCGCCGCAGCCGGCCTCCTGCGGGTCGACGAGCAGCGCGCACTCTTGATGATCCACTCTGCGGGCAACGGAACCATCCTCACCCTGCTGGGAGTGCCCCCGGAGCAGCGCGACCCCGGTCTGAGCGAGGCCATGCTCGACGCTGTGCTCACCAGCATCCTGGCGACAACTCCGGCGACACCCGACACGGCCACGAACGCGGTCGCGGTGACGTTCGCGACGGTGCTGCCCGACCTCCCAGGGCTCACCGACGCCGAACGCGCGCTGATGGCCGAGTGGCTCCACCGATCGCTGACCCGCCTGCAGGACCGCTGACGGCGACAGGGCGAGCGCCGCGAACGCCGCGCGGACGAGAAGGCGTGGGCCCGTGACCATGACTGAAAATAGCTGGCGGGACGATGGTCGGGCTTGTAGCTTGCAGGTGACGTGACCCGCCCGAGGAGGTGAGACCCATGAACGATGCAGCGATGTGGGTGCTCCCCCTTCCGTCACGACCGGGCGATTGACGTAGGTGTCGCCGGGAGCGCCCCGCCAACAAGGCCCTCCCGAAAGGCAACACCCATGCGCCCTCAACAATTCACCGCCGAGCCCGCGTCTCAGACCAGGGTCGAGTCGCCGTCCACCAGTGCGGATCGCACGCCCCTCATCTTCGACGTGATCATTGTCGGGTGCGGGCCGACCGGTGCGATGCTGGCCGCCGAACTGCTGCTGCACGGCGTACGGGTCCTCGTGGTGGAGAAGGAAACCGAGCCCGCCTCGTTCGTCCGTATCGTCGGTCTGCATGTCCGCAGCCTCGAACTGCTGGCCATGCGCGGCCTGCTGGATCGCGTCCTTCCGCACGGCAGGCAGCGGCCGGCCGCTGGCTTCTTCGCGGCCATCGCCAAACCCGCACCGAAAGACCTGGATTCCGCGTACGCCTATCTGCTGGGTATCCCGCAGCCAGTCATCGTCGGCCTGCTCGAAGAGCATGCGATCGAACTGGGCGCGCAGGTTCGGCGTGGTCGCGCGGTCGTCGGCATCGAGCAGGACGACCACTGTGTGACCGTCGAGCTGACCGACGGGGAGCAACTGCGCTCGCGCTATCTCGTCGGCTGTGACGGCGGGCGCAGCACGGTGCGCAAACTGCTCGGCGTCGGCTTTCCCGGGGAGCCCGCACGGACCGAGACGCTGATGGGCGAGATGGAGGTGGGCACGCCGCAGGAGGAGATCGCCGCCACGGTGAACGCGATCCGCGAAAACCATCACCCGTTCTGGCTCCGGCCCGCAGGCAACGGGGTCTACAGCGTCGTGGTCCCCGCCGCGGGAGTCAGCGACCGTGCGGTGGCGCCCACCCTCGAGGATTTCCAACAACAGTTGCGCACCATCGCCGGAACCGATTTCGGTGTGCACTCCCCGCGCTGGTTGTCCCGCTTCGGGGACGCCACCCGGCTGGCCGACCGATACCGGGTCGGCCGCGTCCTCCTGGCCGGCGATGCCGCCCACATCCATCCGCCCATCGGGGGACAGGGCCTCAACCTGGGCGTTCAGGACGCCTTCAACCTCGGCTGGAAACTGGCCGCGCACATCCGGGGCTGGGCGCCGGAGGCTCTGCTGGACACGTACCAGGCCGAACGTCATCCGGTCGCCGCGGACGTGCTGGACAACACCCGAGCCCAGATGGAGTTGCTGTCCCCCGAACCAGGCCCGCAGGCGGTACGCAGGCTGCTCACCGAGCTGATGGACTTCGACGAGGTGAACCGCCACCTGATCGAGAAGATCACAGCGATCGACATCCGGTACGACTTCGGCGCGGGCTCCGACCTGCTCGGCCGCCGCCTGCCCGACGTCGCCGTGAAACAGGGCAACCTCTACGGTCTGCTGCATCGCGGCCGGGGCCTGCTGCTGGGCCGCACCGAACGCCTGACCGTCGGCGGCTGGTCAGACCGGGTCGATCACCTGACGGATCCCACCGCGGAGCTGGACGTCCCCTGTGTCCTGCTGCGGCCCGACGGGCACGTCGCCTGGGTCGGTGACGATCAGCAGAGCCTGGACCAACCCCTCTCCCGCTGGTTCGGCGAGCCCGCCCACTGATCGCAGGCCGGCGGCCCGACGTCGAGGAGTGTCGCCCTAGACGTACCAGCGGCGGACGGGCTCGGCGTGACCTCAGGTGCGGTTGAACCGCCAACGGGTCGCGGTGAGCCCGTCCGTGCCGTAGCCGAAAGCCCGGACCGGGGAGACCTGGTGGAAGGCGTACTCGGGTGATCCGGGCAGACTCTCGTCGTGGACCCGGCCGTCCCTGATGTCGAACGTCCAGCCGTACTTTGTGACGAAGGCGGCGGCCACCCGGCGCAGTGCGGTCCCGCCGGACACCTGGTGAACTTCAGCGCTCACCACCAGGTCGAGATCTTCGCTGCTCACCGTGATGACAGCGCGGGGGTTGCCAGCCAGGTTTCGGCTCTTACGGGAGTGCGGGCGGCTCGCAATGCACGGCGCCCCGTCGACCAGCACGACCATCACCGGCGCGGCGTGTGGCCGACCATCCGGTCCCACAGTGGACAGCCAACACTTGTGCGCCGACCGCAGGCAGGCCAACGCCTGGCTCCACGGCTTGAGTGTCGCCGCGTCGGTGTTGAAGGGTGTCGCATCCTCCTGCTGGAAGAGGAGTTCAGCGACTGGCGTGTCGACCGTCATGACGGATCCCTGGTCGTGTCGTACTCGTCGTGCAGTCGCCACCACCGGTAGGGCTGGGTTTGCGGCCAGCCTTCCGGCGAGTCCTCCCAGGTCTCCTGTCGGCCGTAGGGCGTCAGGTCGAGGAAGGTCCAGTTGCTGCCGAGCCGTTCCACGCCGCGGGCGGTGGTGGTGTAGGTGCGGAAGATCCGGTCGTCGGCGCGGAGGAAGACGTTCAGCGCGAATCCGTCACCGGTGCCCATGTCGGCGTTGAAGCTGTTGTTCAGCGACGAGTACCAGGGCAGGTCCCAACCCATTCGCCGCCGCACCGCCAGCAGGTCGTCCAGTGGGCCGTGAGACGTCAACGCGAGGGTGACGTCGCGGACGTTGAGGTGGGCCGGGTGTCCGACGTTGTCGGTGAACATCGAGCAGCCGGAGCAGACGGCGTCAATGCCGTGCCACATGAACGTGTACACGATGAGCTGGCGGCGGCCCTGGAACAGGTCGCTCAAACTGGCCGGCCCGGACGGGCCCTCGAACACGTAGTCCTGCTCGA
Organism: Micromonospora sp. C81; assembly: GCF_018070425.1. Classification (NCBI taxonomy): domain Bacteria; kingdom Bacillati; phylum Actinomycetota; class Actinomycetes; order Micromonosporales; family Micromonosporaceae; genus Micromonospora; species Micromonospora sp. C81. The sequence continues at coordinate 79,012 of NZ_JAGPXS010000015.1, forward strand.
CCGGCGTCATCGGCAGCCGGCGACGCGCCGCGGCCACTGAGTCGAGCTGGCGGGTGAGTGCCTTTTCGCGTACGCGCAGGGCGTCTACCGCGTCCTGCCAGTCCCTGGTCGGCACGATCGGCGGATGGTTCATGCGGGCCTTCCTTCGGCTTCCACACGCGTGTGGAGAGGGGGGACAGGGCCAGTCCGTTCCTTAAGGGGATGGACTGATGTGACGCTAACAGAGTCAGTTCCTTGAAGGAACCACCTTTGCGTATCGTGGCGTCATGCAACGAACGCAGTTCGGCGCCATGGCGTGCTCGATCGCCCGCACCCTCGACGTCATCGGTGAGCCGTGGTCTCCGCTGATCCTGCGCGACGTCTACGCCGGCACGCACCGCTTCGAGCAACTCCAGCGGGGCCTCGGCATGTCCCGCAAGGTGCTCGCCGAACGGCTGAGCTGGCTGGTCGAACAGGGCGTCCTGACCCGGCGTGAGTATTCGGACCGGCCGGTCCGCCACGAGTACCTGCTCACCGACAAGGGCAGGGAGCTCTGCGATCTGCTGCTGGTGATGGTGCGGTGGGGTGATCGGTGGACGGCGGGCGAGGCCGGCCCGCCCGTGCTCTACCGCCACCACGCCTGCGGCAAGATCAGCCACGTGGAGCTGCGGTGCTCGGAGTGCGAAGACCCCATGCGGGCTACGGACATCGACCTGTTGCCCGGGCCTGGAGCCCAACCAGGATCCTGACCGGTCGATCGGCGGTGCCGCCGACCGTGCGAGACATGCGGCGTCTGAGCCTCAGCGTTGCTGCGGCAACTGGGCGTGTGGCCTGCTGCCCGGCGGCCGGCGACTGATCGCAGCGATCTCGGTGAGAATCGGGTGTAGTCGCTCGGCCAGGGTCGGGTCCGTGCGAGTGAGTTCCGCGGTCAGGGACGTTGCGGCAGCCGAGAGCGCACGGCGTAACTCGGTCTCATCAGTGGAGCGGACCAGGGTCGTTTCGAGCGGGCCGGTGATGTCGGCGGGCAGCAGGTGGGCGCCTTTGGCGTAGCTGGCGGGGTGGCCCAGGCGCCGGCAGGCGAGCGCGATCGTCTGGGTGCGCATGGCGCTGATCCAGTGCTCCGCCTGCCAGTATCTGCCTCGTTCGATGCTGATCCGCGCGTGTAGTGCGTGGTGCCATGCCAGGCCAGCCGTGTCGTCGTGGGCGCTCGGGGCGGGGGCCTGGGGTGGTGTGGCTCGCCCGAAGATGAGTCGCCAGGTCGGGCCTCGCGGACCGAACTCGACTTCCGGGCTGAACGAGAGGTCGACTTCCAGGCAGTGGGGCAGCAGGAACACCCGGTAGATCGCGGACCCGGACGTCAGATCCCAGTGGTGGACCGCCGCGAAGTCCTGGTAGATCTGTTGCGTCCACCGATGCATGACGGCGTCGAGGGGGCCCCTGATCCCGAAGGCCAGATCGATGTCCGACCAGCGATCCTCATCGCCCGTGGCGTGCGAGCCGGTGACCGCGGCGGCGACGACAGCGGGGTCCTGTTCCGCCAGGTGCAGCAGCCGCCGCCGGATCAGGTCGCGTTCCTCCACTAAGAACATATGTCGATGCTGGCAGACTGACCGCATGACGGGTCTGACCGCCGAGGTCGTGGTCGACGGTTGTGCCCCGCAGACCCCGGCGCTGGCCCCGAACGGGCGCCTGCTCTGCTACGTCCTCGCTCCCATCAGCCGGGCCGGTGACCACCTCGATACCGAACTCTGGCTCGCCGGCACCGATGACGCCGTCGTGCCGCGCCGAGCGACAGCCGACACCGCAACCGAGTCCCGGCCGCTCTGGTCGGCCGACTCGGAGACGCTGTTCTTCCTGTCCGACCGCACCGACCGCGGCACCCCGCAGCTACACAGACTCACCCCCGCCAACGGCGCGGTGACCACGGTGACCAACTGGCGAACCGGCGTCATCGACCACCTGCCGCTCAGCGACCCCCGCCTGGTCGCTCTGCTCGCGGAGGACGAACCCACCGAGCAGGACGCGCGCCGCGCCCGGGACCGAGACGACGCCGTCGTCGTCGGCGAGCGCGAATCGCGTGCCCGGTTGCGGATGCTCGACCTGCGCACCGGCCGGATCACCACCCCGGGTGTGTTCGGCGACCGGCACGTCGTGGAACTGTGCCAACGTCCCGGCGGCGGCCCACTTGCCGTGCTCACCTGGGCCAGCGCCGACAACGACCACGGCCCGCGCACCGGCCGACTGCACCTGTTCGACCCCACGACCGGGAGTGCGGAGAACCTTGGCCCGGTCGCGGCCGACGCACGATCTCTGGCCTGGTGGCCGGGCGAGGACGGTTGGCACCTCGGTTACGTCGCGCTCACCCCGCCGGTGCTGCAGGCCGGCACCGCCGTGTTCGACCTGGCCGTGGGCAGCCGCGTCCTGCGCAACCGGACAGCTGGTCTCTCGATGTGCCCCACCCAGCTCTGCCAGACCGGTGCCGCCCCGCTGGTGGTGTTCGCCGACGGTCTGAACACGACACTGGCCCGGCTCGACCCCGCCGGCCTCAGCACCCTGTCGCATCACCCGGGACGCCTCGACAACGTCACCACCACTCCTACCGGCACAGAGATCGCCGCCATTACCGGCACCCGCTATCAACCCCCGAACGTTCATATCGGGCCGTCGACCGGGCCGCTGCGAAGAATCACCAACACCCGCCCGGACCTGGACGGCATCGCACTCGGCACGCAACAACCGCTGGCCTACCGCGCCGCCGACGGCCTCGACCTGGACGGTTTGCTCGTGCTGCCGGTCGGAAGGTCCGCATCGGAAGGCCCGTTCCCGCTGGTCACGATCGTGCACGGAGGCCCCTACGATCGCTACGCCGATCGGTGCCAGTTGTTCTGGTTCCCCAGCGCGCAGTGGCTGGCCGCCGCCGGCTACGCGGTGTTCCTGCCCAACCCGCGCGGCGGCCAGGGCCATGGTCACCAGTTCGCCGCCAGCGTCGCCGGCCAGGTCGGAGGGCAGGAGTGGACCGACATCCTGACCGGCATCGACCTGCTCATCGCTCAGGGCATCGCCGACCCCGACCGGCTGGGCATCGCTGGTTGGAGTCACGGCGGCTTCATGTCCGCCTGGGCCGTCGGCCAGACCGACCGCTTCCAGGCCGCGCTGGTCGGTGCCGGCGTCGTCGACTGGGGCATGCTCGCCGCGACCGGGGAGAACGGCCAGTTCGAAGCCGCGCTCGGTGGCAGCACCGGCTGGTCCGGCATCGGCCCACACCCCCATGACGCGGTCAGCCCGATCTCCTTCGCCAGCCGCATCCGCACTCCGGTGCTCATCCTGCACGGTGCCGAGGACACCAACGTTCCCCTCGGGCAGGCCGTGTACCTCCACCGGGCGCTGCGCCACTTCGATGTCGAGCACGAGTTCGTGATCTACCCGAGAGAGGGCCACTCGGTCCGGGAACGCAACCATCAACTCGACGTCCTGCGCCGGACTCGCGCCTGGTTCGATCGCTGGCTCCGGCCCTGAGCGGGCGCGTGGATCAGATGTCGTCGCTTACCTGAGCTGACCTCAGGACCTTCAGCTCCGTGAGACCTCGGGTCCAACTCACCAACTCGCGCGCTGCCTCAACCTCCTCTTGGCCGTTTGGACGCATTAACGGTTTGCAGGTAACAGTAATCCGATAATTAGCTGCCACAAAGGGGGCGAAGCGGGCATGCATCATAATGACAGTTCTTGTGCGTAATGGTTCAGGATGGTGTAGCGACGTCCGAAGCGGACCGATGCCCCAGTTGACGTGCTCACTCAGGCGCTTGCGGTAAAGGCTTCAGCGCACCTGCCGCCAGTGATGTGCGCCCAGGCCCCGCCCGGCGACCTTCTGGTACACGCCCCGCTGGCTGCCGTAACCGCGCACGATCAGGCAGCCGTCAGCGCTCTGACAAACCCGATCAGGTGGGAAGCCGCCAAGCGGCTCAGGTCGGTGATCGGCATTGCGCGCCGACAGCCCGACCGCCGAAATCTCAGGAGAATCGTTCTGACAGAACCGTTCAACCCGTTCGAGGGCAGCGCTTCCCCCGAGACTGCGACATCCTGGTCACTGTGATCACGCAACGGCTCCGGGTCGCCGCGTACGCGGTGTGTCTACGGGATGAGGACCTGCTGCTCGCCCGTTGGGTTTCGCCCGACGGTGCCCGGCGCCACTGGACGTTGCCCGGCGGCGGGGTCGAACACGCCGAGGATCCGTTCGACGCCGTCGTGCGGGAGGTAACTGAGGAGACGGGGGTACGAGGCGCAGGTCGAGCAGTTGCTCGGTGTGAACTCGCGTACGAGGAATGTGGAGCGCAACGACAGGGATGTTGTCGAGTTGCACATGCTGGCCATCTTCTACCGGGCCCGGATCGTTGCCGGTGAGCTTCGATCCGAGACGTGCGGCACGACCGACCTGGCGCAGTGGACACCCATGGCACAGGTCTCGACCCTGGAGCGCTCCGTCGTCGTCGACGTCGGGCTTGAGCTGCACCGCAGTGCGCCGCCGACCGGGCACGTGGAGACGATCCAGACGACCGGACTCCTGCGGCACTGAGTGCAGGGCGCCGTCCTGGTCGATCAGCGACCGCACCAGGCCCGGGCCGAAGCGGTGTGGAGCAGCAGCCCGCTGACGAGCAGGGCCAGCACCGCCAGCAGCCCGCCCAGGATCCCCACGACGACAAGGGGTTCGACCGGCGGCGTGATCAGCGACCCGAGGCGCGGCCCGAACAGCAGCATCGTCCCGGCACCACCGAGAAAAGCGAGCCCGACGCCCACGGCGAATCGCTGGGCCACCCGCCACGCGGTCGGGGCCCCGCGCCGGAGGCCACGGAGCAGGACACCGACGGCCACCGTGCAGCCACCCAGGGCGAGCCAGTTCCCGGCGCCGCCGACCTCGGACAGGAGCGCGATGTCAACGGCAAGCACGTACACCCACCAGAACGCGAACAGCAGCACGCTGGCGCTGATGCTGGGCGGTCGCCGCCCGGTGGCCGCCGGGCCGGGGCGCAACGACTCACTGATCATCGCCGGATCATACGGACCGGTCACCCCCGCGCGACGTGCGCCAGCTCCGCATAACCGAGGTACGCGGTCAGGCGCTTGAGGACTAACGCCTCCGCGGCGCTGGCCTCTTCAAGCAAGAGGTTTCCTCCAATGCAGTTGATCTGTGAGCATCGTGCGATGGAGCGCGGTCACCCATCTGGGGCACCTGTACGAGGCGTACGGCTTTTCCACCCAGGGCTTCGACGTCTTCTACCTGGCCACCGGGTTGACCGAGGGAGAGCCGGACCGCGAGGCGACCGAGCAGGACATGGTGCACCGGTCGTTCACCGACGCCCAGATCCGTGCCATGGTCTTGGCTGGCGACATCGTCGATGCGCCGTCGCTGGCTGCGCTGACCCTCTACGCAATGTCTCGTTGACCTCGCCGCTCGACTCACGCCAGACGGCTCACGGGGGTTGACCGGCCGCAGTGTCCTGCGCGCTCAGCCCACCTGCCGGCCGTACGCGGCCCGTGCTGCGACAACCTCTTCGGACTGCCGTACGCGCCACCTCTTCTGCGCCTCGCTGTTGCACACTCGACACACCGTGCGGTAGCGACCACTCGTTGGATCGAGCTCCCGCTCGTGCCCGTTTCGGCACCGCGGCTGCTGGGTGCGGTTGCGGCAGTTCTCGGCGTGGGTCACCTGCTGGAGATGGGTGGGTTCGATGCAGTCCGGCGCGCCACACAGGTGGCGCACGTCCAACCCGGGGTCGTACCCACCGACGAAGACGACGTAGGCCGTGATGTGGGCCCAGGCCCGCCCGGCGACCTTCTGGTACACGCCCCGCTGGCTGCCGTAACCGCGCACGATCAGGCAGCCGTCGTCTCGACGGACCGAACGACCGATGAGGTACGCGCGCAGGGTCTCCTCAGTGAAATGTCGGGACAAGCCCTTCACCTGCGACAGCATCTCACCAGGCTAGATCAGGGGGCCGCGCGTGGGTGACGAGGACCGACCGGCTGGGACCGGCGTGAGCGAGCGACTCGCCGGTCCTGGCCGAGTTGGTCCCCGCGTTGCTGGTCGGCGCTCGATAGATTGGCGGCCATGTCGTCACTGGGCAAGCTGGACGGGTGGGAGTCGCTGTCGCCGGAGTTGCGGGAGCGGATGGTCGCGGCCGACCTGCCGGAATCGCTGCGACTCGATGAGTACGACCTGTTTCTGCTCGGCCCGGACCTGATCTTCCGGGATGGCCTGTTGCGATTCGGCTACGGCACGGACGCGTGGGGCGGCGAATTCTGCCTCGATCTGGACACCGGCGCCGTGCTGGTCGTCGATGACAGTCGGACACGGACGTTCGTGAACTCCTCGCTCGACCTGTACGCCCGTTCGCTGCGCCTGGTCGCCGGTCTGGCGCCCGCAATCGTCGGCGGCGACCCGGACGGGTGGGAAGACGCCAAGAACGAGATGCAGCGGGTCATCGGGGAGTGGGACGCACCGGCGATGACCTCGGACAACTACTGGGACGGCCTCTCGTGGGACATCGCCACCGGCAACTACGCCGACCAGTCTGCCGAACGGTGTGCAGGTGACCACGGGTGGCGTCGACTTCACGCAGCCGGTCAAGACGACCAAGCTGAGTGACACCACGTTCAAGGAGCAGCACGCGGGCCTGCCGACCACCGTCGACAGGTCGCTCACCGAGGTCACGAGGTCCTCGGACGAGAAGCAGGCCTACCTGGGCGGCGCCGACGAGATCCCCGACTTCGTCGGCCTGAACAAGGCGAACCCGGCGCCGAGCGGCCCGGCAGGCGGTGGCGGCGGCGGACTGCCGATCACCGGTTCACCCCTCCTCACCATCGCGGCGGTCGGGATCCTGCTGATCCTGATCGGCATGGCGGCCCTGTGGCGTACCCGCCGCCTGCGGTGGGTGGTCAAGTAGGTCACGCCGTCCCGTCGCGCCCCTGAAGGGCGCGGCGGGACGGTCCGCCGCTGGTCATGCCCACGTTGGCAGCCAGATCTCCGCATCGGCTGGGCTCGTTCGTCGCGAATCGAGGTGATCGCGGAGTGTGGCGAGCGCGGGATGCGGGTTGTCGTCGCGCCAGATCAGCGACATGGGGTAGATCGGCGCCGGCCCGCGTACCGGTATGCGCCGCAGGTCGTAGCTGTCCGGCCACAGGTACCGGGTGCGTTCGCCGGCGAACGTCGCCAGTTCCGCGGAGTCGGCGATCTCGGCCAACAGTGCCTCGTTGCCGAAGACCGGCCCGACCAGGTCGATGGTGAGGCCGAACGCGGCGGCGAGTTCGTCGTAGTAGTCCGCCCATTCGGTGCCGGAGGCCATGCCGGGCATCCAGATGCGGTGCGCGGCGAGCTGCGCAGGTGTGACGGTGCGGGCGTTGGCGAGGGCGTGGCGTGGCCCGACGAGGAGTTCGTGGTGTTCGTCGATCACGCGGGCGGTCCTGATCCCGTCGGGCAGGTGGCGCTCCGGGGTGGGGACGGCGTGGAAGGTGGCGTCGACCGCCCCCGCCTCGACGGCGGCCATCGCGGCATGGACATCGGCGTCGAGGGTGACGACATCCAGCTCGATGCGGGGGTGCGCCCGGTGGAAGTCCTGCAACAGCACCGCTGGTGCGATGCGTCGACTGTGCACATCCACGCGCAGGGCGCGCCGACCGGGGCGTACGGAGGCGTCGGCGCGCGCCTCGACGCGCAGCAGTTCCCGGGCGTGGGGCAGGAAGGTCTGGCCGTCGATCGTGAGCTGGGCGCCGCGAGCGGTGCGGTTGAACAGTCGTACCTGAAGATCCTTTTCCAGGGCGGCGATGCGCTTGGACACGGCCTGCTGGGTGATCGACAGCGTGGTGGCGGCGTCCTGGAACTGACCGGCGTCGGCGGCGGCGACGAACGTGCGTACGGCGTCGAGATCCACGCCAGGAACCCTACTTCCACAACATCTGGTTGTGACTCACCGTGGGTTCGGTTGTTTGATCTGGCCCCTGCGCCCTTGCTTTGATCGCACCGGCCAACGGCAGGTTGTTGGAAGCGGGGGTGTGGGGTGTGGCGGCGAGACGATCCCTGGGTCGGCGGTTCCGGTGGTTGTGGGCGGCGTACGCGGTCAGCGCCTACGGTTCCGGGTTCGGCTTCGGTGCCCTACCGCTGATCGCCGTGCTGGTGTTGGACGCCAGCCCCGCCCAGGTGTCCGCGCTGTCGGCTGTGGGGCCGGCGGTGGGCGCGCTGGTCGCGTTGCCACTCGGGCCGTGGGTGGAGTTCCGCCGCAAACGGCCGGTGATGGTCGTGATGGATCTGACCCGGTTCGCGGTGCTGCTGACGATCCCCATCGCGTACGCGCTCGGCCGGCTCGGTTTCGCGCAGTTGTTGGTCGTCTCGGCAGTCGTCGCCACCGCCAGGATCGCTTTCGGTGCGGCCAGCGGCGCCTACCTCAAGGCTCTCGTCCGGCCGGACGACCTGCTCGTGGCCAACGCGAGGTTCGAGTCGACGACCTGGAGCGCCATCGCGCTCGGGCCGCCGCTGGGCGGCGCGGCGGTCGGCCTGTTCGGCCCGGTCGCCACCATAGTGGCCGATGCCGTGAGCTACCTGCTCTCCGCGCTGGGGATCACGGCGATTGGCGGGCGGGAGGAACACCCCCGGCGCGGTGGCGGTCGCCGGGTGCGTGCCAGCGAGGTGCTCGATGGCTGGCGGCACCTTCTGACCCACCGTGGCCTGCGGGCGCTCTACCTCAACCAACTGCTCGTCAGTGGGCTGATCATGGCCACCGAGCCACTGCTGGCCGTGCTCCTGCTCGGCGAACTCGGTTTACCACCCTGGCAGTACGGGCTTGCCTTCGCCGTGCCCTGCGTCGGCGGGCTCATCGGCTCACGCCTGGCCCGCCGGGTCGTCGCGAGGTACGGCCGACACCGGATCATCCGCACCGTGGGCACGTTGCGCGCGATCTGGCTGGTCGGCCTCGCCTTCGTCCAGCCCGGTGTCGTCGGGCTCGCCACGGTGATCGCCGTCGAACTTGCGATCATCATCAGCATGAGCCTGTACAACCCGGTTCTCGCCACCTACCGCCTGGAGCAGACGCCGAAGGACCGCGTGGTCCGGACTCTGACGGCCTGGTCGATCGGCAGCAGTGCCACCATCGCGGTCCTCAGCGCGCTCGGCGGACTGTTCGCCGCCGCCACCAGCCCTCGCACGGCCATCCTGGTCGCGGGACTGCTGATCCTCGCCAGCCCGTTGCTGCTACCGCGCCGCCCCGATCCCAAAGCGGCAGGGGACGCCGAGGCCTACGATGACGGCCGCCCGCAGACGATGCGGGAGTTCGCCTGATGTTCCAGCCGACCTATCCGATTCGCACCGCTCGGCTCACCCTGCGTCCGTTCACCATCGACGACCTCGATGACGTGTACGCGTACCAGCGTCGACCCGACGTCGTTCGCTGGATGCTCGGTGCCGAGCCGCGTACCCGTGAGCAGTCGCGGGCGTCGGTGCTCGCCATGGCCGGCGAGGACGCGCTGCGCGCGGAGGGGGACTGCCTGGCGTTGGCCGCGGTCGGTGAAGCGGGGGTGATCGGGACCGTGGAGTTGGTGTGGCGCAGCCAGGTCGACCGTACGGCTGAGATCGGTTTCGTGTTCAACCCCGACCATGGGGGCCGCGGGTTGGCGACGGAAGCCGCTTCGGCGTTGGTGGACTGGGGTTTCACCGAGTTCGGCCTGCACCGGATCTATGGCCGGTGTCACGGGCGCAACACCGCCTCGGCCCGGCTGATGGCCAGGCTCGGCATGCGCCGCGAGGCACACCACGTCGCGAGCTATCTGTTCGCGGGGGAGTGGGCTGACCGGCTCGTGTTCGCGATCCTGAACCGCGGGTGGCAACGCCGTACGCGCACGTCGCCGTGATGATCGACTGCCACGGCGACGTGCGCGTACGGCCGACGCTCAGCCCTGGCGGCCCAGCCACTCCCGGTAGGCGGTGGGCGCGATGACGGCGCCGTCGGGGGCGACGAGGACGTCGTCGGGAGCGGCGGCGAACATGCCAGCGCTGTCGTCGGTCGTGACGGTGCGCTGGTCACCACGGGCGGCGAGGGTGATGCGCCCCAACTCGTCGAGGGCGAAGACCTCGGGGCCGGCGACGTTGCGGATGCCCCGCAGCGGCGCGCCCATGCTGACGTCGGCGACGGCCTGCGCCACGTCGGCGGCGGCCATCGGCTGCACCGGGGTGCTGGGCAGGCGAACGGTCTTCCCGTCGGCGGTCCAGGAGAGGATCGACTCGATGAACTCGAAGAACTGGGTGGCTCGGACGATCGAGTACGGAACGGGACCGGCCCTGAGGATGTCCTCCTGGAGGGTCTTGGCGCGGTAGTAGGCCAGGTCGGGCACCTGGTCCACGCCGACGATGGAGAGCACCACCGCGTGACCGACGCCCGCACGCTCGGCGGCGGCCAGGAGGTTGTCCATGGTCGTCTGGAAGAAGGCGGGGGAGGCGTCGTCGAAGGTCGGCGAGTTGGTCAGGTTGACGACGACGTCGGCGCCGATGAGCGTCTCGGACAGCCCCTGCCCGCTGAGGAGGTCCACCCCGGTGGACAGCGAGTGCGGCACCGCCTCGTGCCCGGCGGTCTGCAAGATCTTGACGACCTGCGACCCGATGAGGCCGGTCCCACCCAGTACGGCGATCTTCATGCTCATGCACCTTCCCGTGAAATGTGGTCGTCTGTCCGGCTTCCTGGCTCAAGCCAAACTCGGACCTCTCCTGTCCGAGAACAATACTCGGACATTGCGAGTCCGAGTATCCGGGGTTGGCTAGGGTGAGGTCATGAAGATGTCCGGCGGGGTCGAGTGGGCGCTGCACTGCTGCGTGGTCCTCACGACCAGCAGCACGCCCGTCCCGGCGGCCAAACTGGCGGAGCTGCACGATGTCTCCAGCAGCTACCTCGCCAAGCAGCTCCAGTCGCTCGCCCGCGCCGACCTGATCCACTCCGTTCAGGGCAAGTCGGGCGGTTACGTCCTCACCCGGGCGCCGGAGAGCATCACCCTGCTCGACGTGGTGCGGGCCGTCGATGGCCCGGGCCCCAGTTTCGTCTGCACGGAGATCCGCCAGCGCGGCCCGTTCGCGACGCCGGCCGACTCCTGCACCACGCCGTGCCCGGTCGCCCGTGCCATGTGGGCAGCGGAGGACGCGTGGCGCCAGGCGCTCGCCGCGGTCACGATCGCCGATCTCGCCCGCGACGTCGACACCACCTCCGGCCCCGAGGCACTGGCCGGCATCCACACCTGGCTCACCGGCGACCGCGCCGGCTGACCACTGTCAGCCGGTGTGGCGTACCTCGGTGTCCCAGATCTGCGCCCACGGACGCCGCAGCCCCCGGCACACGTGGATCGGGCCGCCGTTCTCGTCGTTCTCCACCTCGACCCGCTGGTCCACCCGCCCGGCGAGTGTGCACGTCTCGAACCAGGCGTTCAACGGGTCGGGCCGTTCCCAGCCGACAGCGATGACCACGTCCGCTTCGGCGGGTGGCCGACCGAAGTCGACCATGCTGTTGTGCCCGGAGTATGCGCGCGGAAGACCACGGGCCGGACCGTACCGGGCCACCGCACCGGCCTCGCCGTAGTTGCTGGTCAGGATGACCGCCCGCGAGCGCTCCTCGGGTGTCAGGCCACCGTGGACGGCGGCGAGCGAGTCCGCGAACGCCGGCCAGCCGATCGTCTCGCCGGCGTCGTAGTTGACGTCGACCACGAACCCGGGCAGCCGCTCGGCGGGCAGCACCGGCAGCAGCAGCACGATGTTGGGCAGGAGGAACGGCACCACACCCAGCACGAGCAGCCCTCGACGCAACCGGATCGACCCGCGCGACGCCCACGCGACGGTGACCAGTACGCCGGCTGCGGTGAGGACCAGCAACAACGGCGCGTCGTAGTAACCCTTGCCGCCGGCGATCAGCACGATGCCGACCACCACCAGCCAGGCCCAGCCCACCGCCCGGTACGCCCGCCACGCCGGTCGGCGCAGCAGCGCGACGAGGCCCGCGATCCAGATCGGTACGGCGTACGGGCTGATGATGACGAACTGGAGGGTCAACGCGTCGACCCGGCCGCTGTAGGAGCTGTCTCCGTCGGAGATGGAGGCCGCCACGCCGAGTTGCGGGAAGCCGTGTGCCGCCTGCCAGATGAGGTTCGGAGCGGCCAGCAGCACGGCGACGCCGGCAGCGGCGAGCACCCACCGGTCACGCAGCAGCCGACGTGGCCCGGCGATGAGCACCCCGGCGATCAGACCCACTGCCAGCAACGCCGGCAGGAGCTTGCTGAGCATGCCCACCCCGAGCGCCAGACCGATGCCGAGCGCCCAGCGGCTGTCGCCGGTGCGCAGCAACCGCACCGCACACCACACGGCGGCCAGCCAGACCAGCAGGTCGACGGTGGTGGTGCTGAGCAGGTGACCGCTGGCGAGAACGATGCCGGACAGCGCGGCCAGCACCGCCGCGAAGGTCTGCGCGCCACGCCCGCCGCCCAGCTCCCGGGCGATGGCGGCGACCAGCAGCACTGCGCCACCAGCCAGCAGCGCCGACGGCGTCCGCAGCACCACCAGGTTGCCCGGTGCGATCGTGTCGAGCAGCCGAGCGAGCGCCGGGACCAGCGGACCCTGGTCGACGTAGCCCCAGTCGAGGTGTCGGCCGGCGAGCAGGAAATACAACTCGTCGCGGTGGTAGCCGTACCGGCCTGCGAGCAGCAGCAGCGTCACAGTGGTCGCGGCGGAAACCAGCCACGGGCCGCGCCCTCGTGCTCCAACCTCCGGTGGCGCGCCCGGCGGTGCCGCCGGAGCCGGCCGCCGAGGCCGGTCAATGTCGATCGCGGGGTCGCTCACCTGCTCATGATGACCCGCGAGGTGGTCGCGCGGGTGCCCGTACCGCGTTCGGCACTGTCCCGCATGCGGGTGGTCGGGACGGGTGCGAAGATCAGCTTCGTCACTCGGACCGAAAGGACGATATGCGCTACCGCACTCTGGGCTCCACCGGCACTGTGGTCTCGACCCTGTGCCTGGGCACCATGACCTTCGGCGCGGAAACCGACGAGGCCGGCAGCTTCGCCCAACTGGACCGGTTCGTCGAGGCCGGTGGCACCTTCATCGACACCGCCGACGTCTACTCCGCCGGCGTCTCGGAGGACATCGTCGGGCGTTGGCTGCGGGCCCGACCCGACCTGCGCGACCGGCTGGTGATCGCCACCAAGGGGCGTTTCCCGATGGGCCCGGGGGCGAACGACGCCGGCCTGTCCCGGGTGCACCTCACCCGCGCGCTGGACGCCAGCCTGCGGCGACTCGGGGTCGAGGCCGTCGACCTCTACCAGGCGCACGCCTGGGACCCGATGACCCCACTGCCGGAGACCCTGCGGTTCTTCGACGACGCGGTGAGCGCCGGAAAGATCCGCTATGCGGGGGTCAGCAACTTCACCGGCTGGCAGTTGCAGAAGGCCGCCCTGCTCACCCAGCACCTCAACCTCACCCCGATCGTGACCCTGCAACCGCAGTACAACCTGCTGGCTCGGGAGATCGAGTTCGAGCTGGTGCCGGTCTGCGAGAACGAGGGCATCGGCATCCTGCCGTGGTCACCGCTGGGCGGCGGCTGGCTGACCGGCAAGTACCAGCGCGACAGCACGCCCACCGGAGCGACCCGCCTCGGCGAGAACCCCCAGCGCGGCGTCGAGGCGTACGCCGGTCGCAACGCCGAGGAGCGCACCTGGCGGGTGCTCGACGCGGTCCGTCAGGTCGCCGGGGAACGCGGCGTGTCCATGTCGGCGGTGTCGCTGGCCTGGCTGGCGGCTCGACCGGCGGTCACCTCGGTCATCCTCGGCGCGCGCACCACCGAACAGCTCGACGACAACCTGACGGCCGCCGACCTGGTCCTCGACGCCGAGCAGATGCGGTTGCTGGACGAGGCGAGCGCCCCGCTGGTGGGGGACTACCCGTACGGCGCAGCGGGTGTGCGGCAGCGCGGCCGCGACCTGCCGACCTCATCATGATTCCCTTCCCCGAGCCCACCGCGCCGGCCGGCAGCCGCACCGAGGTCTTCCTGCGCTACCTGGACTACTTCCGCGAGTCCACTGTGGCCAAGGTGTCGGCGTTGGCCGAGCCGGAGCTGCGCCGCAGCCGGCTGCCATCGGGGTGGACCCCACTGGAGCTGCTCACGCACCTGCGCCACGTCGAACTGCGCTGGATCGAGTGGGGTTTCCAGGGCCGGGACGTCGCCGACCCGTGGGGCGACCGCCGCGACGACCGCTGGTACGTCGCCCCGGAGGAGACCCGGGAGGACCTGGTGGCGGCGCTGCGGGCCCAGGGCGAGCACACCAGCGCGGTGGTGACGGCACACGACCTGGCGGAGATCGGTGCGCCGGGACCGCGCTGGAACGGCGCGGACCCGGCGTCGCTGGAGCGGGTGCTGTTCCACCTGGTCCAGGAGTACGCCCGCCATCTCGGCCACCTCGACGTGGTCGCCGAACTCGCCGGCGGCCCCGTCGGCGAGTGAGCCCCCGGCTCGATAATGGGCGAATGCCGTCGCTCGTCACACCCGCCCTGCCCGCCGGGAGCCTCGGCGTCCAGGACCAACCCCACCTACCGGTACGCCCCGGGCTGGCGCTGCGGCCGTGGCGCGACGACGACGCCGGGGTCGTCCGGGTCGCGTTCGACTGTCCAGCGATCCAACGCTGGCACGTCCGCCGTCTCGACAGCGGCGACGAGGCGCGGGCGTGGACGGCGCAGTGGGCCGGCCACTGGCACGAGGAGACGTCCGCGAGCTGGGCGATCGTCGACGCGGACGACCGGCCGCTCGGTCAGGTGGGGTTGCGGGGCGTGCTGCTGGCCGAGGGGTCGGCGCACCTGTCGTACTGGCTGCTGCCGGGTGCACGCGGTCGGGGGATCGCCACCGAGGCGCTGGGAGCTCTGACCCGCTGGAGCTTCACGGACGCCGGTCTGCACCGGCTCGCCCTGGAGCACTCGACCGCCAACCCGGCGTCGTGCCGGGTGGCCATGCGAGCAGGTTTCCCCGCCGAGGGCGTGGCTCGCGGGTCGGTCCGCCACAGCGACGGCTGGCACGACATGCACCTGCACGCACGGCTGCGCACCGACGGCTTGACCTGATCAGTGGACGCCAAGGGATGTGGGCCTGGGCGGGCACCACCGCCGACTCGACGGGCCCTACCATCTCCGGCATGGCAACGCGGCTCGTACAGATCAACATGAAGGCCCGCGACGATTCCGCGCTGGGCGGTTTCTGGGCGGCGGTGCTCGGCTGGGAGATCTCCAGCGAGGGCCCCGGCGTGACCAACCTCGAACCTGTGGGCTTCGTCTACCCGGACCCCGTCGCTGTCTGCATCGACCTCGTCGTCTCCCCGGAACCAAAGACGGTGAAGAACCGCGTGCACGTCGACCTCGCCACCACCTCGGCGGCTCACCAGGCGGAGGTGGTGGCGCGCCTGAAGGATCTCGGCGCGACACCTGCCGACGTGGGCCAGGGCGACGTTCCCTGGACGGTCCTGGCCGACCCGGAGGGCAACGAGTTCTGCGTGCTGGAGCCCCGACCGCTCTACCGGGACACCGGGCCGATCGCCGCGGTCGTGGTCGACTGCGCGGATCCGCGAGCCATGGCCGACTTCTGGAGCCAGGCCACGGACTGGGTCCTGCACGACGTGACCGACCGCCAGGCGGTGCTGCGCTCCGCCAAGGGCGTCGGCCCGTACCTGGAGTTCGTCCGGACACCCGACGTGAAGACCGTGTGGAACCGCGTCCATCTCGACGTCCGGCCCTACCCGGGTGACGACCCGGAGGCCGAGGCTGCCCGACTGCGGGCTCTCGGCGCCACCGCCGTCGATCTGGGCCCCGACGATGTCGCGTGGACCGTCCTCGCGGACCCCGAAGGCAACGAGTTCTGCCTGCTCAGCCCAAGCTGACCCATAGGCTCGTGAGAGCTGCTTCGTCGGAGTGCGGTGTGTGGCTCAGCGGGCTTCGGCCCAGCCGATGAAACGCGGGGTCAGATCGGGCAGCGCGACGCCCGGGTTCAGCGTAATGAGATCGGCTTCGGCCGCCTCCTGAAGCTTTGCCAGGTGACTCAACAGGCCCGGCCGATCCTCGCGGTACTCGCCGAGGAGGCGCAGCTTCGCGGCCGAGCACGGCCACAGGATGCCGCAGACCGGGCAGCGCCACGCTGGCCGCAAGGGGGAGTGCTTCGGTCGCTCGGGCATCAGACGACCTCCACCGTTTTGACAGGCCGGATCGGTGCGAGCGAGCGGGCGTCCCCGGAGGAGCGGGGGGCCTGAACCTGCACCTGCACGCCCGCACGCATTACGAAGAGCTCGCGCCGGGCGACCGCCTCGCCCTTCTTGCCCAACTCGTACGCGTCGAGCCAGAGCCAACCGTCGTAGGTGTGGCGATCGGGCAGCTCGCGGATGACCCGGACGACGATCGGCTTCATAAATTGGACGCTCGCGGCGGTGGTCAACCGGATCACGTCCCCAGCCCTGAGCACTGGGCCAGCCGTCGTCGTAGCTCTTCCCGCTTCGACTTCGCGGCCTTCTTCTCCGTCCTCGTCGGACACGGCTTTCCCCCTGATCGACGTGTGGGAAGGGGCCGCCCCCGTGAGTGCTCGCTCAACGGAAGCGGCCCCGCTACGAACGCGTCCGCCGGGTTCGGGTCCCCTGCCGGCCGCGCCGTCTACAGAGCACCTTGCCGGGGGTTGCTGGACAAATACACAGCGTTATCTAATCTCTTCAAGGCAGTTGGTTTGTTCCAGGGGAGGGGCGGCATGAATCACGCCTTTGTCGCAGCGCTGGCTGGGGCGGGTCACACCGCCGAGAGCCTCGCAGGTCAGATCGGTGTGCACCCGAAGACCGTCGCCAGGTGGGCAAACCCGGGTCACATCCCCCAGAGCCGTCATCGCTCGACCGTCGCAAAGCTCCTGGCAAAAGATGCCGACGCACTTTGGCCGGACGTCGTCCGTCGCCGCGAACCGGTGTGGTTCCGGCCGTGGGTCGACCTCGAACGCGAGGCGGTGACGCTCCGGTCGTTCGAGCTGACGTGGGTACCCGGACTGCTCCAGACGGAGGCGTACGCGCGAGCGACCCTGGCGGGTGGGGTGCTGGCACCGGACGCGGTCGCCGAATTCGCCGAGGCCCGAATGAACCGGCAAGCGATCCTCAGCCGTGACGGCGGACCACTGCTGATCGCGGTGCTGGACGAGGGGGTGCTGAGGCGACGCGTCGGCGACGAACGCGCGTTGATGGCGTCGCAACTCGCGCGCCTGCTGGGCTTTGCCGAGATGGGCAGCGTGCAGCTCCACATCGTTCCGGCGGACGCGCCCAGCTATCCCGGGCTCGACGGACCATTCACCATCGCCGACATGCCGGATGGATCGAGGGTCGCGCACGTCGACAGCCCCGCACGGGCGCAGATCCTCGATCAGATATCGGACCTTGTTAGCCTGGAACGACGGTGGGAGCGTATTCGCGGAGAGGCACTGCCCCGAGGACGTTCCGTGGACCTTCTCAGAGAAGCGGCAGCATCATGGACCTGATCGGCGCCCGGTGGCGTAAGAGCACGAAGAGCGGCGGCAACGGTGGCAACTGTGTCGAGGTTGCCGACAACCTTCCAGGCGTGGTCCTCGTCCGTGACACCAAGGATCGCGACGGCGCGACACTGGCCTTCAGCCCGCAGTCGTGGCGTGGCTTCGTGACGATGGCACGCGACGCCGACTGACTGACCACCTCGCGGGAAGCCTCCCGGCGCTGGTCTCAGCGGGCGACGGGTGCGACCGGTTGCGGTTGCGGGGTCGCTGGCCAGGTGAGTCGGCGTACGCCGGGGACGAGGGCCGTGCCCGCGCAGGAGGCGAGGACCAGCAGGCCGGCGACGGCAAGGGGCACGGGCGCGCCGAACGCGTCGGCGGCCAGCGGCGCCAGCGCGTATCCCAGCGGCATGGCGCCGAGCGACACCAACCAGTCGTACGAGGTGACGCGGGCCAGCACCTCCGGTGGAAAGTGGTGCTGCACGACGGTCTCCCAGACCGGGTTGAGGTAACCGAGGGCGGTCAGCGCCACCGCGTAGGCGACGATCACCGCCGGGGCGGGCGCGGCGACGGCGAGCAGGAAGAGCGGCGCGGCGTAGCAGGCCAGCCCGAGGTTGGCCAGCAGCACCGGTCGGCGTAGCCGGACCCGTCCGGCCAGCAGCGATCCGACGAGCATCCCGACCGCGCCGGCCTGCAACAGCAGCACCCAGGTCGTCTCACCGCCGAGGCGGTCGATGGCGACTGCCGGCCCGAGGGTCATCAGCACCGCGGCGGCACCGTTCCACACGCCGTGCCCGAGCAGGCTGGTCCAGAACCAGTCGCGGGCACGTACTTCGCCGAAGCCGTGCCGCAGGTCGGCGAGGACAGAACGGCGGGGCACCGGGACGTGGCGGACCCGCAGCAGCCCGAGCAGGAGGGCGCTGAGCGCGAACGACGCACTGTCGAGGATGAACGCCCAGCCGGGGCCGGCAGCCCAGATCAGCACGCCGGCCAACGCCGGCCCGGCGAGGCGACTGGTGTTGGCGGTCATGCCCATCAGGGCGTTGGCCCGCTGCCGGTCGGCGGGCTCGACGGTGCCGGCGACCAGTGGAGACGCGGTCGGAATGGCGAACGCCGACGCGGTGCCGCCGAGCGCGGACGCCACGACAACCATGGTCAGCGACGGGTCGCTGCCGAGCAGCTCCACGCCGACGGCGAGCTGGGTCGCGCAGCGCACCAGGTCGGCCGCCATGGCGACACGGCGGGCGTCGAACCGGTCGGCCACGACACCGCCCAGTGGCAGCAGGAGCAGTCGGGGGATCATCGCCGCGGCGAGGACCACGGCCAGCGCACCGGTGGAGCCGGTGGCCCGCAGCACGGCCAGGGCCAGAGCGGCGGGCACCACCGCCTCGCCGAGAGCCGAGACGGTACGGCCCAGGAACAGCAACCGGAAGGCGGGGATGCGCAGCGGGTGAGCCATGGCCACAACATACTTCGACGCCGAACCTTTCGGCAATGAATATTTCGGCGCTGAGGTAAGCTGGTGCGGTGACCACCACTCCGGATGACGTCGACCGGCACATCGAGCGTTGGCTTCCCGTGGTGCCTGACCTCGACGCGGACGTCGAGGGTGCGGTGACCAGGATGATCAAGCTGATCCGGCACCTGCGGACGGTCAAGGAACGGGTTCTGGCCGACCTCGACCTGCCCGCCCACGAGTACGACACCCTGCACGCCCTGGCCGGCCGACGCGGCCGGGCAGCCCCCTCGGACCTCGCCGTGGATCTCGCGGTTGCCCCCGCCTCGATCACGGCCCGGGTGGACACCCTGCTCCGGCGGGGTTTCGTTCGCCGGATTCCGTCGACAGTCGACCGCCGGCGGGTGGACGTGGAGCTGACCGACGCGGGTCAGGCCGCCTGGCGTGGGGCGATGGAGATCCAGGGCGCAGAGGAGCACCGCCTGCTCGGCGCGCTCACAGCGACCGAACGGCGACAACTCTCCGACCTGTTGCGCCGGGTGATGCTCGTCGCCGAACAGCCGAAGGTCGACTGAACAGGCTCGGGAAATCGCGTGGCACCTCGCGTACAGCTGATGCGAGGGTGACCGGCGTGACTGCGCATGCTCTGGCCGGAACCCTGGCCGACGACGGACGGCGACGGATCTTCGCGGCGATCGTGCTGGGTGCCACCAGCGCGACGGAGGTCGCCGAACGGATTGGCCTGCCGGCGCGGGTGGTGCTCACCGGGGTCCGCCGGCTCGCCGACGCGGGTCTCGTCGCCGGCGCGGACGGCTCGCTGGCGGTCGACGAGGCGTCGCTGCGGGCGGCCGCCCGCGACAGTCGCCCGGCCGACGACGCGGAGCCCGACGCCGACCCGGTGCTGCGGACCTTCCTGCGCGCGGGTGTCCTGGTGGGTCTGCCGGCGCAGCGCGGCCGACGGAGGGTCCTGCTGGCACATATCGCCGAGCGGTCGTTCGAACCGGGCACCCGCTATCCGGAGCGCGCCGTCGACGACGCGCTCAAGGCGTGGTGCGCGGCGGGCGGGTCGGATCACGCGACGCTGCGTCGGTACCTGGTTGACGAGCGGTTGCTCACCCGCGAGCACGGCATTTACCAGCGGCCCTGATCGTCCGCTTGGCGAACCGTCTCGTCGCGGAGGATCTTGCTAGCCTCGGCGCATGACCTCCTGCACGCCCGCTGACGGCCCCCCGGATCTGTTGTTCCTGCTCTCCTGGGCGAGTCACGCGCTGCAGACCGAACACGCAGCGGGGCTGGCCGAGCTCGGCATCTCGCCGCGGGCGCACTACGTGCTGGCGCAGGCGCGCACCGGAGACCTGACCCAGCGGCAGATCGGCGAGCGGTGCGGCGTGGACAAGACCACGATGGTCGTCACGCTCGACCAGTTGGAACGGGCCGGGCTGGCCGAGCGTCGCCCCGTGCCGACGGATCGGCGCGCCCGGCTGGTCGCGGTGACCCCGGCGGGGGAGCAGGTCCTGCTGCGGGCGCGGCAGGTGGTCGAGCGCATCCAGGAGGACCTGCTCGCGACCCTGCCCGAGCAGGATCGCGAGGTGTTCCTGCGTGCCCTGGTTGCCCTGGTGACCGGTCCGTTGGCCACCAGCTCCCCGTACGCGCCAGGTAGCCGCTCGGGCTGTTAGTTCCGAGAAAGATAGTTCCGAACAAGACTATCTGTTACGGTCGTACTCGTTCGTTTCCCCTGAACGAGGAGCCGTCATGAGTGCTGCCGCCGTCACGACCCCCACCACCTCGACCCTGCGCCGCCGCGCCCTCGCTGTCGGCGTCGCCGTCGTGGCCTGCCTGGCCATCTGGTCGATCGGCGCGCTGGCCGGGGTCGACTACACCGTCGAGAGTCCGGGTCAGCCCGCCACGGTCATCGGTGCGGGCGCGATCTTCGTGGTCGCCCTGGGCGCCGCCCTGCTCGGCTGGGCCGCGTTGGCCCTGCTGGAGCGGTTCGCCCCACGGGCCGCCCGTCCGGTCTGGATCTCGCTGGCCGTCGCGGTGACCCTGCTGTCCCTCGTCCCCCTGGTTGGTGTCGAGGCCACCGGCGGTGCCAAGCTGATCCTCGGTGCGACACACGTGGCCGTGGCGGTCGCGCTGATCGCCCTGCTGCCCCGCCCTCGCCGCTAAAGGGCCGGCGGTCGGGTGAGTTTGGCGGCCACGGCGTCGAGGACCCAGTCCAGGCCCGTCGCGAAGGATGTTTCGGCGTCCACGTCTGCGCCGTCGTGCACGGCCCTGGTCAGCGCCGGGAAGCGGCCCGTGGCCAACATTTTCGTCAGGTGCGGGCCGGAGGCGCGCTGCCATTCGTGTTTGGACAGGCCCGTGACGCGCTCGGCCCGCAGGTTCGCGATCTCGCGCCTGATCGCGCCGGTGAGGTAGGAGCTGACGGTTTCCACGGCGCGCAGAACGGTGTCGATGTCGGCGAAGCCGTCGAGGGCGGCCAGCTTGGCCTCGGTCACGGCCATGCCGTTCGGGCCCAGGGTCGGACGGCCGCCGAGCAGGTCGGCCAGCCAAACGTGGCGCAGAGCGGCCTGCCTGGTGCGGTGGGCGAGGACGCGCAGCGCCTCTCGCCAGTCACCGGGCTGCTCTGCGGGGAGAATCTCGGCGTGGACCTCGTCCACCATGAGATCGAACAACTCCTGCTTGGTGGAGATGTACCCGTACAGCCGCATCGGGCCGGCGTTCAGCCGGGCGGCGACCTTGCGCAACGACACCGCCTCCAGCCCGCCCTCGTCGGCCAGCGCGATGGCGGCGGCGACGATCCGCTCGCGGTCGAGCGGCACGGGAGCATTCGACGGCTCGGGCCGGTCCCACACAGTCAATGGTCACCACCGTTCTGTTGCTGTGCATCGTACGAGGGGAATACAGTGTATCGCCATGAGACACCGTATCGCCGTGGTCGGGGGTGGCCCCGCGGGCCTCACCTTCGCCCGTGTCCTGCACCGCCACGGCCACCCCGTCGCCGTCCTCGAACGCGATCCCACCCCGGACGCCCGCCCCCCTGGCGGCACGCTGGACCTGCACGAAGGACTGGGCCAGCTGGCACTGGACAAGGCGGGGCTGCTGGCAGAGTTCCAGGCGCTGTCTCGCCCGGAGGGGCAGGCCATGCGCATCCTGGACGCTGCTGGGACCGTTCTGCGGGACTGGCGACCCTCTCCGGATGAGCAGGCCAATCCGGAGATCGATCGCGGGCAACTCCGCGATCTGCTGCTCGGCTCCCTCGACGTGCGGTGGGGTCGAGAGGTCGTGCAGGTGGTGCCGGGGACCGAGGATGGCGTACTGGTTCATTACGCGGACGGGGGGCAGGAGACGTTCGACCTCGTGGTGGGCGCGGACGGCGCCTGGTCCCGGGTCCGCCCGGCGGTCTCGCCGGTGACGCCGCAGTACACCGGTGTCACCTCGGTCGAGACCTCCCTCGACGACGTCGACACCCGCCACCCCGACCTCGCCCAGTTGATCGGCGACGGTTCGGTGGCCGTGTACGGCGTGAACCGATCTCTCGTCGCCCAGCGCAACAGCGGCGGTCACGTCAAGGTGTACACCAAGTTTCGCGCGCCGCTGGACTGGCACGCGGAGCTGGACCTGGCCGACGTCGAGGCCGCGCGATCGGGCATTCTGGCGCTGTTCGACGGCTGGGCCCCTCCCGTCCTCGACCTGCTCGGCCACGGCACCGCCTTCGTCCACCGCCCCTTCTACGTCCTGCCCGTATCCCACACCTGGGCCCACGTCCGCGGGGTGACGCTGCTGGGCGACGCCGCCCACCTGATGCCACCGTTGGGGGCGGGCGCGAACCTCGCGATGCTCGACGGTGCCGAGCTCGCGGAGTCCATCGCCGCCGACCCTGAAGATCTGGACGAGGCCGTCCGCGCCTTCGAGGAACGGATGTGGGCACGGGCCAGCAGGTGGGCGACGATCACGACGGCCGGTCTGGAACGCCTCGTGAGCCCGGATCCGGCCGAAGCCCTCGCCCTCTTCGACCAGGTCCAGCCATCCTGACCGCCAGGACCGACCGGGATAATGCCGTTGACCGGGCGGTGATGATCGACTGGTGACCGTCACCGCCCGAGCAACCTGGACGACCAGCGTCAGCCGACCCGACCAGCCCGACGCGGTGCTGCTGCTGCGCGAGTACATGACCGAGATGGTGGTGCGCTACCACCGCCGCCCGGCCCTGCCCGGCGAGGTCGACGAGGCGCTCGCGGAGATGCCCAGCGACGACCTGACCAACGCGAGCGGGTTGCTGCTGCTCGCCCACCACGGCACCGACCTGGCCGGGTGCGCCGGGCTGCGCTGGCACTCGGGCTGGGCCGAGCTGACCCGGGTGTTCGTCCGACCCGCGCATCGTGGCGCCGGTGGGGGTGCCGCGTTGCTGACCGCCGTCGAGCAGCACGCACGGGCGGCCGGAGCGCAGGCGATACGGCTGGACACCCGCGCCGACCTGGTCGAGGCCCGCGCCCTGTACGCCCGGCACGGCTACGTCGAGATTCCGGCGTACTCGCACGGCCCCTACGCCGAGCACTGGTTCGAGAAGCGGCTGGGTTGAGCGGTTGACGCTCGCCGGCGGATGCGCTAAATAAGAAGAGGAAGTTGAGTCACCCCGGCTCAACTCATCACCTTCGGCCAGGAGAACCGAGGAGGCATGACCATGTTGATGCGTACCGACCCGTTCCGCGAGATCGACCGGCTCGCCGAGCAGTTCTTCGGTACGGCGGCCCGTCCCGCGATGATGCACCTTGACGCCTACCGCGACGGCGACCACTTCTACGCGGCGTTCGACCTGCCCGGCGTCGACCCCGACACCATCGACTGCACCGTCGAGCGCAACGTGCTCACCGTCCGGGCCGAACGTCGCCGACCCTCCGGAGACGGCGTCGAGCTGGTGGCAGCCGAACGTCCGATGGGCACGTTCACCCGGCAGTTGTTCCTCGGCGACACCCTGGACACCGACAAGCTGGAAGCTGGCTACGAGCACGGGGTGCTGACGCTGCGCATCCCCGTCGCCGAGCGTGCCAAGCCGCGCCGGGTGACCATCACCGCCAACGGCGACGGGCGTCGACAGATCAACGCCTGATCATGGTGCAGGGTGGGATCGGCGCGCCTGCACGCCGATCCCACCCGAAGCTGAGAACCTTTTTCACATGGTGTTCTCCGACGCTCCGGTGCTGGCCCGCCCGTCCGCGCCTCCCGCGCTGCCGAGTGGGCCGGTCGAGGTCACCGAGGCGTGGCTGCGTAACCGGCGGTTGTCCGAGCACACCCGCGACGCGTACCGGCGCGACGTCACCGGCTGGCTCACCTGGTGCGCCGGCCGGGACCTGGACCCGCTGCGGGCCACGTTCCTGCACGTCAACGAGTATGCCCGGGCGTTGGAGTCCACAGTCGCCGCCCGCAGCGGCCGGCCGCTGACCCCGGCGACCGTGGCGCGACGGCTCTCCGCGCTGTCCAGTTGGTACGACTTCCTGGTGAAGCTGGGCGCGGTGCCGGCCAACCCGGTCGCCGGCGCGGACCGGCCTCGCGTCGACCGGGACCACTCCGCCACTCTCGGGCTCACCCCCGAGGAGGTGGACGCCCTGCTCGGCGCCGCCGACGCGGACACGGGCGCGACCGCCCTGCGCAACCGGGCGGCGATCGCTCTCCTCGCCGATCTGGGCCTGCGCGTCGGGGAGCTGATCTCGCTGGACCTGACCGACCTCGGCACCGAACGCGGACATCGCAGCGTGCGTTTCGTCGGCAAGGGCGGCAAGCAACGCCGCCGGGCCCTCACCCCCGGCAGCGGGTACGCCGTGGACGCCTACCTGGCCCAGCGGGCTGCCGCCACCGGTGTGCCGGTGACACAGCTGACCGGGCCGCTGCTGGTCACCGCCAGCGGTGCCCGGCTGGACCGGCACTCGGTGTTCCGGATGGTCCGCCGGCTCGCCCGGGCCGCCGGCATCCCGGCCTGGGCGAAGCTGTCCCCACACTCCCTGCGGCACGCCTTCGCCACCACCGCCCGCTCGGAGGGCGTGCCGCTGGAGGACGTGCAGGACGCGATGGGGCACGCCGACCCGCGCACCACCCGCCGCTACGACCGGGACCGGCACAACCTCGACCGGGACCCGGCCTACGTGGTGTGGGCGGCGCGGTCCCGTCGGAGCAACTGAGCCGCAGCGGCCGCCCCCGGCGTGCCGCTCAGCTCTGCGGTCGGGGGCAGATGCAGAACGGCTGCCCGATCGGGTCGAGAAGCACCACCCACCGCTCGCCGCCGGGCTGGAAGTCCGGCTTCGAGGCGCCCGCCGCGACGAACGTCTCCTCGGCCGTGGCGAGGTCGTCGACGTACAGGTCCAGGTGGTAGCGCTTGTCGCCCGACGGGTCCGGCCAGGACGGCGGACGGTAACCCTCGACCAGCCCGAAGCCGATGGAGACACCACCGGAGCTGATCATCGCGTAGTCGGGTTGGCTGTGGGTGACCTCCCAGCCGAGCGCCTGGTGGTAGAACGCGGCGTGGCCGGCGGGGTCGGAACTGTCGAGGTTGACCATGGCGAGGTCCGCAGAGGCTGTCACGCCAGCAGTATGCCGCCGGGGCCCGACAAGCCCACGTGACCGACACACGCGTCAGACCCCCGTCCTACGGTCGACGGATGAGACATGGCCTGGAGATCTCCTGTGGTGGCGCCGCCATCCCGGTGTCCGTTCTGGTGGAGTTGGGTGAGCTGGCCGAACACGCCGGTTGGGACGGCGTGTTCCTGGAGGACTACCTCATCCACTACAGCGGGGACGAGCCGTCCACCTACGACCCGTGGCTGGTGCTCGCCGCGATCGCCGGACGCACCGGGCGGGTGCGCCTGGGCACCACGGTCACCGCGCTGCCCCGGCGCCGCCCGGCGAAGCTGGCGCGTGAGGTCCTCACCCTCGACCACCTCAGTGCCGGCCGCGCCACGGTGGCGGTCGGCGTCGGAGACCCCGGCGACCGAGGGCTGGCCGCGTTCGGCGAGCAGACCGAGGTGTCGGTGCGCGCCGCGATGCTCGACGAGGGCCTCGACCTGCTGACCGGGCTGCTCAGCGGTGAGCGGGTCGACCACCAGGGCACCCACTACCGCGCCGACGGGGTGGCGCTGCGACCAGCGCCGGTGCAGGCACCCCGGGTTCCCGTCTGGGTCGGCGGCAGCACCCAGGCCGCAGCGGTGCGTCGCCGCGCGGCCCGCGCCGACGGCATCGTTCCGTACAAGCTCACCGACACCGACACATGGTCCGACTTCACCCCCGACGAGGTACGCGAGCTGGTGAACGCCCTGCCACCGACCCGCGCCGACGGCCAGCCGTTCGACGTGGCGATCGGTGGCCGGCGCCGCCGACCCGACGAACGTGCCGAACGGGCGTACCTCGAAGACCTCGCCGCGGCCGGCGCCACCTGGTGGCTGGAGTTCGTCCCGGTCGGCGATCCGGCGGCCATGCGCGCCGCCGTCGCCCGCGGGCCCCTGCGCTGACACGGGGTCAGGATGCGGCGACCACGGGTCGTCGGGCGTTCAGCAGAGCAGATCCAGGTGGTGGTGGGCGTCCTCGGCGATCTCCTCGTGCCGCAGCCAGCGGCGCGCCCACAGCCGGGCGGCCAGTGCCGCCTGCTCGTCGCCCCACGCGGCGTGCTCGACGAGCAACGCGGTGGTCAGCGCGTACGCCAGGCGCAGTGCCAGGCCACGCGCGCCGGCGAGCACCGTCGGTGAGCCCGGGTCGGCGGTCACCGAGGTGATGGTGTCGCCCAGCTGTGCGGCGGCGCCGGCCAGGGTGTCGGCCAGCACCGGCGACAACGGGCGGGCCAGGTCGAC
Organism: Micromonospora sp. C81; assembly: GCF_018070425.1. Lineage (NCBI taxonomy): Bacteria > Bacillati > Actinomycetota > Actinomycetes > Micromonosporales > Micromonosporaceae > Micromonospora > Micromonospora sp. C81. The sequence goes on from NZ_JAGPXS010000015.1 coordinate 105,813, forward strand.
GGCGGCGGCGAGCCGGGCCAGCAGCGGCGCGCCAGCGTCCTCCCGGGTCAGCGCGCGCAGCACGTCCAGCGACAACACGTTGGTGGTGCCCTCCCAGATCGGCAGCACCTGCGCGTCGCGCAGCAGCCGGGGCACCCCCGTGTCCTCCACGTAACCGGCCCCACCGAAACTCTCCACGTACTCGCTGGCGGAGCTGACCGCCAGCCGTCCGGTGGCCAGCTTCGCCAGCGGCGCCACGATCCGCAGCTCCGCCGCGGCCTCCGGGTCGGCGCCGACCTCGACCCGCCCGAGCAGGGCGAACGCGTGCCCGGCCAGGGCGAACGCCCCGGCCGCGTCGACCGCCAGGGTGCCCAGGGTCGCCCGGTGCAGCGGCGAGGACGACAGCGCGCCGCCCGCGACGTGCCGCACGTCGGCGTACGCCCGGGCGTAGGCGAGGCCGCGTCTCATCCCGCCCGCCGCCGCTGCGGCGTTGTGCACCCGGGTCACCACGACCAGGGTCATCGCCCGGACCAGGCCGGGCACCGCCGGGTCGCCCAGCGGCACGGCGTACGCGTCGTGCAGACCGATCTCGGCGGTGGGCAGCGCCCGGGTGCCGAGCTTGTCCTTGAGGCGGTGCACGGTGACACCCGGTGCGGGTGCGCCCGGCGCCAGCCCGTGGGCCAGCGGTGAGTCGACCGCGTAGCGGGGAACCAGGAACGGCGCGAGCACCCGACTGCCGCGCCCGGAGCCCTCCGGTCGGGCCAGCGCCACCGCCATCGCCGCGTCGGCGGCCGAGCAGAACCACTTCTCGCCGGTCAGCCGCCACGAACCATCCACCGCTGGTCGGCCGATCGTGCTGGAACGGCCCAGGTCGGAACCGCCCTGCGACTCGGTCATCCACTGCCCGCTGGTGATCGCCACGGTCGGGTCCGTGGAGATCAGCCGGGGCAGCCACGCGTCGCGGACGCCGTTGTCCACCTCGGGCAGGCTGAGCAGCGCCGCAGCCCCGTCGGCCATCGCCACCGGGCAGGAGAACGTCGCGGACTCCGGCCCGTACAGGTGGAGCAGGGCGTGTTGCACCACCCGGGCGGCGGCACCCCAGGTGCCGCGCGCGTCCGGCAGGTAGGGCAGCGCGACCACGGCGTGCCGGGCGGCGGCGGCCCGCTGCTCCTGCCAGCCGGTGGACGTGTCGATCCGGTCGACCCGCGCGCCCCACGGGTCGTAGCGGACCAGCGTCGGCGGGTGCGCCTCCGCGTCGGCGTGCGCCGCGCGCAACGGCCCGGCAACGTCCGCGGCCAGGTCGGCGAGACGGCCCTTGGCGGCGGCGTGCCCGGCCGGGCCGAGGTGACGCTCCAGCCAGGACCGCAGCAGGCCATCACCGGCGTACGGGTCGACGGGGGGTGGTACCGGCTGCACGAAGCGGCTCATCGATCGGCTCCTGGCACTGCTCGGGGGTGTGCGCCGACGGTAGACGATCCGTGGCCGACGCGAACAGGGCACACCCACTCACCGGGGGCACCCAGTTTCCGACTTGTCGTACCTCGGTGCGACCACGTTCTCTACGGTCGGTAGTCGTGGGTGCCGGCCAGTCGTGGAGCCGACCGGCCCGGCGCAGCCGCCCGATGCGCACCGGGTTGGCGTTCGCCGGGTTCGGGGTGGCGCTGTGCTGCGTCGGGGTGGCCGGACTGGCCGCCTGGAACCTGCAGACCGTCCGTCAGGCCGCCGGCCCGATCCGGGAGACCGCCGACGGGTTCCTCAACGAGGTGAGTCTCGGCGACAGCGACAGGGCGTACGACCGGCTCTGCGAGGACGCGCGCACCCGGTGGAGCGCGATCGGCTTCACCAGTTGGGTGCGTACGCCGCCGATGGTCACCGACTACGAGATCACCGACGTGTCGGTCACCACCCGCAGCGGACGACCGCAGGGCACGGTGACGGTGAAGCTGACCCGCGACGGCGGGCTCAGCGAGGAACGCCGACTGCCGGTGGTCCGCGAGGGCGGCGACTGGCGGGTGTGCGGTGACCCCTTCTGAGCCGCTGGCCGTTCGGCCGAAGCGGCAGTGGTTGCTGCGCGAGCGTCGGGGGGTGGAGCCGACCACGTCGACGGAGCTCTTCTTCGACCTGGTCTTCATCTTCACGATCACTCAGTTGTCGCACTACCTGATCGAGCACCCGGACTGGCGTGGCGCCGCGCGTACCGCGTTGCTGCTGGCGCTGGTCTGGTTGGTGTGGATCTACACCGCCTGGGGGACGAACTGGCTGCGACCCGACCAGGCGCCGGTGCGGGCGCTGCTGATCGCGCTGATGCTGGGCAGCCTGTTGCTCTCGGCGGCGATCCCCGAGGCGTTCGCCGGCGCCGGGCTGGTCTTCGCGCTCGTCTACGTGACCCTGCAGGTGGGCCGCACCGTGTTCGCGTTGTGGGCGGTGCAGGGCCACCCGTGGCTGGTCGACGGGTTTCAGAAGGCGCTGCCATGGTTCGCCGTGACCTCGTCGCTCGTGGCGGTCGGCGCGGTGGTCGGCGGGGCTTTCCAGGAGGCGCTGTGGGCGGCGGCGATCGTGATCGAGGTGATCGGCCTCTCGACCGGGTTCCCGGTGCCCGGTCTGGGCCGCAGTCCCGCTGAGCGGTGGATGGTGGAGGGCGGGCACCTGGCCGAGCGGTGCCAGGCGTTCATCCTCATCGCCCTGGGTGAGTCGATCCTGGTCACCGGGAGCACACTCGCGCAGCACCTGGACCTGACGATGTCCGGCGCGTTCGTGCTGGCGTTCGCCGGTTCGGTGGCGCTGTGGTGGGTGTACTTCGCCCGGTCCGCCCCGGCGGCGGCGGAGGTCATCGCCCGCGCCGGCGAGCGCACCGGCGCGTTGAGCCGGCTGGCGTTCAACTACCTGCACCCCGTGATGGTCGCCGGGATCATCGTCACCTCGGCGGGCGACGAGCAGCTCCTGCGCGAACCGGGTGCTCCCGCCACACCGGCCGCCGCCCTGTTCACGCTGGGCGGCCCGGCGTTGTTCCTCGCCGGGCACGCCGCCTACAAGGCGGTGCTGTGGCGGACCCTGCCGACAAGCCGGATCGCAGCGGTGGTGCTCCTGCTCGCGTTGGTGCCGTTGTGTGTGGGACTGGAGGCCACCGTCGCGGTGTGCGCCACGCTGGCGTTGGCAGTGATCATCGCCGTGATCATGGCCGACCGGTTCCGCGTACGGCCAGGCGTCCCGCAGCCGTCCTGACCCGCCCGGTCGCACTGCGTCGGTTCTCGGACAACGTCACCGCAGGTGGGCCCCCGGGTGGTTAGCGTGGGTCACCGGCCCTCCGGGTGACCTTCCGCGGTGCTCGGACGAGCGGAGGCGACGCGATGACAACCGAGCAGCGGCCCCGGCCACGACGGTGGCTGATGCTGGTGGCCGCCGCCGGGTACGGCAAGACCACCGCCCTGGAGACCGTCGGCGGGGACGAGCCGACGGCCTGTCACCGGGCGACGGACCTGATCGACGCGGCGACGCACACCAACAGCCCGCCAACGGGCACGCAACCGCCAATCCGGGTCGCCGTGGACGAGGTGTCCGCGCTCAACGGGGACGACCAACTGACACTCGTGCGGTGGTTGGGCGCGCTGCCGGGTCAGCCAGCGGTGACGCTGGCCGCTCGACACCCCCTGGCCGATGCGGCGCTGAGCGCCTGCGCCGGGCCCGTCGTGCACCGCGGGCCGGAAACCCTCGCCCTCGGCCGGGACGCGGTCGCCCGGATCCTGCGCGACGAACACGCAGTGCCCGACAGCGACCTGGCCTACCTGGTGTACGAGCTGACCGCCGGCTGGCCGGCGTGGGTGCACCTCGCTGGCGACGCCCTCGGCCGGCAGGGCGTCGGCCGGCGGGAGCTGCTCGCGGCCCTGACCGAGCCCGGCACCGCCGGCGGGCACTTCGCCCGCGACGAGATCCTCGCCGACCTGCCCGCACAGGTGGCGACTCTGCTCGGTCGCGTCCACCACCTCGACCCGATCAGCGCGCCGCTGTGCGTGGCCGTCGACGCCGACACGCCACCCGACGTCACCGCGCAGGCGCTGCGCTGGGCGACCCGCACCGGGTTGCTGGTCGCCCACCCCCGCCGTCGGGCCGGCCACACCTCGTCGACTGTGCAGCTGGTCCGGGTCCTCGCCGCGGTGCTGGCCCAGCAGGCGGGACGGCCGGAAACCTCGGGACGCCGCAGGCTGTACGCGGCCGCCGACTGGTACCTCGCCAACGCGTACCCGATGGCGGCGGCCCGAGCCCTGCACGACGCGGACGACACCGGTCGGTGCGCGGAGCTGATCGCCAGCCACGGCGGGGGCATGCTCGCCGGTGGTGGTGCGCCGGACGTCACCGACCTGATCAGCGCGTCGCCGCAGGCCGAGCAGAACCCCGACCTCCAACTGATCTTCGGCGACGCGTTGCGGATGTCCGGCTCGGTGACCTGGGCGTCGAGGGTCTTCGCCGCGCTGCTGGCCCGGGCCGACCAGGACCGCCGCTGGCCGGCCCGGCTGCTCTGGCGGGCGGCGATGGTGCCGTACCTGCGGACCGACTACGCCGGCGCCCTGGCGGTGCTCGACCGCGCGGGCGCACCACCGACGCTCACCCCACCGGGTCCCGACGAGGTGCTGCTGCTGGCCTGTCGCGCCAGCACCCTCGCCCAACTCGGCCGGGTCGACGACGCGGTCGCCGCCGGGGCCCGGGCGCTCGCCGCCGCACACCAGCTCAACGAGGACACCCCGTTGGCGGCGGCGCACATCGCGGCCGCACTGACCTCGTCCGGCACCCGCCGCGACGAGCACCTGGCCGAGGCGCTGGCGGCGGCGGAACGCGCGGGTGACCTGGTCCAGCAGGCACGGGTCCTGGTCAACCAGGCGCACTGCCTGCTGCGCGAGGCCCGATACCCGTCGGCGCTGGCCACCGCCGTGCGGGCGGTCCGCGCGGCGGAACTCGCCGGCCCGCCGGGAGTGCTGGTGACCGCCCTGCACAACGCGGGCGAGGCGCTGGTACGCCTGGGTCGCTACGACGAGGCGACACTGCACTTCACCCGGTCCAAGCTGGTATCCCAACGGTTGGGTTTGAACCGCGCTGCCACCGGGGTCTACGGGTTGGCCGAGGTCAGTCGCCGCCTCGGCCGGCGGGAGGAGGCGTTGGCGGCGTTCACCGAGGCCGCTGACCTGGCCCGTGACGTGGGGGATCTCCAGGTGCGCATTCCGGCGTTGGCCGGTCTGGCCCGGCTGCGCTGCGAGGGCACGGGCGCCGACCTCGCTGCCGCTCGTGCCGCGGCCGACGAGGCGCACCGGTTGGCACCGGCGTTCCTGCTGTCCTGCGCGCTGGTCGCGACGGGTTGGGTGGCGTACGCCGGGGGTGATCTGGGTCTGGCCCGGCGGCGGGCGGCCGAGGCGGTCGGAGCGGCCCGCACCGGTCGGCAGGCCGACGCGTTGGCGGAGGCGTTGGAACTCACCGCGGCGGTCGCCGCCGAGCCGGACGCGAGTCGAAGCGCGTTGCTGGAGGCCGGCGCGATCTGGCAGGCGGCGGGTGCGGGACCGGCCGCCGAACAGACAGTCGTCCGGCTGGGCCGTCTCCCGGGCGCCGACGCCGCGCAGCGGTCGGCGGCGCGGCTGGCCGCCGACCGGCTGCTGGCGCTCGGCATCGAGACGGTCGACGGGCGGGCGTTGGCCGAGACGCCCGCCGACGCGGACACCGTCGAGGTGCGGGTGCTCGGCCGGTTCGAGGTCGTCGTCGGTGGGCGGGACGTCCCGCTGCCGGCGTGGCGGTCCCGACAGGCCCGCACGCTGCTGAAGATCCTCGTCGCCCGGCGCGGTCGTGCCGTCGGACGGGGGGAGCTGTGCGAGCTGCTCTGGCCCGACGACGAGCCACGGCGGACCGCACACCGTCTGTCGGTGCTGCTGTCCGCCGTGCGTGCCGTGCTCGACCCGTCCCGCCGGTGGCCCGTCGACCGGTACGTCCGCGCCGACCTGACCGGCGTACGCGTCGACCTGACCCGGGTGGTCGTCGACGCGGAGAACCTGCTCACCGCCGTCCCGCGGGCCGAGCGCCTCGCCCGCGACGGTGACCCGGCGCGGGCCCGCGAGCTGCTCGCCGAGGTGGACGCCGCCTACCGGGGGGACGCCTTCGCCGACGAGCCCTACGCGGACTGGGCCGACGGGCTGCGGGAACAGGCCCGCGCGGTGTGGTTGCGGGCACTGCGTGACCTTGCCCGGCGGTACCAGGGCGACGGTGACGCCGACCGGGCCGCCACCGCCCTGGTCCGGCTGCTCGACGCCGACCCGTACGACGAGTGGGCGCACCAGGCGCTGGTCGGGACACTCGTCGGTGCCGGCCGGCACGGGGAGGCCCGGCGTTCGTTCGAGAGGTGGGCCGGGGCGATGCGTACGATCGACGCACCGCTCCCGGACCCGGGTGTGCTGCGGGCAGGGGCTGGTCAGCAGGCGTAGAAGTTCTCCTGGCCCGCGTCGGTTAGCACGTACGAATAGAAGATCGCGCCGGGGTCGGCCGTCTCGTCCTCCGCGCAGGTGTCCACCCCGGGCCCACCGTCGAGGGTGTCACCGCCGGGCCCCGTGACGGTGTCGCCCGCCACCCCGATCAGCAGGTCGGCGCCGTGGGAGCCGGAGAGGACGTCGTTGCCTTCCAGACCGGCGAGCAGGTCGGCGCCGGCGCCGCCGGCGATGAAGTCCCCGCAGCCCTCACCATAGATGGTGTCGTTGCCACCGAGCCCGTAGATCTCGTCGGGCCCGCCACCGCCGAACAGGGTGTCGTCGCCCTCGGTGCCCATGATCGGGTCGCCGTCGGTGGTGGCGCACGGGTTCGCGTCCGGGTCGGCCTGCGCCGCGGCGCCGCCCACGCCAACCAGTGTGCCGCTGAGCAGGAGGGCGGCCAGCACCGCCGCCACTCGGGTACGCATGATGAAACCTCCTGTTCGTGGACCCCGTGAGGAGTCCGGTGACGCCGCGCTGACGTCACCGGCACTGTCGCAGTCGCACGTCATCGTGGCGTCAGTACGCCGAGCGCGGTCGCCGTGCTGACGCGCTCCTGACGACCGTGCGGAGTCTGGGCCCAACGCCGTCGTCGACAGTCGACGAGGCAGTGCGGAGGGAACATCCGATGAAGCGGAAACTGGCTGGTCTGGCAGTGCTGACCGGCATGGCGGCGGCCACGACGCTGCTCGCACCGACGACCCCGGCGCAGGCGTCGGTGGGCCTGTACCGGGTCGCCTCGACCAGCGTCCTGGACGCGACGAACGCCAAGACGATGGCCATCTCGTGCAACGGCGTCGACCAGGTGGTCGGTGCCGGCGGACGGATCAACGACGGTCAGGGTGACGTCCTGATGACCCGGGTCTACGCCGACGCGACACTGCACACGGTCACCGTGCTCGGCGTGGAGGCCAACGCCACGAACGTGCCGTGGTCGGTGGACGCGTTCGCGGTCTGCGCCCCGGCCGGGGCGGTGGCCGGCCTGCAACTGGTCACCACCACCTCGGCGAACAACGCCCTCGACAAGGTGGGCATCACCGCCGTGTGCCCGCCGGGCAAGAAGACCTTCGGCGGTGGGTACCGGATCGACAACGCCAACGCCGCGGTGGCGATCGACGAGCTGGCGTTCACCTCGGCGCTCGGCTCGGTGTCGAGCACCGCGTACGTGTTCGGCGCCCCGGGCAACTTCACGTTGCAGACCCAGGCGTTCTGCGCCACCCCACTGCCGGCGATGGCGTTGACGGAGGCGACAAGCGCGTTCAACGCGAACTCGCCGAAGTCCGTGACGACGCCGGCCTGCCCTGCGGGGTCGCAGACCGCCGGGGTCGGCGCGGTGTTGACCGGGCTCACCGGGGACGGCTCGGTGGCGACGTTGCTACCCAAGCCGGCACTGGACACCGCTGAGGCGACCGGACGGGAGATCGTCGCGTTCGCCGGGGCGTGGAACGTCAGGGCGCAGCAGGTCTGCGTGGGTTGATCCACCCGTACGACGGCCGGCCGTCCCCAGCACGGGGGCGGCCGGCCACCGCGTCGACGCCTCAGTCGCGGGGGCCCAGGTCGCCCGAGCGGTAGTGCCGGCGGCACAGCACCTGGTAGCGCACGTCGGCGGTGTCGACGGTGTCGCCGATGACGACCTGGGCGCCCTCGCGAACCACCCGCCCGTTGACGACCCGGGCGTTGAGCAGCCCTTCCCGGCCGCACCAGCAGAGCACCTCGACCTGGATGCGGGCCACCTCGTCGGCCAGCTCGAACAGCCGCTGCGTGGCGGGGAACAGGCAGGACCGGAAGTCGGTGGCGAGGCCGAAGGCGAACACGTCGACGTCGTAGCTGTCGACCAGCTCGGCCATCTGCTCGACGTGGTCCACCGTGTAGAAGCACGCCTCGTCGCAGATCAGGTAGTCCACGCGCACGCCGTCGGCCCACCGGCCGCGGACCAGGGCCCGCAGGTCCAGGTCGTCGGTGACCTCGATGGCCTCGTGGGCCAGCCCGATGCGGGTGGTGACCTGCGGGCCCAGCGACCGGTCGATGCGGGTGGTGACCAGCCCCCGACGGCCCTGCCGGGCGTGGTTGTAGTTCATCTGCAACGCCATCGTGGACTTGCCGCAGTCCATCGGCCCCCAGAAGAACTTCAACGCCGCCGCGTGCACCGGACGCCCGTCGAGCCCGCGCGCAGCCGCGCACCCGGCCGGAGCGTGCGGCTGGCCGGGGAACGGGTGGGCCAGGCAGGTCGGGGCAGCGGCGGCGTCGTCAGTCACGGTCGGGCAGCCTAGCTGATCGACCGACTCTGATGTGTCGGGTGCGGGACGCGTGCTCAGAGCACCCGGGGTGGCGTGTTGCCCGCGGCCACGATGGCCCGGCGGATCGGCACGGCCGCGAGGAGCAGGAAGCCGACCACGAAGAAGATCAGCAGTGAGACCAGGCCCACCCGATAGGAGGAGGTGAGCTGGAACACCAGGCCGAAGGCGAGCGGCCCGAGCCAGCTGGTGCCCTTGTCGCTGATCTCGTAGAAGCCGTAGTACTCGCCTTCCTTGCCGGCCGGGATGAGCTGGCTGAACAGCGACCGGCTCAGCGCCTGGCTGCCGCCGAGGACCAGACCGATGGCCGCGCCGAGGATCATGAACGGCAGCGGCGCCTCGGCGGGGAGCCGGAACGCGGCGATGATCACACCGGTCCAGAGCACCAGGCTGAGCAGCACGGTCTTCCATGCGCCGATGCGCTTGGCCAGCGCGCCCAGGCTCAACGCGCCACCGAAGGCGAGGAACTGCACCAGCAGGATCGTGATGATCAGGGTGCTCTGCTCCAGGCGCAGCTCTTCGGTGCCGTACTGGCTGGCCAGGGTGATGACGGTCTGGATGCCGTCGTTGTAGACCAGGAACGCCAGCAGGAAGTACAGCGTCAGCGGGTACGCCTTGACCTCGCGCATGGTGCGGGCGAGTTGCCGGAACCCGTCGGTGAGCACGTTGCCGCCGCTGGTCAGGGCCGCGACGCTGGGGCGCTCGCGCAGCCAACGCAGCGGCACCAGGGTGAACAACGCCCACCACACGCCGGCGGACACGATCGACCAGCGGGCCAGATCCAGGGTGCGTTGCGGGTTGTCGCCCTCGTCGAGCAGGGTGATCGCGACGAGGTTGAGGGCCAGCAGCAGGCCGCCGCCGAGGTAGCCCAGCGCCCAGCCGCGACTGGAGATGCCGTCGCGTTCGTCGGGGCCGCCGAGCTGCGGCAGGAACGAGTTGTAGACCACGATCGCGGCGCCGAAGGAGATGTTGGCGACCAGGAAGAGCGCCCCGCCGAGCAGGTAGCGGTCGCCGGTGACGAAGGCCATCGCGATGGTGGCGCCGGCGCCGGTGAACGCGGCTCCGCCGAGCAGCCGCTTCTTGTGCGCCGAGCGGTCGGCGATCGCCCCGATGACCGGCAGCACGAACACGGTGAGGAACACCGACAGCGAGATCAGGTACGGGTAGTAGGACCCGGCGGCGATCTTGATGCCCAGTGGGTAGACGGAGCCGTCGCAGGAGTCCGCGCCGAGTTCGCAGCCGGCCGCCAACTCGGCGACGGTGGTCAGGAACGGGCCGAGGAACACGGTGATCACGGTGGTCTGGAACGCGGAGTTGGCCCAGTCGTAGATGTACCAGCCCCTGCGTTCCCGGCGGGTGCTCGCCGGAGGCGGGGTGTCGTCCACCGTGGGGGTCACGGTCTCGGCCATCGGGGGTCCTTCGATGGTCAGGCGGCCCAGTGGCCGCGGCTGCGGTAGACGTCGCGCAGCACGCCGACGTGATCGGTCATGATGCCATCCACGCCACGATCCAGTAAGTCGTGCATCTGGGCTGGTTCGTCGATCGTCCAGACGTGCACCTGCAGGCCGATCCGGTGGCAGTAGTCGAGGAACCGGCGGTCCACCACCGGCACCCGCCCGTAGCTCGGCGGCACCTGCGCGGCGACCACCGACGGGGGCAGTCGCAGCGGGCGTCCGTGCAGGGAGGCGAGCCGCAGCCGGGCGACCCCGCGCATGCCGAGGCTGGTGGCGACGCGCCCTTCGGTGAGCGCGCGCAGCCGGGTCAGGCGGGCGTCGCTGAAGGAGGCCAGCAGCACCCGGTCGGCGGCGCCGGCCCGGGTCACGGTGGCGACCGTCGGCGCGACGCCGCTGTCAGCCTTCACGTCGATGTTGAAGCGGACCTGCGGCCAGGCGCCGAGCACCTCGTCGAGCCGGGGTACGACGGCAGCGCCGCCGACGCGTACCGAGGCGAGGTCGGCCCAGCTCATTTCGGCGATGCGCCCCGCCTCACCGGTGACCCGGCGCAGCGTCGGGTCGTGGAAGATCACCGCGACGCCGTCCGCGGTGGCGTGCACGTCGGTTTCCACGTACCGGTAGCCGAGCCCGATGGCCCGGGCGAACGCCTCGGTGGTGTTCTCGTCGCCCTCGGCGGCGCCGCCACGGTGGGCGAACGCCAGCGGCGCGGGCGCGTCGAGGTAGCCGGGTCGGGTCAACACGCGACGCAGTATGCCCTCGGCGGGTGGCCGGTGGGTGGCCGGCCGGCGTCTGTCGCCCGCTCGCGCCGCCGTCCGGGGCCAGCCGAGCTGACCAGCGGGAGGCGATGCGGTCGGCGCCCGGAGGTTCAGCCGGTGGGTCGGTGGATCAGCTGGAGGCTGCGCCGGATGCGGTCGCGGAACTCGCCCCTGGTGGCCGCGGTCGATTTCCAGGTCAGGGCGGCGGAGAAGAGCAGATCCATCACGTCGTGTCCGGTCAGGTCGGCGTGCAGCAGGCCGGGTGGGGCGAGGGCGGTGATGTGGGCGCTCAGCGTCGCCCGGGCCCGCTCCTGGTAGTCGTGGAACATCGAGCCCAACCGGGGTTCGCTGTTCTCCAGCAGTTCGTTGAGGTCGCGGGCCAGCGGGGTGTCGATGTAGGGGCCCATCAGCGCGTCGAGCGCGGCCACGATGCCCGCGTCGAAGCTCAGCGAGCGGTCGGCGAGGTTGACTTCCATGGCCCGCTGGGCGCGCTCCAGGACGCCCTGCATGGTGGCGCGGTACAACTCTTCCTTGTTGGGGAACATCAGGTAAAGGCCAGGGCGGGAAATGCCGGCCGCCCTGGCTACGGACTCCATGGACGTCTTCTGGAACCCGTAGCGGCCGAACACCCCGACCGCCGCCACGAGGACTGTTGCGCGCTTCGGGTCTTCGACGTCCATCTCAGTGTTGCTCACGGTAGACAGATTAGATGATCTTGCAAAAATTATCTAATCTGTCAGCCCGCGGGCGCGGCCAGCAACATCATCCCTGGTTGCGGCGGTGGGCGCGACTCGAGTCGCTGGGCCGACCGGGGTCGACGTGCCGGGGCAGGTCGGGTTCGTCGGGCCGCAGCGGTGCGAGGGTGTCGGTGAGCGCGTCGATGATCCGACCGGTGGCCCGGCGGGCGGCCCCGGGGCTCGCGGCGCTCGACTCGCCGAGGTCGACGGGCGCGCCGAAGTGCACCCGGATCACCGGGCGGCGCCACAGCGAGCGGGCGATGCCGCGCAGCATGCCCCGGGGCGCCCGGTAGGGCAGCACCTCGTGGGCGCCCCACTGGGCGACCGGTATGACCGGGGCGCCGCAGGCCAGCGCGAGTCGGGCCGTGCCGGTCTTGCCGCTTTCGGGCCACATGCCGGGGTCCAGGCCGATGCGCCCCTCGGGGTAGATGAGGATCACCGACCCGCGCGCGACGGCGGTGGCGGCATCGTCGAGGGCCCGGTGCACGGCGCTGGTGCCCCGGTCGACGCGGATGTGCCCGGCGTGGCGCATGGCGGCGCCGAGCACCGGGGCGCGGAACAGGCCGGCGGTCGCCATGATCCGGGGGGCGATGCCCCGGGTGTGGCAGGCGGCGGCCATCACGACCGGGTCGAACGGGCTGATGTGGTTGGCGGCCAGCACCAGCGGGCCACGACGCAGGTGCGCCGGGACGTCGCCGGTGACCTCGAGGCGGGCCAGCAGGCCGACCAGGGCCCGGGTCAGCAGGAGGGCGCCGCGCCAGATCAGCGGCGGTTGCCAGGGGGAGTGCGCGGTGTCCATCAGCGCGACATCGTCGCACGCGGCGGTGTGGTCGCGAGGGCGGGTCGGCGGGTTGCCCAGGTCCGTGGTCCGGGGTGATCAGGGTCATTGGTCCCGGGACGGTTCGGGCCGCCCGGCCCTGCCCAATCGTCTACGACGAGCAGTAGTATTTACTACGTCTCGTAGTACGAACAGCAGCTGGGGGTTTCAGGTGGACGCGTTGGACGTCGCCCGGTGGCAATTCGGTGTCACCACCGTCTACCACTTTCTCTTCGTGCCACTGACCATCGGTCTGTCGGTGCTGGTGGCCATCCTGCAGACGTTGTGGCACCGCACCGGCAACGAGCGGTACCTGAAACTCACCAAGTTCTACGGCAAGCTGTTCCTGATCAACTTCGCGATGGGCGTGGTCACCGGCATCGTGCAGGAGTTCCAGTTCGGCATGAACTGGAGCGACTACTCCCGCTTCGTCGGCGACATCTTCGGCGCACCCCTGGCCATCGAGGCGCTGGTCGCGTTCTTCCTCGAATCCACCTTCATCGGCCTGTGGATCTTCGGCTGGGACCGGCTGCCCAAGCGGGCGCACCTGGCCAGCATCTGGGCCGCCGCGATCGGCACCAACCTGTCCGCGTACTTCATCCTCGCGGCGAACTCGTTCATGCAGAACCCGGTCGGCTACCGCATCAACCCCGACAGCGGGCGCGCCGAGCTGACCGACTTCCCGGCCGTGCTGACCAACAAGGTCGCCCTGATCACCTTCCCGCACACCCTGGCCGGCTCGTTCCTGGTCGCCGGGTCGCTGGTCGTCGCGGTCGGCCTCTGGCACGTGATCCGCAACCGCGACTCCGCCGACACCGGCGCCTACCGCTTCGCCACGAAGTTCGGCTCCTGGGTGGTCCTGGTCGCCTCCGCGGCCGTGCTGTTCACCGGCGACATCCAGGGCAAGATCATGACGGACGTGCAGCCGATGAAGATGGCCGCCGCCGAGGGCCTCTACACCACCGAGAGCCCCGCCTCGTTCTCCGTGCTCACCATCGGCAGCCTCGACGGCAGCCGCGAGGTGTTCGCCCTCAAGATCCCGTACCTGCTGTCGTACCTGGGCACCGGCGACCCGAACGGCACCGTGCAGGGCATCAACGACCTGCAGGCCCAGTACGCCACCCAGTACGGCGCGGGCAGCTACACCCCGATCATCCCGGTCACCTACTGGAGCTTCCGCTTCATGATCGCCTTCGGGATGGCCGCCGGGGCCATCGCCCTGCTGGTGCTCTGGAGCCAGCGCAAGGGCCGCACCCCGAGCAGCAAGTGGCTGCTGCGCGCCGGGCTGGCCATGCCGGTGCTGCCGCTGCTGGCCAACTCCTTCGGCTGGATCTTCACCGAGATGGGCCGCCAGCCGTGGATCGTCTTCGGCGAGATGCTCACCCGCAACGGGGTGTCCCGCAGCGTCTCGTTGGCCGAGGTGCTCACCTCGTTCACCGCCTTCACGCTCATCTACGCCACCCTCGCCGTGATCGAGGTGAAGCTGCTGCTGCGTTACGCCAAGGCCGGCGTGCCCGACGTCAGCGAAGAGCACCCCATCGACGACACCCACGACGACGCCGAGCGCCCGCTCGCCTTCGCCTACTGATCCCGGAGCCCATCGTGGAACTGACCACCATCTGGTTTCTCCTCGTCGCCGTGCTGTTCACCGGGTACTTCATCCTGGAGGGCTTCGACTTCGGCGTCGGCATGCTGCTGCCCGTCCTGGGCCGCGACGACCGCGAGCGCCGCGTCCTGATCAACACCATCGGCCCGGTCTGGGACGGCAACGAGGTGTGGCTGATCACCGCCGGTGGTGCCATGTTCGCCGCGTTCCCCGAGTGGTACGCCACCCTGTTCTCCGGCTTCTACCTGCCGCTGCTGCTGATCCTGCTGGCCCTGATCGTCCGGGGGGTCGCCTTCGAATACCGGCACAAGCGCCCGGAGGCGTCCTGGAAGCGCCGCTGGGACACCGCGATCGTGGTCGGCTCGCTGCTGCCGGCGATCCTGTGGGGCGTCGCCTTCGCCAACATCCTGCGCGGGGTGCCGCTGGACGCCGACCACGAGTACGTCGGTGGCCTGGTGGACCTGCTCAACCCGTACGCCCTGCTCGGTGGCGCGACCACCCTGGCGTTGTTCCTCACCCACGGCGCGGTGTTCCTGGCCCTGAAGACCACCGGTGACATCCGCGAGCGCGCGGGCGCGCTCGCGGTGCGCCTGGGCGTCGGCGCCGCCGTGCTCGCCGTCGGGTTCCTGACCTGGACGCTGAACATCCGCTCCAGCGCGGCGGCCGTCGTGCTCGCCGTCGGCGCGGCCCTCGCCCTGCTCGGTGGTCTGGCCGCCGCCCGGGTACGCCGGGAGGGCTGGGCGTTCGCCGGCACCGCCGTGGCGATCGGCCTGGCCGTGGCGACCCTGTTCGCGGCGTTGTTCCCGAACGTGCTGCCGTCCACCCTGGACGCGGCCGGCACGCTGACGGCCACCAACGCCGCCTCCACCCCGTACACCCTGAAGATCATGACCTGGGTGGCGGTGATCTTCACTCCGATCGTGCTGGCCTACCAGGGCTGGACCTACTGGGTGTTCCGCAAGCGCATCGGCGTGGCCAACATCCCGCAGCACTGACCGGCGGCCGGGGGAGCACGCCGCCGGCGGTAAATCGGCGGTCGTCGGGAGTCGCCCCCGCTAGGGTGTGCCGATGCCCGAGCCTGTGCACGTTCGCGAACTCACCACCGACGACCTCGACGCCGCCTGGGAGCTGGGACGGGTCGCGTTCGGCGCCACCTCGGAACGAGCCGCCAGCACCACCGTCGCGGTGCCCGGCATGAGCCGCTACGGCGCGTTCGACGCCAGCGGTCGGCTCGTCGGCAAGGCCGTCGACCTGCACCACGACCAGTGGTGGTCGGGCCGGGCGGTGCCGGCCGCCGACGTCGCCGGTGTGGCGGTCGCCCCCGAGGCCCGGGGGCGGGGCGTGGGCCGTGCCATGCTCACCGGTCTGCTGCGCGGGGCCCACGAGCGGGGGGCGGCGATCAGCGCGCTCTACCCGACCGTCGCCGCCCCCTACCGGGCCTGTGGGTGGGAGGCCGCCGGTGTGCTGCGTACCGTCGATCTGGCCACCGCCGCGCTGCCCCGGCACCGGCCCTCCCCGGACCTGACCGTGCGGGCCGGCGCGGTGGTCGACCTGCCCGCCGTCGCCGACCTGTACGAGCGGGTCGCCTGCCACCGCAACGGCATGCTGACCCGCCGGGGTGAGCTGTTCGACTTCTTCGCCGCCGACCGGGGTCTGCCCGGCGACGGTCTCACCCTCGTCGAGCGCGGCGGCGACCTGGTCGGCTACGCCACCTGGCAGCGGGGATCGGGCTACGGCGCCGACTCGGTGCTCACCGTCGACGAGGCCCTGGCCGTTACCGCCGAGGCCGCGCGGGAGCTCGTCGGGGTGCTCGGCAGTTGGGCCAGTGTCGCGCCGACGCTGCGGCTGTGCCCGCTCGACGGCGACGCGGTCAGCACCGTCCTGCCACTGGAGTCGGCCCGTGACCACGAGCGGGACCTGTGGATGCACCGACCCGTCGACGTCGCCCGCGCGGTGAGCGCGCGGGGGTGGCCCGCCCACACCCGGGGCGTCGTCGACTTCGGCCTCACCGACACCCTCGCTGAGTGGAACACCGGCACCTGGCGGTTGACCGTCGCCGACGGCGCCGCCGAGCTGACCCGGGTCAGCGGCGAGGCTGACCTGCGGTTGGACGTACGCGGCTTCGCCCTGCTCTACGCCGGCGCCGCGCGGGCCCGCGCGGTCGCGCAGGCCGGGCTGCTGCACCACAGCGCGGGTGTCGACCCGGCCGCGCTCGACCTCCTCGGCGCTGGCGGGCCGGCGCAGTTGCTCGACTACTTCTGACGGCGTTCCCGGAGCCGGGCGTTCGAGCTCGCATCTACTCCGGTGATTGCCCGTCGGGGACGATCACGGGTCCGCCTCGCCGGTACGGTGTGCCGGTGGAAATTCTGGCGCGGATCCACTCTGGAGCGACGGTGCAGCGGCTGCTGTGCCACCCCCACCTTCCGCTGGTGGCCGGTTGGGACGCCGACCGTCCGGCGGTCAGGATCTGGGAGTACGGGGACGGGCAGCTGCGGGAGTGCGGGGCCGTCGGCGCCGGTTCGTCCGTCTACGGCGACGACATCGGCTATGAGCGGTCCAAGCGGACACCCTCCGCCGCCTGGCATCCTGGCGAGGCGCTGCTGGTGGTCGCGGACGCCGAGAGCGTCGCCCGCTGGACACCGTCAGGCACCTCGCCGATCGACGGCGTTGCGCCGACCGAGTACCAACGCGAGGTGGCGTTCAGTCCGGACGGTCGGACGCTCTGGTTGTCGCCCGCCGACGGGGAGAACGGATGGGAACAGTCAGTCGCGCTCGACCTCGCCTCGGGAACGACCTCCATCGGCCCTGGGTGGGACACCGGGGTGGTGGCGCACCCGGCGGGCGGCCTCGTGTGCACCCTCCAGAGCGGCCAAGGTGCCACGCTGGTGCTCTTCTCTGAGGACACCGGGCCGGTGCTGCGGCCGTTGCGCCGTGCGCTGGTCCTGGACTGCGACGGCTACGAGGCTCCGACCTTCAGCTCGGACGGCCGGCACTTCGCGGTACGCGGCAACGCGTACGACAACTCGCTGGAGGTGTTCGAGTTCCCCTCGCTACGGCGCGTCCTGAGCATGACGCTGGGGGAGCCGAGTCCGGGGTACCCGTACCCGCAGGAATGGCTGGACGAGATGCACGCCTGGTCCCGCCACAACGTCGTGTTCGGTCCGTTGCCGGGGTCCTCTGGATCGGGACACCCGAGGGCGCGGTGGTCGAGCTGGAGATCGACGGGAAACGGGTGACTGAGCACGAGGTGCTGCCGGGGGCCGCGGTGACGGCGCTGGCGGCCACCGCCGCGGGTGACCTCGTCGTCGCGGGCAACGACGGCATGCTTCTCCTGCTGTCGGGAGGGCGGATCGGCACGGACGAGGCGCCCCGGGCCGCGGTGACCGAGTTCCTCGCCGCCACCTCCGAGGCGTCGGTTGTCGACATGGACCAGCTCGACCTCACCGACGGGACGCGGACCTGGCAGCCGGGTGACCTGGAAGTGGTCAGCGAGGACTCCGGGACCGACCCGTCCTGGCTGAGGATCCGGGCCGCCATGAACCGGCTCACCTGAGCCGCTGTCAGGTCAGACGACACCCGCCAGTTCGTCGTTGGCCCGCTGGGTGACCAGGGTGAGCACCCGGGCGGCGGCGGCGAGTTCGTCGGCCGGGATGTCCCCGTACAGCCGGGCGGTGATGCCCGCGACGGCGTCGGCGACGCGGGCCTGCGTGGCGTGACCGGTGTCGGTGAGCCGCATGTGCGGGGCGGGTCCGTCGACCTGGGCGAGGTCGGCGTCGACGAGGGCGTCGGTCACCTCGCGCACGGCCGGCTCGTCGATCTTGAGAGTGCTGGTGACCCGGTGCACGAGCCGGGCCCGCTCGACGGGGCCGGCGGCGAGGACGTTGAGCGCGAGCACCTGACCGAAGCTGAGCCCGAGCGGTGCCACGGCCCGTTCGAGCAGGGCGCGGGTGGCGTAGTGGGCCTGGCCGATGACCTGGCCGTTGAGGGTGGGGGCGGTGGACATGGGGCCTCCTTCAAAACGTTGGCAACGCCAACGTTGGAGCCGCCAACGTAACACCAGATCGTGGGTCGCGCCAACGATTACTGGTAGGCTGCACCCATGGATCCCGTGGCCCCGCAGTCACCCGCCGGGCTCCGCAGCGCCCCGACCTGGCTGCTCAACCAGACCGCCGGCCATGCCGCCCGCCTGCTCAGCGAGGGCTTCGCCGCCCACGACCTCCGTGGCTACCACTACCGGCTGCTCACCGCGCTCGCCGAGGACGGCCCGGCCAGTCAGGCCGACCTCGGCCGCCGCTGCGCCATCGACCGCAGCGACGTCGTCGCGGCCATCAACGACCTGGCCGGCCGAGGGCTCGTCGTGCGCGCCCCCGACCCGGCCGATCGCCGCCGCAACGTCATCAGCATCACCGACGTCGGCGCCGACGAGGCCCGCCGGCTGGGCGACACCCTCGACCGCGTCCAACGTGACCTGCTCGCCCCGCTGTCCGCCACCGAGCGCGACCAGCTGACCCGCCTGCTCACCCGGCTGCTGGCGCACCACAGCCGGCCGTGACCCGCCTCAGCGGGCCTCGCGCAACTCCGCCAACCGGGCCTCGATCTCGGCCAGCTCGGCGCGCAGCTTGTCCGCCTGCTGCTCCGCCTCGGCCCGTTCGGTGCCGAGGATCTGCTCCACCGCCTCCTGCACACCCGGCACGTCGACCAGGCCCACCATCTTCAACGCCTCCGCCGGCTTCACCACGTACGGCTTCGCCAGGGCCTTGCTGCCCTGCTGCGCGGCGACGGTCCACTCACCGTCGGCGTACGCCAGCGTCACCGTGAGACCCGCGGGACCCTTCGGCTTGACGGCCTTGACCGCCCGCCGCGCCGGCGGCTTCTCGGTCTGCTCCACCTTCGGCTCCTCCTGTCGCTGCGCGGGCACCCGCGGCGTGTCCAACACGAACTCCGGCGCCGCCGCCACCGGCGACTCCTGCGGCTCCGGCTCCGGTTTCGGCTCCACCACCCGACGCGTCACACCCTTGGGCGCCACGGCCAGGTCCGCGGGGGAGAACGGCAACTCGTCGCGGCCGAAACGCACCACCACGAACTCGTCGGACACCTCGGGGTCGGTCAGCTCGATCACCTGACCGACCTGACCGGCGATCTGCCCCGCCGACGCGGTGAACACCACCCGCGGCTTACGCCCGGCAGCCAACGCCTCCCGGATGCTCTGCACCTCGCTAGTGGACAAACCCTGGCCGGCATCCATCACAACCCTCTTCCGTACACCTGTTTGATTGCTGTCTTGATACCAGCCGGCTGCGACACCCGCCGCACAGGGCTCGCGCCCACTCAGCCGCCCAACGCCCGCAGCGCCCGGTCCGCGTGGTCGTTCATGCTGACCTCGCTGTGGATCACCTCGATGACCCGACTGTCGGCGCCGATGACGAACGTCATCCGCTTCGTGCTCAACGGCCCCAACGGCAGCCGCCGCTTCACCCCGAGCTGCTGCGCCACAGTCCCGTCCTCATCCGAGAGCAGCGGATAGTCGAACCCGTTGAGCTTGGAGAACTCCGCCTGCTTCGCCACCGGGTCGCGGCTGATGCCCACCCGGGACGCGCCCAACGCCGTAAACTCCGCCGCGAGGTCCCGGAAGTGGCAGCTCTCCGCCGTGCACCCACGGGTCATCGCCCCCGGGTAGAAGAACAGCACCACCGGCCCCGCCGCCAGGAACTCCGACAGCCGCCGCGGCGTGCCCGTCTCATCAGGCAGCTCGAAATCCTCGACCACGTCGCCGACACCCACACTCGCCACCGCGCACCTCCATCGTCAGACCGGACAGGCGGTGAGCGTAAGCGATCAAGCCCAGAGCGCCGCCACCTCGTCCAGCACCGCGGCGGCCTGGGCCCGCCCGGCCCGCGCCGCGCCCGCCCGCCGGGCCGGATCCAGCACGTTGCGGCCGATCGCCGTGCGCGCCGCCGCGTCCGGCGTCAGCACCGACACCCGCGACCCGGCCGCCCGCAACCCGTCGACCTGCGCCGACAGCCGCGGCATCGGCCCGATCGCCGCCGACGTCGGCGCGAGCACCAGGACCCGCTCCGCGCCGGCCGCGAGGTCCGCGTTCACCGTCGAGCGCATCCCGCCGTCGACGAACCGGCGCGCGCCGATCGTCACCGGCGGCCACACCCCGGGCACCGCGCAACTCGCACCCACCGCGTCCACCAGGGACACCTCGCTGTCCCGGTCGAACACCACGAACTCACCGGACGACGCGTCCACCGCCGTGACCAGCAGCCGCCGCCGCGGCCACTCCCGCTCCGGCAGGCGGGCCTCGATCACCGCGCGTCGCGACGCCTCCGACGGGGTACGCGCCGCCAACGCCATCGCCCCGATCCGGGCCCGGGAACGCGCCGCGTCGCGGGTACGACCACCAGCCCACACCAGCCGCGCCAGCGTCGCGAAGCCCAACCGCGCCGCCACCTCACTCGACGGCGGCGCCAACTGCTCCTCGTAGAACCGCTGCACCGGAAGCTCGGAGCACACCAGCGCGCCGACCACCGAACCCGCCGACGTCCCCACCACCAGGTCCGCCTCCGTGACCGGCACACCCCGCTCGACCAGACCCGCCAGCAGCCCCAACTCCCAGGCCACCCCGGTCACCCCGCCACCACCGAGCACCAAAGCCCGCCGCATGTGACTCTCCTCTCGACGACCGACCCGCGCCGGTCACGGTAGCGTCGGCACGACACCTGCGCAGCCGTCAGCACCCCTGGGGAGGCACCGTGGCACCCGTCACCGTCATCACCGGCGGTGGTCGCGGCATCGGCGCGGCCACTGCCCGCCGCCTCGCCAACGCCGGTCACCACGTCGCCCTGTGCTACCGCCGTGACGAAGCCGCCGCCACCGCCGTCCTGGCCGACCTGCGCGCCGCCGGCGCACAGGCCATCGCGGTACGCGCCGACACCACCGACCCCGACCAGGTCGCCGAGCTGTTCGACGCAGCCGCCCACCTCGGCCCGCTCACCGGCCTGGTCAACAACGCAGGGGTCACCAGCCCGATCGGGCCCTTCACCGAGTTGCGCGTCGACGACCTGCGCCGCGTCGTCGACGTCAACCTCGTCGGCTACGTCCTCTGCGCCCAGCAAGCCGCCCGCCGCCTCACCGACGGCGGCGCGATCGTCAACGTCTCGTCGGCCGCCGCGACCCTCGGCAGCCCCGGCGAATACGTGCACTACGCCGCCGTGAAGGCCGCCACCGACACCCTCACCGTCGGCCTGGCCAAGGAACTCGCCCCGAAGGGCATCCGGGTCAACGCCGTCGCACCCGGCATCGTGCGCACCGACATCCACGCCGACTCCGGCGTACCCGACCGCGCCGACACCGCCGTCGGTCGCATCCCATTGGGCCGCGCCGGCGAACCCGACGAGATCGCCGCCGCCATCGCCTGGCTGCTCAGCGCCGACGCCTCGTACGCCACCGGCACGGTCCTGCGGGTCTCCGGCGGCCTCTGACCTCGCTTTCGCCCAGTCAGAGACCGCCGGACCCGGGTCACTGGGTGAACAGCTTCGCCGCGGTGATGACCGTCTGCGTCACCCCGTAGCCCAGCAGCGCCGCCACCACCAACCACGAAATCCACAACCGGGCCTGCTGCCCGGATCGGCTGTCGTCGCTCATCGCGTACCACTCCTCTGCGCCGTCTTGTCCTCGTCAACGTCCCGATCCGCCGACGGCTCGTGGTAGCGCTGCGGCACCGGCCGCACCAACAGGTTCGCCACGAAGCCCACAGCCAGCACCCCCACCATCGTGAACAGCGCCGGCCGGTACGCCGCCGCCGTCAACGAACCCGGCTCACCCTGCGCGTCGAGGAACCCGTTGACGATCAGCGGACCCGCGATCCCCGCCGCCGACCAGGCGGTCAACAACCGGCCGTGGATCGCACCGACCTGGAACGTGCCGAACAGGTCCCGCAGGTACGCCGGCACTGTCGCGAACCCGCCGCCGTAGAACGACAGGATCACGCACGCCAACAACACGAACAGTGCCGTCGCGGTCTGCCCCACGAGAGCCAGCAGCGCGTACAGCACCATCCCGACACCCAGGTACACCATGTAGATCGGCTTGCGGCCGATGACGTCCGACGTCGACGACCACACGAACCGGCCCGCCATGTTGAACAGCGACAGCAGACCCACGAACCCGCCGGCCGCGGCGACGCTCACCGCCGAGGTGCCGTTGTCCCGGAAGAAGTCCTGGATCATCGGGCTGGCCTGCTCCAGGATGCCGATGCCCGCCGTGACGTTGCAGAACAACACCACCCACAGCAGCCAGAACGAGCGGGTCTTCACCGCGTTCGCCGCCGACACGTTCGCCGTGGTGACCAGCGGTTTCGCCGCGACGCTCGCCGGGTCGAAGCCGGCCGGGCGCCAGCCCTCCGCGGGCACCCGAACGTTCGCCACCCCGAACATCATGATCACGAAGTAACCCAGGCCGAGCGTCACGAACAACCACACCAGGGCGCTGCCCGACGCCGTCGACCCCGCGTTGGACGGGTCGTAACCGGCGTCGAAGAACGACAACAACTGCCGGGACAGGGGAGAGGCGACCATCGCCCCACCACCAAACCCCATGATCGCCAACCCGGTGGCCAGACCCGGCCGGTCCGGGAACCACTTGATCAACGTGGAGACAGGGGAGATGTAACCGATGCCCAGACCAATGCCGCCGAGCAACCCGTAGCCCAGATACAGCAACCACAGCTGCTTCGTGGCGATGCCCAGCGAACCCACCAGGAAGCCCGCCGCCCAGAAACAGGCCGAGACGAACATCGCCTTACGCGGGCCGTTCGCCTCCACCCAGGTCCCGGCCACGGCCGCGGACAACCCGAGCATCACGATCGCGATACTGAAAATCACCCCGATCGCCGTCTGACTGGCGTCGAAGTGGGCGATCAGCGAGTTCTTGTAGACGCTGGTCGCGTAAACCTGGCCGATGCAGAGGTGGATGGCCAACGCCGCCGGGGGAATGAGCCACCTGCTGTAACCGGGCGGCGCGACGGTGTGCCGACGATCGAGTGCGGAAAGCATGCGGTGCTTCCTCTCCGAGGAGGACGAAGGACGTCCCGCACAACGTGCCCACACCACACGCACACCGCAAACCTCACCGTCGCCGGACGGTCATCCCGGTGAGCTGAGCGGTCAGTCAGCGACCGCACGGACCTGACGATCAGCGCAGATCCGGGGTGTGCCAGCCGCCAGCCAACGCGTCGGCGTCCGCCGGACCCCAACTGCCCTTCTCGTACGACTGCACCGCCGCCGGCAGATCCAGGATCGGCTCGACAATGCGCCACTCCTGCTCGATCGTCTCCTCACGCGCGAAGCGCAGATGCTGCCCATCCATCGCGTCGTCGAGCAACCGCTCGTACGCCTCCTGACGGCGACCCAGCGCCATGCCGAAGTCGACCGACAGGTCCACCGCACGGCTCGCCACCTCGGCGCCCGGGCTCTTCGCCTGGATCGACATCGTGATGCCGTCACCACGCCCGAGGCGGAACCGCAACAGGTTCGCAGCCGTCACCGTGCCCCGCTCGGCCGGGATGAGCGACCGCTGCGGCTGCTTGAACTCGACCACGACCTCCGTCGCCGTCCCCGCAAGGGACTTACCGGCACGCAGGTAGAACGGCACACCCGCCCAGCGGGGGGAGTCGATCGTCAACCGGGTGGACACGAACGTCTCCGTGTTCGAGTCCGCAGCCACACCCGGCTCGTCGCGGTACCCGGCGTACTGACCCCGCACCGTGGACTGCGGCGACAGCGCCTCGATCTGCCGCAGCACCGCGACCTCAGCCTCACGGAACGCGGCCGCGTCGTCAGCGGCGGGCGCCTCCATCGCCACCAGCGCGACAACCTGCAGAATGTGGTTCTGCAACACGTCACGGGTGGCGCCGACGGTGTCGTAGAAACCGGCCCGACCCTGCGTGCCGAAACCCTCGGCAAGAGTGACCTGAACGTTGTCGATGTGCTCGCTGTTCCACAACGGCTCGAACAGCCGGTTGGCGAACCGGAAGGCGTAGAGGCCCTCGACGGCTTCCTTACCGAGGTAGTGATCGATGCGGAACACCCGCTCCGGGTCGAAGGTCGCCCGCAGCGTGCGGTCCAGCTCGCGGGAGGACTCCACGTCCCGCCCGAACGGCTTCTCCACGATCACCCGGCCCCGGTCAGCCAGACCGACCGCCGCGAGACCGTCGACGACGGCACCGAACACCGCCGGAGGAATCGCCAGGTAGAAGACCGGCCGCTCGGCACCCCGCAGACGCTCCGCCAACCGCTGATAGGTGACCGGATCCGCGTAGTTGCCGGAGATCATCGAAAGGTTCCCCGCCAGCCGGTCGAAAGTCTCGTCGTCGACCTCGTCGTTGGCCTCAGCGACCGACTTGCGGGCCATCGTGACGAGCTGTTGATCATCCCAGGGGGAGCGGGCCACCCCGATCACCGGGACGTCCAGACGGTCGCGCCGGGTCAACTCGTACAACGCCGGGAACAGCTTCTTCGAAACGAGGTCTCCCGTGACGCCGAACAGCACGACCGCGTCTGAACGCATGCGCATGACACTTCCATTCGATCATGTAATTCTGATCTTCCGAACGGACAACGGCGCGGCCCAGCGCGAGAATTCCCCTGCGAGGGGCGCACGTGAGGTCGGCGACAGCGACGGCGCTTACCCTAAGAAGGTTCGCAGCTCAGGTGTGATGCGGGCAACGCCCCACCGTGATCGACGAAGTTCGATCATCATAATGCCTGCGAAGACCTGTCGGTAGGGGAGGAGAGACTGCCGACATGAGTCCACCCTTCGGGACCGTGGTCATCACGGGCGCCGCCGGCCGCATCGGCAGCGCACTCCGCCACGCCCTGCGCGCCGAGACCCGCCACCTCGTCCTCATCGATCGCGACCCACTGACCGCGCAGTCACCGGTGGAGCGGGTCATCCGCCTGGACCTCACCGACCTCGACGCCCTGATCTCGGCGTTCGAGGGCGCTGACGTGGTGATCCACCTCGCCGGGCTGCCGGACGAGGCCCCACTCGCCGACCTGCTGGACGCCAACGTGCTGGGCACGTTCCACGTCCTCGAGGCCGCCCGCCGGCAACAGGTCGACAGGGTCGTCCTCGCCAGCAGCAACCGGGTCACCGGCTTCCACCCCGTCGGAAAGACCGTCAACCCCGAAGACCCGGTCCGACCGGACGGCTTCTACGGAGTGAGCAAGGTGACAATCGAGGCTCTCGCCCGCCTGTACGCGGACAAGTTCGCCCTGTCCGTGGTGTGCCTGCGCATCGGCAGCTACGAGGACAGACCAGACGACGCCCGATATCTCGCCACCTGGCTCAGCCCACGCGACTGCCTCGGGTTCATCCGAGCGGCCATCACCGCACCCGACGTCTCCTTCGCCACCGCCTACGCCGTTTCCGCCAACACCCGCCGGTTCTGGGACCTCGACGCCGGCATCCAACTCGGCTACACGCCAGTCGACAACGCGGAAGACCACGCCGCCCACGTCGTCGGCGCCGACGACCCCATCGACTCCCGCGCGCCCCAGGGAGGCAGGTACGCCAGCGCTGAGACCACCCTCACCCACATTCACGGCGGGCAACCGAACCCCTGACGAGCAGTACAGAATGGACCGCACCGGCCAGCAGGGGAGAGCCCGACAATGAACCTGGCAGTCGACCAGTCACCGGGCACAGCACCAGAGGTGGTGTGCCTGCCGATGTTCGGCATGACCCGCACCGCCACGGCTGCCGCGTTCGGCCCAGCCCTCGCGGGCGCGGGCCTGCGAGAGACATACCTGGACCTACCCGGCCACGGCGACAGCCCCACGGACTGCCCACCAACGTCCCAGGCGGTGCTGGACACCGTGTGCGGGTGGCTCGACCACCACGTCGACGCGCCGGTCCTGCTCGCCGGCGGCTCCTACGGCGCGTACCTGGCCACCGGCATCGCCCGCCGACGACCCGAACTCGTCCGCGGCCTGCTTCTCGTCTGCCCGGGCGTCACTATCGCCCGCGACAGCCGGGACCTGCCCGACGACCCGCCGCCGGAAGCGCCCGAGGGCTGGCTCGACGAAGCTCCCGCAGCCCTGCACGCCCACCTCGACGCCGCCCTGGGCAATCGCACGTCAACTGTCGTCGCGACGGTGCTCGCGGCACTGAACTCCGGCGGTCCCGGTGACGCGACCTTCCAGGAGAAGCTGCAGACCGGGCCCGACTACGCGTTGCCCGACGAAAACGCCGACGTCGTCTTCGACGGCCCGGTCACGGTGATCACCGGCCGACAGGACAGGATCGTCGGCTACGCCGACCAGTTCCGCGCCATGCGCCGCTATCCGCGCGGCACCTTCACCGTGATCGACGCGGCGGGGCACTACCTGCCGTACGAACAACCCGCGTTGCTGCGGTCGCTCACTCAGGACTGGCTGCGCCGCACGAACACCTGACAGCCCGAACTTGGGGAGCGGCACCAACCAACACGGGGAGAACTGAATGACGCGTACAAGCGCGCGCCGCAGGTCCATCTCTGCGGCGGCACTGCTGGCTCTCGCGCTGGCGGCCTCCGGTCTGACCTCCATCCCGGCGAACGCCGCCGCACCGGACTCCACCGCCTCCACCGCGACACTGGGCATGACCCTGGTCGGCTTCGACGCCGAGGTAGCCAACGCTCACGGCCACCGGATCGTGACCCTGCCCGACGGATCCCAGGCCTCGGTGCCCACCGACAAGGCAGAGGCAGCCACCAAAGGCACCTACGTGCCCCGACAGGGCGTCCTGAAGAAGGGCAGCTCCTTCTCGACCAACAGCTACGGCCAGGCAACGGGCGACTGCGGCACCTCCTGGGTCGGCCTCGACCCGAGAGGCGGCGGTCGTGCCGTACTGACGACCGGCATGACCCTCGTGCACGACTCCGGCGGCCCGTGGGACATTCACTGGCACGTCGAGATCGCCGACAACGGCGGTTACTCCACCCAGAACTACGACGAGTACGACGGCTACTACTCCGGCATCGGCCTCGGCTGGGCCGCCAAGGCCCGCACTCTGAACCTGACCCGCGGCTGGGCGAACGCCACCGTCACCTGGGGCAGCTTCACGATCACCGCGAACGGCTGGCTCTGCTACTCGTACTCGCCGACCACCTCCACGACCATCACCTGAGCGGAAGCGACCCTGGGTGCTGGCCGGGCCATACCCAGCCCGGCCAGCACCTTCGCCCGATCTCGCCCGCACTGGCACCATGGTGAACGGCAGCAGGGGACAGCCAGTACCGACGAGGAGGCCGGGATGAAACGTGACCCGTCGCCCGGCCCGGATGAACGCTTCGTGCAACAGACCGAACGCGTCCGCCAGGAACTGCTGGACAGCGCGACACCGGTCGTTGCGCTCACCGGCCCCGACCGCCCGGCGGCCGGGTGCTTCGCCGGCACCGAGACCTTCAACGGCACGATCACCGTCGTCCGGATCGTGCACGGCGACCCCACCGCCGGACCGTGGGCAACCGTCGACACTGCCCGCTGGGCCGACCTCCCGGTCAACGCCGGCCCGTTACGCGCGCACCTCGAACACGGCATGCGACTCACCGGAGACCGGTTCTCCGACGTCGAATGGACCGAGAACGACACGACTGTCCTGGTCGACGAGCAGCCAGTTCCCGGCCGCACGGTACGAGCCGGCCACCGGTGGTGGGCGACCCGCTGCGAACGCGACGGTGTCGAGATCACCGTGACGGCCCGCGACTGGCACCCGGCCACCGTCCACCTCGGCTCGGTCACCGACCTCACGCCACTGCTCGACGCACTGGGCAGCCGCCCTGCGGGGGAGACACCGCCCACGGAACCGGTCGCCCTGCCGCCCGGCCTGGCCCGGGAACCACATAGGGCGCTCATCGACGCCGCCCTGCGCACCCGTCGGGACCACAACGCCTGGATGGCCGACGGGGGAGCACCGCCGCACCTGCCCCCGTACTGGTCGACGCTCTGGCAGGCCGCCGTACGCCGACAGAGGCAACTCACCGATCAGGACAAACCAGACGCCGACCGTACGGTGAGCGACATCGTCGCCCACGTCACCAGCCTCGCTGACGACACCACCTGGTTCGATGAGCACCCGACGCTGCGTGACCGCGCCATCAACGAGATCCTGCTGTACGGCACCGGGCTGGGTGAAGGCGTGTCCAGCCACCCGGCTCAACGCGCCTGGCGCGAACGGCAACATCTCATGCCCCGACAGGGCGCGCCCATCAGCGAGCGCGAGGCCGTCGACCGACGCTGGCGTGACGCTTGGGCCAGGTGGGCCGACACCGTCGTCGGAGAGTTTTGACCGGCTACCCCCTCTATCCGCGACCTGAATCCTGATTCGATAATGCACATTATGTAAAGCTGCGTTATCTGACGGCCCCCTCGACCACCGATGGGCACTCTCAGTCGCGCGTCAGCCCCGGCGGACACGCGTCCTCGTCGGGTCGCACGCGGCGGGCACTGACCAGCGGGTTGCGTTGCAGACCGGCGATGACAGCGGCGCTGCCGCCGACGTCGGTCCAGGTGTCGTCCCACAGGGCGGAGACGAGCCAGGAGTGATCCGCCGGGAAGAACAGGTCGGGCAGCGGACCGTCACCGCGCATGTGACCGGTCCGCCAGGTGAGTGCCTGCTCGGGTCCCGCTTCGACCAGGACGTAGGGCCAACCCCAGTAGAGCGACACCCTCGGGGCACGCGGAAAGACGACGTCGTGCGCGCCGGTGTCGAGGTAGCCCAGCCACCAGGGCTGCTCCGCGGTACGTGCCGCCAGCTCGCGGACCACGGCCTGTTCGTGGGCGTCCACACCGACACCCTCGGGCGGGTGGAAGGTGGCGTACGCGTCGAACACCTCCGGGATCGCGGTGGTGATCGCGAGGCCCTGTGTGGTGTGACCGGCGAGCCAGGCGACGTCGCTGGCCGTGCCGATCCGCCAGTTCCGTCCGTCCTTGTGGACGTCCAGGGGTTGTGTCGAGGCGCCGTCAGCGTGAGGGCGTCCAGCCACGACGGTGGGCGATGCTGAGGGAGCCCACCCGGGTTCGCCGTCCGGCCGCCACTGGTGCCCCTCGGGGCAGACCACATCGACGGGGTGGACCGGGTCCCGGTAGACGGTGGGCGTGCCGGGTCGACCACAGGCGGGGCAGGTGGCGACGGGCGACGTCATGCCGCGCACGATACGTGCTTCTTCAGCAGCGCCACTGGCCTGCGGCGCTGGAGGCGAGCCGATGTGTCGCTCGGTGCCTGTAGAGCTGCCCCATTCGTGGGGCGCGCCGACCAGCGGCGCCTGAACCGCCCGCATCGGCGCATCCGTGGGGCGCGCCGACCAGCGGCGCTTGAACCGCCCGCATCGGCGCAGGGACGGGCCGACCCTCACCGCTGGTCATCCACCCACAGCGGGATGGTGTTTGCCGGGACGTGGTCGGCTTCGAAGAACCAACCACACCTGGTCCACGCGCCGGGCATCCGCCCCACACGTGGGGCAGCTCTACAGGCACCTGAGGAGACAGCGGCGCCTCCCGTGCGGACCGGGTCCGCTCCCCCTCTCCCCACGCTTCCCCGCAACGCGAAAATGCTGCATAATATCCCTTATGCATGACAAACAGGACGAATCGCTCATGGTGCTGATCGAGGAGTTCCTGACCGCCCGAGCGACCCGCAAGCCCTCCCCCCACACCCTGGCCGCGTACCGTCGGGATCTGCACGCGGTGGCGGCCCTGGTCGCCAGGGACGCCGCCACTCCCCTCCCCCTGGGCGCGCTGTCGATCACCGATCTCTCCCCCAGGGTGATGCGGGCGGCCTTCGCCCGGTTCGCCGGGCCCCGCGCGCCGGCGTCGGTGCACCGGGCCTGGTCCACCTGGAACAGTTTCTTCACGTTCCTGGTGGCCGACGGGATCGTGGCCGGCAACCCGATGCCGGCGGTCGGGCGACCTCGGGCGCTACTCCCCCAGCCGAAGCCGCTTCGGGGGGCGGACACTCCCGAGGTGCTGCTCGCGTCCGCCGCGCGCGACGAGGGTCGGCAGCGCGACCCGTGGCCGGAGCGGGACGTCGCGGTGTTGGCGGTGGCGCTCTGCGCGGGGCTGCGCCTGTCGGAGCTGCTGGCGCTACGGGTCGGCTCGCTGGGTGGCCGGCCTGGTGAGCGGCGGATCGAGGTGCTCGGGAAGGGTGGGCGGCCCCGGGTGGTGCCGATCGAGGCGGATCTGGACCGGGTGCTGGTGGACTACCTGGACAGTCGGGCGCGGCGCTTCGGTTCGCGGTCGGTGCGCCCCGGCTCGGCGTTGCTGGTGGATCGGCGTGGTGAGCCGTTGCGCCGGGGTGGGCTGCAGTATCTCGTCGAGTCGTGTTTTCGGCGGGCGGGTATCGGTGACCGGGTGCCGCGGGGTGCGCGGTTGCACGCGTTGCGGCACACGTTCGCGACCCGGTTGGCCGAGGACGGGGCGAGCGCCGCGGAGATCATGCGTTTGTTGGGGCACGCGTCGTTGGCGTCGTCGCAGACGTACATCGAGGTGACGGCTGGGCAGCAGCGCGACGCGGTGCGCGCGAACCGGACCAACCGGGCGCTGGCGGGTCTGGTGCCGGTGAACCAGGAGTGAGCGCGGTCAGTGTGCCCGGTGGTCGCTGTCGTTGGCGGTGGTGGGCAGCGGGCCGAGGACCGCGTTGATGATGTGGATGCGGGTGTCGGTGGCCTGGTAGTCGGCGCAGACGGCGTCGGCGCGGTCGGCCAGGCGGACGATGGGACCGTTGCGGGTGATGGCGACGGTGGTGCCGTCGAGGGTGGTGGCGGTGCCGCTGTTCGCCAGTTCGCCGATCGGGTGGGTTCCCTGGATCAGGTGGGCCTTCAGCAGGGTGCGCAGCTGGTCGGTGTGGCGGGTCATCAGGTCGTCCCAGTTGTCCTCGGAGAACTTGGCGGCGAAGGCGTCGTCGGAGGGGGCGAGGATGGTGACGCCGGCGCCGGTGGGCAGGTCGGTGAGGACTCCGCTGGTACGCACTGCCGCTTCGAAGGTGGTGAGGGTGGGGATCCACCGAAGCGCCTGGTCGACGGGCTGACTGGCGAGGAAGGTCGGGTTTCCGGGGTCGGTGCCGGTGGGCAGGGCGGCGCAGAGGGGTCCGGTGACCTGGGGTGCGTTGGCCGGTGGTGCGGCGTCGGTGCGGGGAGTCGCGGGGCTGCTGGTGCAGGCGGCGAGCAGCAGTGTCGGCGCGAGGAGCCCGAGGGTGAGCAGTCGGGGGCGTCGCGGTGGGGTGGCGGGTTGCGACACGGCGGCCTCCACGGTTTCGGGTGGGTGGGGATGTGCCGGCGGCGCGGGTTCGAGACCCGCGCCGCCGGCAGTTCGGTTCGGTCAGGTGGCCGTCACAGTGCCGCGCACTGGGTGGTGCGGGGGCCGTGCACGGTGTTGGCGACGCCCAGGTTGGTCGGGGCGGGGCTGTTTGCCGTGCAGTTGAGCGGGCCGCGGATGGTGTTTCCGGCCAGCAAGGGTGCGTCGGTGCCGGTGGTGTTGCCGGTCAGGCTGACCGGACCGGCGATGGTGACGTCGATGACGGAGACCGCGTTGGTGGTCTTCGCGATCTGGACCGGGCCGTTGATGGTGCTGTCGGCGAGGAGGATGCCGGCGGCGCCGGTGGCGGTGACCGGGCCGCTGATGGTCGTTCCGGTCGCGACGAGTGCCGCGCCGGCCCGGACGGTGACGGGGCCGTTGATGGTGGCGTCGTCGGCGCAGGTGAAGCCGGAGACGGTCAGTGGTCCGTTGCGTCGGCCGGTGAGGGTCGGGTAGACGCGTTCGCCGTCGGTCAGCTTCTCCACGCCCTTGGTGTCGAGCAGCAGCGGGATGAGGCCGCGTTCGGGTTGGTTGAGGGGGACGTAGTAGCCGTCCTCGGTTTTGATGACCTTCCAGCCGTGTGCGGCGATGCGTTGCGCGACGGTGGTGCCGACGCCGCCGGGTCCGTCGGTGCGGGCCCCGTTGTACTGCTCGTCGGTGAGTTTGTAGGCGCAGGGGGCGTTGTCGAGGATGAGGTCGGCGCGGGGTGCGTCCAGCGGCGGCGGGCTGTCGCCGGGGTGCGGGGCGGGGTAGGCCGGGATGGGTCGGGAGCCGCGGAAGACGAGGCGGCCGGTGTTGGCGGCCTGGATCTCGATGGACTCGGCGCGGGAGTTGAGGATGTCGGCACGGTCGGCGCGGTGGTAGTCGAGGAACTGCTGGAACGTCCACAGCGCGGAGTAGGTCTTGCGGCGCCGGTTGTTGGCGGTGTTGCCCTCGTCGGGTCGGGTCTGACCGCCGGAGCTGCGCAGTTCGAGCAGGGAGTTGGCGACGTTCTTGAGGCCGAGGGTGTTGCGCAGGATGGTTTCCTCGCTGAGGCCGATGTTGCCGCCGCCTTCGCAACCGTAGGGGCAGGCCCACCAGCCGGCTTCGGCGCCCTTGGCGTACATGTGACCTTCGATCATGTCCTGGGACTGGTCGAAGATGGGTTGGGCGACGTTCTGGTGCCGCGGGGGCAGCATGGGCAGGTCCCCGGCGCGGGAGTTGCCGAACTCGTGGCCGTCGTAGCCGGCGACGGGTCGGTAGTCGCGGACCATCTTGATGTACGCGGCGGTTTCCGGCTGGCGGATGAGCGAGTAGTCGCGGTTGAGGTCCTGGCCGGTGGAGTTGCCGCGGGTGTTGTTGGCCCGGCCGTCGCCGTTGATGGTGGGGACGATCAGGACGGTGGTTCGGCTGAGCAGGTCCGTGATCCGGGGGTCGGTGCTGAAGGCGAGTTGCCGGGCCATGATGAGGCAGGCCTCGCGGTCGCCCGGTTCGTTGCCGTGCACGTTGCAGTTGATGGCCACCGGTGCGGTGGCGGCGACTGCCTCCGGGGTGGTCGCCGGGGTGGGGTGGCCGATGACCATCATGTTGATGGGTCGGTTCTGCACGGTGCGGCCGAGTTCGACGACGCGGACGCGGTCGCTGAGGGCGTCGATGGCGGCGGTGTAGGCGTACTCGTCGGTGTCGCTGGTGTACTGCGCGGCGTTGGTGGTCTCCCAGCCGGTGCGCAGTTGCTCGCCGGGGGTCGTGGGGTTGCCCCAGGGTGCGGTGGTGGTGGCGACGACCGGGTCGGAGTAGGGCTGTTCGGTGGTGTCGGTGCGGGCGCGTACGCGCCACTGGAAGGTGTCGCCGGGGTTGAAGCCGGCGTCGGCGAAGGTGGGTGCCTGTTGGTTGATCTGGCGGTTGGGTCGCCAGATACCGACGATGGTCGGTGCGCCGGTGGGGGTGCCGGTGGCGTCGATGGCGGTGCGTTCGATCTGGTAGTCGGTGGCGCCGTCGACGGGTTGCCAGGCGAGGGTGGCGTACCCGTCGGCTTGGCGGACGGTGAGGGCGGTGACCTGGTGGGGTTCCGCGGCGCTCTGGGCGTTGGCGGGGGTGGGTGCGGTGGTGAGGGTGAGAGCGATGAGGGTGGATACGGCGATGAAGGTGGATCGCTGACGTCTCATGTGGCCTCCGACGAGTTGATCGTGGCGCGTGTCGACCAGCATGATCGTCGAAGTGGGTCGATGCAATGATCTTGAGGGAATCTTGCGTCTCGGGGCGGTGCTCCCCCGGGCGCGGCTGAGCCACGGTGCGGCCGGTCGGGCGATGACGCTCAGCCGAGGTCGACCAGCAGGGGGCGGTGGTCGGAGATGGTGGACGCCGGTGCGGTGACCGCCCGTACCGGTGGGAGCTGGTCGAGGGCGTGCCGGTCGGCGAGGATGTGGTCGAGTTGGACGCGGGGCTGCCCGGAGGGGTAGGTGGGGCGGCGGCCCAGTGGATGCCAGCCGGAGACGAGGCGGGCCGCGCCGGCGGGCAGGTTGAGGTCGCCGAGCAGGACGCGGGGGGCGGGCAGGGCGCGCAGGGCGCGGACGGTCTGTCGCAGTTGGCGGGCGTTCCAGCCGGGCACGAAGGACAGGTGTGTCGCGGCCACGGTGAGCGGGCCGTACGGGGTGTCGAGGATGGCGGCGAGTACGACGCGGGGTTCGTCGTGCAGGAGGATCAGGCCGCCGCGGGGGCCTGGCACGTAGACCGGTGAGCGGACGGGTGCCGGTTTGAGTCGGGTGATGTGCCAGCTGCGTACGGGGTGTCGGCTGATGAGGCCGATGCCGTAGCAGGGTTCGCCGTGCCCGTCGTCGTCGTGGCGCAGCGGGCGGAAGTGTTCCCCGGGGGTGCCGACGACGGCGGCGGCGAAGCGGTGGTGGGGTGCGTCGAGGGCGCGGGCGGCGATGGCGGTGAGGTCGAGTTTGCCGCTGCGGTGTTGGTCGCGGTCGACCTCCTGCAGGGCGAGCACGTCGGCATCGAGGGCGCGTACGGCGTCGGCGAGGCGGTCGGAGTCGACGAGCCCGTCGGTGAGGGATCGTCCGTGCAGCAGGTTGAAGGTGGCCAGGCGCACTCCTGCACCTTACGTGCCCGTGGCATGGTTGCCGGGTGCTGAAGGTGCTGCTGTGTTCCGTGCTGGTGTTCGTGGCGGTCGGCGCGTTGGGGGTGTGGTTGCGGCGTACGAGGGGTCGGTGACCGGGTGAGGCTGGCCACTCGGGTGCTGGTCGGGCGCGTCGGGTAGGGAGAATTGCCGCCCGTGGACGCCGTGACGCTGAGTACCCTGCTGGCCGCCGCCGCGATGGCCGGGTGGGTGGATGCCGTGGTCGGTGGTGGTGGGTTGTTGCTGCTGCCGGCGTTGTTGGTGGCTGCCCCGGGGTTGCCGGTGGCCACCGCGTTGGGCACGAACAAGCTGGCCGCGATCTTCGGTACGGCCACCGCGGCGGCGACGTACGCCCGCCGGACGAAGGTCGACTGGCGGGTGGCGGCACCGGCGGCGGGGGTGGCGGTGCTCAGCGCGGGGGTGGGCGCGGCGCTGGCCGGGGCGGTGCCGGCATCGGCGTACCGGCCGGTCGTGCTGGTGGTGCTGGTGTCGGTGGCGGTGTTCGTGCTGCTGCGTCCCCGGATGGGGGTGGTGGCGGTGCCGGCGAAGCGGACTCCGGTGCGGGTGGCGGTGGTGATCGCGGTGGCCGGGGTGGGCATCGCCCTGTACGACGGTCTGATCGGTCCGGGGACCGGCACGTTCCTGGTGTTGGCGTTCACCGCTGTCGTCGGGGCGGACTTCGTGCACGGCTCGGCGATGGCGAAGGTCGTCAACGCGGGCACGAACCTGGGTGCGTTGGTGGTGTTCGGGGTGACCGGGCACGTGTGGTGGCTGCTGGGCGCGGGGATGGCGGTGTGCAACATCGCCGGCGCGGTGCTGGGGGCGCGGATGGCGTTGCGCCGCGGGTCGGGGTTCGTGCGGGTGGTACTGCTGGTCGTGGTGGTGGCGTTGGTCGCGAAGCTCGGGTACGACCAGTGGGTGGCCCGCTGATGGCGGTACGCCCCGAGCATGACCGTGCGGTCCTGGCGCGGTTGCTGGGCCGTGATCCGGTGCTGCACGCCTACCAGTTGGGTGACCTGGACGACTTCTTCTGGCCGTACACCTCGTGGTTCCGCTCCGGGGAGCAGGTCGCGTTGCTCTATCGCGGGGTGGACCCGCCGACGCTGCTGGCGTTCGCGGCGCCGGCGGACACCGGGGCGCTGGCGGCGCTGCTGGCCGACCTTGCGCCGGGGTTGCCCGCCCGGTTGTACGCGCACCTCTCCCCCGGGCTGTCCGACGTGCTGGCCGGGTCGTTCCGGTTGGACTCCGGTGGTGCGCACCACCGGATGGCGTTGACCGATCCGGTCCGGTTGTCGGCGGTGCGTCCGGAGGGTGTGGTGCTCGGGCCGGCGGACCTGCCGGGGCTGCGCCACCTGTACGAGCGGGCGTACCCGGGGAACTGGTTCGATCCTCGGATGCTGGACACCGGGCAGTACCTGGGCGTACGCGAGGGCGGTGAGCTGGTGGCGGTGGCCGGGGTGCATGTGTGGTCCCCGGCCTACCGGGTGGCGGCGTTGGGCAACGTCACGACCCATCCGCTGTGGCGTGGGCGAGGGCTGGGCGCGGCGGTGGTGGCGGCGTTGTGTGTGCGGCTGCGCGATACCGTGGAGCACGTCACGTTGAACGTGAAGGCGGACAACACGGCGGCGGTAAGGCTCTACGAGCGGGTGGGGTTCACCCGGGTCGCCGACTACGAGGAGTGGACGCTGACGGCCCGGTGACGCCTCGCCGCTCGTCTCGGGTGGTGCCGCCCGCGGTCGGGTCAGCGGCGGCGGCTGGGTGAGTCGAAGCGGCCGGCGCGGATCTCGCGCAGGGCCCGGCGGCGGATGTCACCGCGCAGGGTGTCGACGTAGAGCGTGCCGCGCAGGTGGTCGGTCTCGTGTTGCAGGGCGCGGGCGAGGAACCCACTGCCGGCGATGGTCAACGGTTCGCCGTGCTGGTCGACGCCGCGGGCGGTGGCGTGCAGGGCCCGGGCGGTCGGGAAGTACAGCCCGGGGATGGACAGGCAGCCCTCCTCGTCGTCCTGGAGCTCGTCGGACAGTTCGAGGGTGGGGTTGATCAGGTGGCCGCGGTGCCCGTCGGCGTCGTAGACGAACACCTGGGCGCTGACGCCGATCTGGGGTGCGGCGACGCCGGCGCGGCCGGGGGCGCCGAGCAGGGTGTCCATCAGGTCGGTGACCAGGGCCCGCAGCTCGGCGTCGAAGGTGGTGACCGGTTCACATTCGGTGCGCAGGACGGGGTCGCCGATGATCCGGATGGGCCGCATGGTCATGTCGGTCAGCGTATCGCCGGTGGCGGTGGGGTCACCGCCCGGCCAGGGTGGCGCGGATCGGGGCTGTCTTCGCGGCGGCTTCGGCGACCTCGGCGGACGCGTCGCTGTCCCAGGTGATGCCGCCGCCTGCCCAGGTGTGCAGGTGCTGGCCGTCGGCGGCGGCGGTACGGATGGTCAGGCCGAGGTCGACGCGGCCGGGGGCGACCCATCCCAGCGCGCCCATGCTGGCGCCGCGACCGACGGGTTCGAGGGCGGCGATCTGGGTGAGGGCGGCGCGCTTGGGCGCGCCGGTGACGGACCCGCCGGGGCAGGTGGCGCGCAACAGGTCGGCGAGGCCGAGGCCGTCAGCGGCCGCGGCGCGGACTGTCGACTCGGCCTGCCACAGGTCGCACCAGCGGCGGACGGTGAACAGGTCGTCGACGGTGACGGTGCCGGTGCGGGCGATGCGGGCGAGGTCGTTGCGTTCCAGGTCGACGATCATGACGTGTTCGGCGCGTTCCTTGGCGCTGGCGAGGAGTTCGGCGCGGCCGGTGGCGGTGGCCGGGCGGGTGCCCTTGATGGGTCGGGTGATCAGATGTCCGTCGGTCACCTCGATGAGGGTTTCCGGGGAGGCGCAGCCGATGGCCCAGCCCTCGCCGGTGAGGACGCCGCCGTAGCGGGCGCCGGGGAGCGCGCCGAGGCGGCTGAGGGCGGGCAGGGGGTCGCCGGCGTAGCGGGCGGCGGCGTGACCGACGAGGTTGGTCTGGTAGACGTCGCCGCGGCCGATGGCGGCGCGGACCTGGTCGACGGCGTCGGCGTGTTGACGCGGCGTCCAGCTCTCGGTCCACTCGCCGAGCCACCACGGCGACGCCGGTGCGCCCGGTGGGGTGGCCCGGGTGGGGCGGTGGTCGTAGACGACGACGGCGAGGTCGGGCAGGGTCGGCGCGGGCTCGGGCGCCGCGCCGGGTGCGCCGGCCAGGTGGGCCCCGGCCGCGGCGGACAGGTAGAGCGCCGCCCCGCAGACCCCGGTGTCGTGCTGGCGGGTGGCGGGTCGGGTGAGGTCGTGCAGTGGCAGGCCGTGCGCGGCGAGGAACTCCTCGGCGAGTGCGGCGGGGTCGCCGCCGTCACTGAGGCGCCACTGCAGTCGGGCGCGTTCGGTCAGGGCGCCTCGGCACGCGGCCGGCGCCGCCGGCACATCGACCAACGCGGTCGGGCCGCTGCCCGCGGCCAACTGAGCTGAGCCGCTGCCCGCGGCACCAACCTGTGGGAGCGTTTCCACGCCGTACGGTCCGACCTTCCTCATCCGTTCAGTGGATTTCCGGTGCGCCAGGTGGGCACCTGCTCGATGCTGGACACTTTCGCTTGGTACTGTGCGTCACTGGTCATGTGAACCATGACACAGTGCCCCCACAGTCCGGAGAACCCGATGTGCCAGCACCAACCGACCTGCCCCTCTGCTGAAGCCACCGATCGGGAAGCCGCGCGAGTCCTCGCTTGCTTCCGTGAGCAGGGCTGGAGCCTGCTCTGCAATGGTGTCATCGTCTTCGAGGACACCGGCGAGCTGCTCCCTGACGGCAGCAGCATCGCACCGCACCGTGGCCCCGCCCGTCACGCCCTCGTCGCCTGATCGACCACTCAGAGTCACCGAATAGCCGCCGTCGACCCAGGCTGGTCCCCCGGTAAGGGACACCGAGCCCAGGTCGCAGCGGCTGCCGGGGCGGCCAACACCGCCCGCCCCGGCTCGCCGTCGTTCGTCCTCGAACGCCCCCGGCGTTGTCAGTCCTCGAACGCCCCCGGCGACGGGCACGAGCAGACCAGGTTCCGGTCGCCGTACGCGCCGTCGATACGCCGCACCGGCGGCCAGTACTTCCCGGCCCGGTCCACCCCGGCCGGGTACGCGCCCACCGACCGCGGGTACGGGTGCGGCCACTCGTCACCGCTGACCATCGCCGCGGTGTGCGGCGCGTTGGCCAGGGGGTTGTCGGCCGCCGGCCACTGCCCCGAACCCACCTGCTCGATCTCCGCCCGGATCGCGATCATCGCGTCGCAGAACCGGTCCAGCTCGGCCAGGTCCTCGCTCTCGGTCGGCTCCACCATCAGCGTCCCCGCCACCGGGAACGACATCGTCGGCGCATGGAAGCCGTAGTCGATCAGCCGCTTCGCCACGTCGTCGACGCTGACCCCGGTCGCCTTCGTCAACGGCCGCAGGTCGAGGATGCACTCGTGCGCCACCAGGCCCTTGTTGCCGGCGTACAGCACCGGGAAGTGTCCCCGCAGGCGCGCCGCCACGTAGTTCGCCGCCAGGACCGCCACACCGGTCGCCCGGGTCAGCCCCTCGGCGCCCATCATCCGCAGGTACGCCCACGGGATCGGCAGGATCCCCGCCGACCCGTACTTCGCCGCCGAGATCGCCAGCGTGGAGTCCGCGTGCGCGCCCAGCGGGTCACCGGGCAGGAACGGCGCCAGGTGCGCGCGCACCGCGACCGGGCCCACGCCGGGGCCACCGCCGCCGTGCGGGATGCAGAACGTCTTGTGCAGGTTCAGGTGCGACACGTCCGCGCCGAACTTGCCCGGCTTCGCGAACCCGACCAGGGCGTTGAGGTTCGCCCCGTCGACGTACACCTGACCGCCGGCGTCGTGGACCTTCGCGCACAGCGACGCGATGCCGGTCTCGTACACGCCGTGCGTCGACGGGTACGTCACCATGATCCCGGCGAGCGCGTCCCGGTGCTTGTCGATCTTCGCGTCGAGGTCGACCAGGTCGACGTTGCCGTCGTCGTCGCAGGCCACCACGACGACCCGCATGCCGGCCATCACCGCCGACGCCGCGTTCGTGCCGTGCGCCGACGACGGGATCAGGCACACGTCGCGGTGCGACTCACCCCGCGAGGCGTGGTAGGAGCGGATCGCCAGCAACCCGGCCAGCTCACCCTGGGAGCCCGCGTTGGGCTGCACGCTGACCGCGTCGTAGCCGGTCACCTCGGCCAGCCACGACTCCAGCTGGCCGATCATCTCCCGGTACCCGGCGGTCTGCGCGTCCGGCGCGAACGGGTGGATGTGCGCGAACTCCGCCCAGCTGATCGGCTCCATCTCGGTGGTCGCGTTCAGCTTCATCGTGCACGACCCGAGCGGGATCATGCCCCGGTCCAGGGCGTAGTCGAAGTCCGACAGCCGGCGCAGGTAGCGCAGCATCGCCGTCTCGGAGTGGTGGCTGCGGAACACCGGGTGGGTGAGGAAGTCACTGGTGCGGGCCAGGTCGACAGGCAGGGCCGCGTCCACTGCCCCGTCGAACGCGGGCACCCCGAACGCCGCCCACACCTGCGCCAGGTGCGCGAGCGTGGTGGTCTCGTCGCAGGACACGCCCACCCGGTCGGCGTCGACCAGCCGCAGGTTCACGCCCCGCTCGGCGGCCGCCGCGACGACCTGCGCGGCCCGGCCCGGCACGCTGACGGTCACGGTGTCGAAGAACGCGACGTCCGCGACGTCCACGCCGCCGGCGCGCAGCCCGGCCGCGAGCCGCGCCGCCATCTGATGGGTACGCCCCGCGATGTCACGCAGCCCGTCCGGGCCGTGGTAGACGGCGTACATGCCGGCCATCACGGCGAGCAGCACCTGCGCGGTGCAGATGTTGCTGGTCGCCTTCTCCCGCCGGATGTGCTGCTCGCGGGTCTGCAACGCCAGCCGGTAGGCCGGGTTGCCGTCCGCGTCGCGCGACACCCCGACCAGGCGCCCGGGCAGCATCCGCTCCAGGCCTGCCCGCACCGCCAGGTAACCGGCATGCGGCCCACCGAAGCCCATCGGTACGCCGAAGCGCTGGGTGGTGCCGGCGGCGATGTCCGCCCCGATCTCGCCCGGCGCCCGCAGCAGCGTCAACGCCAACAGGTCCGCGGCGACCGTGACGAGAGCCCCGGCGGCGTGTGCGGCCTCGACGAGGGCGCTGTGGTCCCGGACCGTCCCGGACGCCCCCGGGTACTGCAGGTGCAGGCCGAAGAACTCCGCCGGCACCTCGTCGCGCTCGACGTCGACGACCCGCACCTCGATGCCCAGCGGCTCGGCCCGACTGGCGATGACCGCGATGGTCTGCGGCAACGCGTCGGCGTCGACCACGTACACCCGGCTCTTGCTCTTGGAGGCCCGCCGCGCGAGGGTCATGGCCTCGGCCGCGGCGGTGCCCTCGTCGAGCATGGAGGCGTTCGCGGTGGCCAGGCCGGTCAGGTCGGTGACCATCGTCTGGAAGTTCAGCAGCGCCTCCAGGCGGCCCTGGCTGATCTCCGGCTGGTACGGCGTGTACGCCGTGTACCAGGCCGGGTCCTCCAGCACGTTACGGCGGATCACCGCCGGGGTGTGCGTGCCGTGGTAGCCGAGACCGATCATGGAGACGGCGACGGTGTTGCGGGCCGCCAGGGCGCGCAGCTCGGCGATCGTCTCGGCCTCGGTGGCCGGGTCCGGCAGGTCGAGGGTGCCGTGCCAGCGGATCACCTCGGGGATCGCGGCGTCCATCAGCTCGTCGATCGAGCCGTGCCCGACGACCTCCAACATCCGACGCTCGTCGTCGGGGCCGGGACCGATGTGACGGGTGGCGAACTGCTCTACGGTCATAGGAGGCACTCCCGGGGCGAGGTCGACGTGTCGGCCTCCCCCTCTGTCGCACCCCAGGGGGCGCTCCACAGTGCCTGCCCACGAGGTCCTTTTGCCTGAGAGGTTCCGGGGAGGATTTGCCCCTTCGGCGCCGCCCTGCGTGCTGTCGGGCGGTCTCTCCCACGTGGGTGTTACCGGCGCTCCCAACGCTACCAGCGCCGGTGTTTCCCGCAGATGTCCTACCCCCGGCCCCCGTGCCCGCCGTTCAGACCCCGACCGTCGCCGCGTTGCCGGCGACCCGGGCGGCCAGCTCCGGCAGCAGCGCACCCAACGGGGCGTCGACGCACACGCTGGCGTGTGCGTCGCCCCGCGTCGGACCCTGGTTGACGATCGCCACCGGGATGCCCTGTTTCGCCGCCCGAATCACGAAACGTCGCCCCGACATCACCGTCAACGACGACCCCAGCACCAGCAACGACCGGGCCTGCCCCACGGCCGCGAAGCAGCGCGCCACCCGCTGCGGCGGCACCGTCTCGCCGAAGAACACCACGTCGGGCTTCAACATGCCGGTGCCGCAGATCCCGCAGTCCACCGGCCGGAACGCCGCCACCTGCTCGTCGGGGAGATCCACATCACCGTCCGGGTTGACCGCGGCGACCCGGGCCACGAAATCCGGGTTGGCCTCGCGCAGCCGCCGGTCCAGTTCCTCCCGGGAGGTCAGGTTGCCGCAGTCCAGGCAGGTCACCTCGTCGAGGCGACCATGCAACTCGATCACCGACGTGCTGCCGGCCGCGCCGTGCAGACCGTCGACGTTCTGGGTGATCACCGCGTCGACCAGCCCGGCCCGTTGCAGCCCGGCGACCGCCCGGTGCCCGGCGTTGGGCGCCGCGCCCGCGATCAACCGCCATCCCAGGTGGCTGCGCGCCCAGTAGCGCCGCCGGGCGAGGGGGTCACGGGTGAACGCCTGGAACGTCATCGGGGTGTGCCGCCGGGCCACCCCGCTGGGCCCCCGATAGTCGGGGATGCCCGACTCGGTGGACAGGCCCGCACCGCTGAGCACCACCACCCCACCACCGGCCACCAGCGAGGTCAACGCGTCGAAGCTCTCCGTCACCCCTCCATGCTGCCTCAGCGCACCCGCCGACGCCGAGCCCTCACCCCGGCGGGAAGCGCCGCGACGTCTACACCGCCACCATGTCGGCGACGACGCAGGCGATGTTGTCCGGCGCACCCTCGGCCCGCGCCAGGTCCATCAACCCCCGCACCGTCTGCTCGGGATCGGTGGCCGCGCCCAGCACCGCGCACAGATCGGCCCGGTCGACGACGGCGGACAACCCGTCGGAGCACAGCAGGTACCGGTCACCGGGCAGCGCCGTACGGAGCGCGAGATCCGCCTCGACCTGCGGACCGGCGCCGAGGGCACGCACCAGCATCGCCCGCTGCGGATGCGTGGCGGCCTCAACGGGGTCGAGGCGACCCTGATCCACCTGGGCCCGCACCCACGTGTGGTCCTGCGTCAACAGCGACAGCTCACCGTCGCGCAACAGGTACGCCCGGGTGTCACCGACGTGCACGAGGGCCAGTTGGGAGCCGCTGCGCAGCAACGCGGTCAGCGTGGTGACCGGCTGATGATCGTCGGTCGCCAACCCGCGCACCGCACGGTCGGCGTCGGCGACCGCACCGGCGAGCATCGTCAGCAGCTCCACGGCCGGCGCGTCCGTGAGCTCCAGCGGCCTGAGGGCGTCGATGGCGGCAGCGCTCGCGTCCGCGCCACCGGCCCCTCGCATCCCGTCGGCGACGGCGAGCAACCGCTGGCTGGCGTACGCGGCGTCCTCGTTGCTGTCGCGCACGGCACCGGTCTCACAGTCGGAGGCGTAACGGACGGCAAGGGTGGGGTTCGGTGATGACACGGTGGTGCTCCCTCCGGACAGATGATCCACGAGGATGGTGGCGAGCCGGGCGCGCGCCGCGGTGTCGGCGGTGACCTGCCGCCAGTACGCGGTGATCGCCTCAGCCGCCGCCGCGGGCGCCAACCCACACACGGTGCGGATCATGGCCAGCGGCATGCCGATGCGACGCAGCTGGGCGACCAGCCGGGCCAGCGGCACCTGGTCCGGATCGTAGAGCCGGTACCCCGACTCGGGATCGACCGCCGCCGGCAGCAGCACCCCCACCTGGTCGTACAGGCGCAGGGCCTTCGGTGTCAGTCCCGCCGCCTGGGCGAACGCCCCGATGGTCAGCAGCCCCACGTCGGCTTCCTCCTCGTGC
The DNA here is from genome assembly GCF_018070425.1 of Micromonospora sp. C81. Lineage (NCBI taxonomy): Bacteria > Bacillati > Actinomycetota > Actinomycetes > Micromonosporales > Micromonosporaceae > Micromonospora > Micromonospora sp. C81. The sequence goes on from NZ_JAGPXS010000015.1 coordinate 149,461, forward strand.
CGGTCACGGCGACCGACAGGCACCAGACTGGGCCTTGACCAAAGGTCAACGTCAAGACCCGGACCGCGCGCTTCGGGTTGGGACGCCTTGTGCCGCACGTGCTGGCGGCACCGCCGGTAGTTTGGTCATATGCGAGTCGTCATCGCCGGAGGTCACGGCAAGATCGCCCTACTGCTGCAACGTCACCTCGCCGGGCGCGGTGACACCCCGGTGGGTCTGATCCGCAACCCCGAGCAGGCCGCGACACTGCACGCCGCCGGAGCCACCCCCGTCGTCTGCGACCTGGAACACGCCGACGTCACCGAGGTCGCCGCGCACCTCGACCGCGCCGACGCGGTGATCTTCGCCGCGGGCGCCGGCCCCGGCAGCAGCGCCGCCCGCAAGGACAGCGTCGACCGGGGGGCCGCCGCGCTGCTCGCCGACGCCGCCACCCGCGCCGGTGTCCACCGCTACCTGCTGGTCTCCTCGATGGGCGTGGACGACCCACCGGCCGCCGGCACCGACGACGTGTGGGCGGCGTACCTGAGGGCGAAACGCGCCGCCGAGGACGACCTGCGCGGCCGCGACCTGGCCTGGACGGTGCTGCGACCCGGCCAGCTCACCGACAACGAGCCCACCGGGCGGGTCACCCTCACCCGGCACGCCGGCCGTGGCGCGATCAGCCGCGCCGACGTCGCCCTGGTCCTCGCCGCACTGCTGGACACACCCGGCACCGCCGGTGCGACCCTGGAACTCGTCGACGGGCCCACCCCGATCGCCGACGCCGTCCAGGCCGCCCACGCCTGACGGGGACAGCGCCGCCCGCCCCGGGCTGCTAGTCGCCTGCTCCAGCCGCTGCCAGGAAGATGTTCGCCATCGCAGCGGCAAGATCTTTGGGGTTCTGCGCGGCCTCGGCCCGGCCGCCGGTTGTCTCGGCGACCGCGCGCAACGTGTCCAGGTCCGCGCTTTCGCCGATGCCGATCGAGAACACCGGCACCGGGGGCTGGCTCTGGGTGAGCTGCTTGAGAAATTGCGCCTTGTCCATGGCATGGGGTGAGTTTCCGTCTCGACCGTCGGTCAAGACGACGACGATCGCCCTGCGATCTGGCCTGATCTTGGTTTGCATATACTCCACGGCGTCGAGCACCGCCTTATACAGCGGCGTTCCGCCATCAGGAATAGGAGTGTATGCCGCAATCTTTCGGCCGACGGCTTCGCGACGCGTTTCGCTCTTTACGGTGCCGGTGATGGGCCCTAGGGGAACAACCACCTCGGTTGGCGGGCTTTTCGCAGTTGGCGTGCCAAAGAACCACAATCCGAGTTCCGTGTCATTGGTGAACGTCTGCGCGGCGACAGCGCCGAAGGACCGAAGCAGCGTCGCCTTGGTCTCGGTGCGACCCGGCCCGACGACCACGGGAGCGGCCATGGAGCCTGAACGGTCGACGACCACGAGCACCCGAAAGCGTTCCGGTAGGTAGCGGGACCATTCGGCCGCTTCCAGGCCCAAGCTCACGTCTGCGACCGCCGTCGGCTCGGCGATCTTCAAGGGCAGACCCTTGGGTACGCCGACCCGAGGCGACGGCCCCCCGAAACCGGTGAGGCGAAAACCTGCGGCCACCAGGGCGTTGCTGGTGTCCACCGATCGCAGCGCCCCAATGAACTGGGTGAGCAGCCGGCGCTGCACGGCAGTGGCGGTGGACTGACCTGCGATCGCCACGGGGTAGTCAGCCTCGACCGCGATGTCGGTGGCATACAGGTTCAGCACTGGATTGTCCCGGCCATCGTTGTGCTTCCAGAGCTGCTGCTCGAGCACCAGGAACATCCCGAGGTCGGCAAGGGCCTTTCTGTCGCCGCCCTGCTCGGCGGCGACACGTAGCAACTCACCGGCCGACGCGTCCGCGTCGAGCAGCCTGCTGCGCAGCGCGAGGGCCCGAAGCTTCGCTACGCCGGGCTCGGTTCCAGGCACGGCCGCGGCGGCCTGCACCGCCACGAAAGACAGCAGACCGGCGGTGTCCCGGGTCGGGTCACCCATACTGAGCTTGACCGACCCTCCCACGACACCGCTCAACAACGTCGCCCACGAAAAGCCGGATCGGGCCCAGGGCGAACCAGCCACACCCGCGGGCGCAGCAAGAACCACAGGAGACCGTGCCAGGGAGTCGTCGTGGATGGGGTAGACACGCCGGTCCGGGTCGACGCTGTCCAGCCAGATGCGAGACGACGGGATCCACACCTGCAGCCCTTCCGGCGCACCCTTCTGTGCCGTGATCGCCGGATCTTCCCCGACGACATCCACCGCACCGCAGACATCACCCATCTTTCCCACCGCCGCTGCCACCGCAGGCACAATCTCGGGGGCCACGACGACGCGCAGGGACTCCGCGCCCTTCCCGCAGGACGAGCCCGGTGACAGCTTGTCCATGATCCCCGCGTAATTCGTCGTGGCGGCGACTACCAGTCCCGCGACAACGACAGAGGTCAGCACAAGAAATCTGTTCCGGAGCCGAGGCCGGCGACGATGGCGTTGCGGAGGCTCAACCCCGCCCAACTCCGCACCACGCTGGCCATGACGATTGGTAGTCACCGACGAACGATCCCTGCCACCACTATCGGTAGTCATGTCTTCTCTCACAGTTGCAAACGCGCGCGAATTTCGGCCGCCTGAACGAGCGGTAACTGATCTTCGCGTAAAGTTACTTCACAGGCGACAAGGGCCTGAAAGCGGTCGCCGAAACTGCACCTGTTCGCATTTGAACAGATAGCGTCACACTGTCTATGTCGATTCCGACAGATAGCGTCATGCTGTCTATGTCGATCCACGACAAGCGGAATGCGCCATGTGGGCCACCGGCCCCGGCTACGCCCCGGCTCTGAAAGACCCGGGCAGCGCCACAGCAGCTCCCTCGATCTTCATGCCCTCGCGGACCCACCTCGAACTCGGCGGTTCGTCGTTCCCACCCACCCCGGAGCCGGGGTGAGGTCCGGCAGAAGCGGACCCCACCCCGGCGGCGTCACCGCTGCTGGTGCCGCGGCAACGCCGACTGCCCCGCCGTGCCCCCCACGAAGGGCGCACCCGGCGTCTCCGCGGCGATCCGGTCCATCGTGCGGGCCAACTGCTCACTGCCATCGTCGAGATGCCGCGCCGCCGCCTGCATGTGCGACACCATCATCTCGCCGAAGATCCGCAACGCCTCCCGGGTGGCCACCGTGTCGTCGAAGCTCGGCCCCGCCGCGCTGCGATACTCCGCCACCGCCCGTTCCGCCTCCTGCTTCGCCTCCGCCTCCGCCGCATGCAGGTAACTCTCGTACTGCACCCGGGCGTACTCGGCGACCCGCCGCGCGTAGTCATGCGCCTGCGCGATGATCTGCTCCGCCTCCCGCTGCGCCGCGGACAGCAGATTCACCTCCCGCGCCGCCGGGACCTTCGCCGCCGCCCCCGTACTCGGGATCACCCCGTGCCGGTGCAACTCCACCCGGTCGGTCAGCCGCTCGTTCTCCGCCCGCAACGTCGCGATCTGCGTCGCCAACAGGTCCAACTCGTCGGCCACCTGCATCCGGAACCGGTCCACGTCGGCGTTGTCGTAACCACGCCGGGCGAACGACGCGGCGCCGAACTCCCACCGCCGAACCCGGTCGGCGGTCATCCGCACCTGCACACCACCGGAAACCTGCATCCCGTCATACCGACTGATCGGGGTCGCGCTCACCTGTCCGCCCCTCCGATCGCGACTGCGGGACCCGCAAGCTCACCTCTCGCGCTCACCTGAGCCCACCTCCCGAAGTGTCACCGGCGGTCGTCTCCTGCACCGCCGTGCGCCAGGCCGCGCCATACCACTGCGCGCCCAGGCCCTCGTGGTGCACCTGACCCGCGTGGAAACCCGCCTGGGCCAACGTCCGCACCGCATGCGAAACCATCTCGTCGGACCCGCACACGAACACGTGCCGGGAACGCCAGTCACCGTCGGCCAACGCCCGATCCACCGCGTGCACGAACTCCCCCGGCCGGTGCACGTCGGCACCCACCACGTAGGTCACCGTCAACCACGGGTACGACGACGCCAACTTGTCGATCGCCTCGCTGTCATAGAGCTCACTGCGGGAACGGGCCCCCACGTAGAGATCCACCCGCCGGCGGGAACCCTCCGCCGCGACCTGCTCCACCAACGCCTTCACCGGCGCCCAGCCCGTCCCCGCGGCCACCAACAAAAGGTCACTGGAACCCGCCGACCACAACCCCAGCCGATCCCCCACCGGCGCCGCCAGGTGGATCCGATCCCCCACCGCCGACCCGTACACCAACCGAGACGACACCGCCCCACCCGGCGCGGCCCGCACATGCAACTCCAACGTGCCGTCCGCACGCGGCGCGTTCGCCGGCGAGTAGTACCGCCACGACCGCACAGCCGGATGCGACACCCCGATCGACTGACCCGGAGTGAACGGCAACAGATACTGCGGGCGCACCGTCAACACCGCCACGTCGAACGCCCGCCGCTCGTGGGCCACGATCTCCGCCACCCACCACGGCGGGTTCACCGCCTCGGCGGCCTGCGCGGCCTCCGTCATCACCTGGGCCACCAACCCGTACGCGGCCGCCCAGTCCGACGCCAACTCGTCGGTCCACTGCTCGGCGAGGAAATGCTGCAACGTCGCCAACAGCGCCTCACCGACCGCCGGGTAGTGCTCCGCGCGGACCGCGAACTTGCGGTGGTCCGCACCGAGGTCCTGCAGGAAACCCACCAGGTGCTCCACCTGGTCCACGTTCGACACGATGTGACCCAACGCCGTCACCAGGCGATCCCGCTGCCCGGCCATGTTCGTGGGGAACATCTGCCGCGTCTCGGGATGAGCGAGGAACAACGTCGAGTAGAAGTAGAGCGGCACCTGATCACCGTGCCCGGCGACCACCGACCAACTCTGCTTGAGCCGGGCCGCGTCCACGCTCAGACGCCCGACCGGTTTCCGCGGGACACCACCTGGTCCTGCACCTGCCCCAGCACCGTCTGCACGTCCGCCAGGATGTCCGCCGGCACACCCAACTCGGTCAGCGTCGCCACCAGGTGCCCACCGACCATCGCGTAGTGCTCCACCGGGATGTTCAACGGCTGGTGCGCCTCCGCCAACCCACGACCGGCGTACTCGTCAGGGCCACCCAGCACCGTGGTCAACATCAACGTCAGATGCCGCCGCTGACCCACCATGTCCACATCGGAGAAGTAACCCGCCAACTCCGGGTCGACGAGCACCTTGTCGTAGAACAGGTCAACGGCCGCCTTCACCGCGCTGGCACCGCCAATGCGGTCGTAGTGCGAGGCGGGCGCGGTCTCTTCGGTAACCGTCACGGTCATTCCTCCGGGGGGTGAAGGGGCCAGAACCGTGTCGGACCATAGCGTGTCAACCGCCTCCGGTCAGTGCCCCCTTATCGGGTTCCCGACAACACGAAGACACGCTGCGTCACCACTACCGATGAGTATCTCCACAAGGAGCCACCACAACGACACCCACAGTGTCCACAGTAGACAACAAGGCCTGGCGAACCCGCCCACCGTCACCGACGGTCGCGAATAAAACGAACCGAAAGAAAACCCGGAACCCGCCAACGCCCCCGGCGCTCAGCCAGCCCGCCGCCGCGCCCGCCGCGCCGCCAACTCGTCACCGACCGGATCCGACTCGGACGCCGCCGCCGGCTCCACCGGGCCGCTCGTCGCCGGCTCCGCCGGCAGATGCGACAACGACCCCTGGATCTCCTTGAAAGCCCCACCGATCGCGATCCCGAAGACACCCTGGCCACCCTGCAACAGGTCGACCACCTCCTCCGGAGACCGGCACTCATACACCGTCGTCCCATCGGAGATCAGCGTGATCCCGGCCAGATCCTCCACACCACGCGACCGCAACGCCTCGATCGCCTTACGGATGTTCTGCAGAGAAACCCCCGCGTCCAACAACCGCTTCACGACCTTCAACACCACCAGGTCCCGGAACGAATACAACCGCTGCGTCCCCGAACCCGAGGCGTCCCGCACGCTCGGCACCACCAGCGTCGTCCGCGCCCAGTAATCCAACTGCCGGTAACTGATGCCCACCGCGTGGCAGGCCGTCACACCCCGGTAGCCAACCGAACCCTCACCCTCAGCCACCCCATGAGGCGACGAGGCACCAGGCTCATCGAACTGTCCACCCGGATCAGAATCCCGCGGCTCGTGCATCCGGACAACCTCCCCGTCAGTGTGGCGACGCGTCGTTTCCGGGACGCGCACCCCTCGACATGGCAACCCTAACGCCACCGCCAGGGGTTACCAGGGAGGAACCGACGCGACACGCCGCGCAGCCACCGAGAAAGATCACCAACCCGCCCGCAGCATCACCCACAGTGACACTTCAAGGCGCAGAGCCCAGGCCCACCTCAGCCCGCGAAATCCTCCGGACGCACCTGCTCCAGGAACTCGCGGAACTTCTCCACCTCGTCCTCCTGCTCGTCAGGGATAACGATCCCCGCCTCGCTGAGGACCTGCTCCGAACAACGAATCGGCGCACCGACACGCAACGCCAACGCGATCGAATCGCTCGGCCGCGCCGACACCCGCACCCCATCACCGATCAACAGATCCGCGTAGAACACGTTCTCCTTGAGCTCGGTGATCTCCACCGCCTGCAAGGGCGCCTTCAACGCCGCCAACACATCCCGCAGAAGATCGTGGGTCAACGGCCGGGCCGGCTTGACCCCCTGCTGCTCGTAAGCGATAGCCGTCGCCTCGACCGCGCCGATCCAGATCGGCAGATAGCGGTCACCCTCGACCTCCCTGAGCAGGACGATCGGCTGGTTGCTGGGCAGCTCCACCCGAACTCCGACCACGCTCAGCTCGCGCACCGCCGCCTCCGTGTCGTTGTCACCTACGCCGCACCGCGCCCTTCCCTGCACGGTACACGGACCGCGACACGGCCGTCCCATGCGCTACAGCACCACGCCCGCGCCAGAAAGGGGTTACCCCGGCAAGCCTACGGCACGCTTCCCGGAAGAGATCTTTCCGCTCAGCCGCCACCCACCGGGCACATCACCGACCCAACGTCGACCGCAAACCCACCCGCACCAACGCCGCGTGCAACTGCTCCGACAACGCCACCAACTCCCGCGCCATCTCCGCCGCACGCGCCCGCGCCGCCGGATCACTCTGCCGCGCCAACGGCGCCACCAACTGCGCGAACAAACCAACCTCACGGTCAGCCGCAGTCCGGTAACCCCGCAGATGCCGCGGCTCCAACCCGTACGACGCCAACCCCGCCACCGCCGACGCGATGATCAACGCGTCCGCGTCATACCACCCCGGCGGGTCCGACACCAGCACACCGAGCCGCTCCAACTCCACCAACGTCGACTCGTCGATCCCACTGCGCGCCACGAGATCCGCCCGGCCGAGCCGCACCTGCGACGACTCGGCCGGCTCCGCCAACTCACGGCCCGGCACAGCACCATCGGGACCAACCGCCACCAACGCCGGCCGCGACCGCCCCGGCTGCTCACCGGACGAATCCCACTGCGCCAACTGCTCACGGATCACCCGCAACGGCAGGTACTTGTCCCGCTGCGCGGTCAACACGAACCGCAACCGCGCCACATCGTCCCAGCTGTACTTCCGGTAACCCGCAGCCGTCCGCTGCGGCTCGACCAGACCCTCAGCCTCAAGAAACCGCAGCTTCGAAATCGTGGTGTCCGGGAAATCCACCCGCAACTGCCCGAGCACCTCACCGATGCTCATCAGCGGCTGAGACCGGGCCGCACCGGGTGACGTGGAGGCCGCAGGCTCGTTCACCCCCGGCCGGCCTCCTCCTCCGGGCGCGGACCGGCGATGAACACGACCCGGAACTTACCGATCTGAACCTCATCACCATTACTCAACGTGGCTGCCTCGACGCGCTCACGATTCACATAGGTGCCGTTCAAACTACCCACGTCCCGCACCGTGAACGTGCCACCGTCACGGTGGAACTCCGCGTGCCGACGCGACACCGTCACGTCATCGAGGAAGATGTCACTGTCCGGATGCCGGCCACTGGTCGTCACATCGTGGTCCAACAAGAACCGGGCACCCGCATTCGGGCCTCGACGAACCACCAGCAGCGCCATACCCGGCGGCAACGAACCGGACATCCGGCTCGGCACCACATCGGTGTCCGGACCCTCCAGCACTTCGTCGAGCGAACCGAGATTGAGCGTCGAAGTGACGTCGAGCGGGGGGAACTCGTCGTCTGGCCGCGTCATGGGACCACCTCACGGATCTGTTCGGTCGGCGTCGGGTAATGGCGGGTCTGGCCGCCGGGCACTTGAACACCCGGCGGCTGGCTCCCCGTGCCCGGGAAGGCAATTCCGCAACGCTCAACTATTGGGTTCTCGGTCGACTGGGCGAGCCTAGCCAGCGCCGAAATGCAGGGCAACCGGACGCGCGCAGACAACCCACGCGCCGGATCAAGCACACTCAGCCTTCGGTGATCTTCTGATACGCGCCGGCCGTGAGCAACCCGTCCGTCGCGGTCGGATCATTCGGCGTGATCTCCACCAACCAACCCTCACCGTACGGATCAGTGTTGATCAGCTCCGGCGTGTCACCCAACGCCTCATTGCGGGAAGCGACCGTACCAGCGACCGGGGCGTAGATCTCCGACACGCTCTTGGTCGACTCGATCTCACCCAACGAGTCACCGGCCGCGACCACCGCACCCGCCTCGGGCAACTGCACGTACACGATGTCACCCAGCGCGTCCTGCGCGAAGTGCGTGATGCCGACCCGGATCGAACCCGTGCCGTCACCCGCCACCCACTCATGCTCGGCGGTGTATCGCAGATCCTCGGGAATCACCAGACGCGTCCTTCATCCATCGGTGCCCCGGACCACCCGGATCCGGCGCGGCCGCGCCGGTCAGGAGACCGGACGGGCGTGTTCCAACTTGATCGGCACGTGCAGCGCCGAAACCTCGGCAACCTCACGCTCCCCAAACGTCACGTTACCGCCGACACCACGGACCGACGCCACCACCCCACCAGGAATGTTCAACGCCGTGCGCATCGTCGCCGGATCACCAATCACCGTGATCGTGAACGGCGCCGTCAACCGACGCCCCTCCACCACCAACGACCCGTTGTCCCCGTCGAGGAAGTACGTCGACGCGATGATCCGCACCGACGCCCCGTCACCGCCGGAAATCTGCATCGCCTCCGCGCCAGCGCCCCGCAGCTCCTGCACCGCGTCCAGCACCCGATTCGCCGAGATCGGCTTGGCACCGGCGTCGAACCGCACCGTCAACCCCGGCCCGACCGCCGGCAACGTGCCCGCCAGGATGCCCAACTCGTCCGCCCGCCGCGTCGCCTCGTCCAACGCCGCCTGACGCCCCTGCTCACCCGACTGCAACTGCCGCTGACTGTCCTCCAGAGCCCGGATGTCCTGCTGAAGACGGTTCTCCCGCGCATCCAGATCCGACAGGATCCGGACCAGGTCCTCCTGGCGCGTCGCACCCAACGTCGGATCCGTCGACGTCGTCTTCAACTGCACCACCAACGTGAAACCCAGCAACGCCAACAACGCGGCGATCATCACCCCGGCCGTACTCCACCGGGACCGACCCGCCGCCGGCGCCGCCGACTCACCAACCGGCTCACCCAACCCGTCGGAACCCGCAACCGGCTCCCCCGACCGCGGCACCGCGCTCAGGTCCACCGTCGCACCGTCGTCGACCGGCTCCACCGCCGGCTCATCCTCCACCGCCGGCTCATCGACCGGCTCGCGCTCCGCCGGCCCCTGCGGCGCCAACGGGCTCAACTCGTCCGGATCCGGCGCGTCCGGACGAGGATCCGGCTCACCCGCCGGCCCACCCGGCCGCGCCGGACCCGCAGGCTGCGGCCACCCCGTCCCCGTGTCGGTCTGCTCGTCACTCATCGCAACCCAACCTACGCCCGGAACAGGTGCCGGCGGATCGCCGCCACGTTGCCGAAGATGCGCACACCCAGCACCACCACCACACCGGTGGACAACTGCCCGCCCACCCCCAACTGGTCACCCAGATACACGATCAGACCAGCGACCAGCACGTTGGAGATGAACGACACCACGAACTGCTTGTCGTCGAAGATGCGGTCCAACCTCGCCCGCACCCCACCGAACACCGCGTCCAACGCGGCCACCACCGCGATCGGCAGGTACGGCTGCAACGCCGCCGGCACCGTGGGATCAAGCCACACACCGAGCACCACACCGGCGAGCAACGCCAGCACCGCGATCATCGGCCACCTCCGGAGGGGCTAACGGTCGTCGTCGGACCAGACGACCCAGGACTGCCGGAACGGACACCCGACGCGGAAGGGCTCGGACTGACCGACGGCTTGGCGTAGCGTAGCTGCGGCTCCGGAGCCGCCGGCAGGGTGAGGTCATCCGCCTCCCGCACACCGAACGACAACCCGGTCTTCTGCGCGACCTCCCGCATCAACGCCGCGTTACGACTGTCCTCGAACTTGCGCCGCATCGAACCCGGCCCGATCGCCGACACCTCGTACGGCCCGGTCACCGGCCGGAAATCCACCAGCATCGCCTCACCCGCCGACCGGATCGTCGACGTCGACGTCAACCGCTGCCCGTTGATGGAGACCGCCTCCGCGCCGGCACTCCACAACGCGTTCGCCACCCCCTGCAGATCGCTGTAGAGCACCCGCGACGGCCCAGCGCCAGCACCGGTCACCACGTCGGCCTTGTCCGGAGCATCCGCCAACCGCACCACGACACCGTCGCCGCGCACCCGACCCAGCCCCGTGCTCGCCTCCATGTCCCGCAACCGGGCGGCGGCCGTCCCGCTCAACGCCGCGTCGCGCTGTCGGCTGACCTCCTCGCGCAGCTGATCCGCGCGCGTGGACAACCGGTCGGTCTGGTTCTCCCGTTCCTTGATCTGCGCCACCAGGCCGGAACGGGCCTGGCTGCGCCCCGGCTCGTCCGCCATCGTCTGCCGGTACGCGACCGCGAACAGGAAACCGAGCATCACCAGCACGACCAGACTGACCGACCGCGTCGGCCAGGCCCGCCATCCCGCGGCGCGCCCGGTGGACGCCGACCGCTGACGGGCAGCCGCCGCGTCCGCGTAGCCCGGGTCCAGGGGGTTGCGGAACAGTTCGGTGAGGAAATCCGGCGCGTACACCCGGTCCTGGCGGGGCTTGCCCGGTTCGGGCGCGCTCACGCCGCCGCCCCCGGGCCGCGCGCCGCACGCACCAGCCGAGCCGCCTGCACGACGTACATCCCACCGGCCACCCAGTAGAGCACCAGCCCCCACCAGGCCAGCCCCCAGCCGATCGCGGCCATCGCCGTCGACGCCGCACTCCACTCGGTGGCCAACAGCAGCACCGGGAACGCCGCGAGCAGCAGGAACGTGGCGGTCTTGCCCACGTAGTGCACCGGCGGCGGCCCGTAGCCGTAGCGGCGCAACACCGCCAGCGAGGCGAGCAGGAGCAGCTCACGGGCCAGCAGCGCCGCCGTGAACTGCCACGGCACCACCTCCCGCGCGGTGAAGGCGAGCAGGGTGGCGAGGATGTAGAGCCGATCGGCCAAGGGGTCGAGCAGCTCACCGAGTCGGCTCACCTGGCGCAGTCGGCGGGCGATCCAACCGTCGACCCAGTCGGTGGTGCCGCCGATGGCCAGCACGATGATCGCCGCCACGTCGGCCCGCTCGACCAGGAACAGGTAGAGGAAGAGCGGCACGCCCAGCAGCCGCCCGAAGCTGATCAGGTTGGGCAGGGTGAGCACCTGGTTGCCGGGAGTCTGGTCACCGGTGTCCGGCGGTTGCTCTGCCCGAGCCGGCCGACGCGACACCGATCCTCCTCCACGGCACGTGGGCCCCGAGCCGACGTCGAGCGTGGCTGAGGGTCGTACGCGCTGTCGGGCCGGCCACCGCCGGCTCCCCCTGCGGCCCCTGGCGGGGCCCTCCCCTGATGCGGCCCGCGATCTCGATGATCGCGGGCCGGGTAAGTGCGCTGTCACTATATCGGGCTTGCCCCAGCGTCCCGGGTGCCGCCGTGCGGCGTCCGGCTGAGGCTCTGCCGCTCTGTGGCGTGGATCACCACGCGTAGAGCGTCCTAGGATACTAGTGGAAGGCGGGGCGTGCTCATGCCGTCTGCGCTGCGGGATCGGTCTGCTGCTCGGGCACCGACTGCGTCGCCGCCCGGCCGAACGCGAGCAACGCCAGCAACAGGTCGTGCTGCATCCGCGCCGGCATCCGATCCAACACCGCCTGCACCGCCCGCTGCCGCCGCTCGGCCAACTCCCCCAGCAGGGTCAGCGCCGCCGCGGTCGGCACCAGTCGCACCTCACGCCGGTCGCGTGGATCCGCCACCCGACGCAACAGCCCGGTCGCCTCCAGCCGGTCACAGAGGCGACTCGCCGACGACGGCACCACGTCCAGCAGCTCCGCCAACCCGTTGACGTTTGTCTCCTGCCGGCTGCTGATCAGCGCCAGCACCCGCAACTGGGTCGGCGGCACCTGGTGCCGCGACGCGGCAGAGTCGAGAACGGCGATCAGTGTCTCGGCAGCCGCGTCGATCGCCGCGGCGAGATCCGCAGGTCGCTCCACCCGATGTCCCCTGCCGTCGTCGCGCTGCTGACCGCCCAGCCGGGCGGCGGCCACCCTCACCCGCCGCTCCGCCCACGCGGACCGTGCCAGTCCAGACAGACCACGACGGCGTCGTCGCGCAGATCGGAATCCGCGTGGTAGGCGTGCAGTTCGCGCATCACCGTACCAACCGCTTCGGCCGCTGGCTGCAACCGCGTGGCGCGCAGGGAACGCGCCATCGCCCGGTCCCCGTACGGTTCCCGACCCGCCGGCTCGGCGGCCCACACCCCGTCGCTGACCACGAAGAGGCGCTCACCGGGGGCGAGTTGCAACTCCTGCAGCTCGTAACGAGTTTCCGCGAACATGCCCAGCGGCATCTGCTGATCCAGCTTCACCGGCTCCACCACGGACCCCCGCACCCGCAGCATGTGCGGGGAACCGGCATCGACAGCCCGTACCTGACCCGTGCGGATGTCCACCTCCAGCAGCAGGGTGGCCACGTACCGGCGACCCCGGTGTTGGTAGAACACGGTGTCCGAGGCCAGCTCGGCCTGCTCCACCAGGCCCCCGCCGGAGCGGCGCGCGTTACGCATCGCGTTGACCGTGACCGAGGTCAGCATCGACGCGGTCAGACCGTTGCCCTCGCCGTTGAGCACCGTCACGGTCAGGCGGTCGCCGTCCAGGGACCAGTCGAAGTGGTCCCCACCCACCGTGTAGGCAGGTTCGAGTTGACCGGCCAGATCGAACGCGTGGTGCGCCACACTGCGGCCCGGCAACAGATCCCACTGCATCTCGGCGGCCATCGTCATTCGCTCGCGGCGGCGCGCCCGCCGGTAACGGTCGGTCTCCCGGTCCGCCGCACGCATCGCCACCGCCAGGGCGCCGGCGATGTCCGTCGCCCGGCCCGTGACGGCCGGGTTGGCCACGTCGGGAAGCTCGATCAGCAGCACACCCAGCCGTTCCCCCCACACCGTCAACGGCAGGTAGAGCCGGCACGGGCCATCGCCGTCGCGCACCGGTTGCTGGCTGCTGAAACACCGCTGAGCCACGGTGTGACAGGCCAGGAAGCCCGCCGCCGGCAGATCCGGATCCAGCAGCGGCCAGAGCCCACTGATCCGGTAGTCGGCGACGAACACGTCGGTGCGCAGCGCGCCCATCGTCGACCGGATCACCCGGTCCGCCGCCTCCGCCAGTTGGTCGGGCGGGGCATCGCGCAGTGCGCGCGACACCACGTCCGGCACGTCAACCATGCTCGTCCTCTCCAGAAGCTTGCTACAGGGCAAGCATCATACGGACGCCCCCGGACGACCAAACCGGCGCGGTCAGTCGCCGTCCCGGGCCGCGAGCACGCCGTGGAACGCGTCCGGCACCTGCGTCGGCGGACCCTCCGGCCGCCACTGGGCGACCGGGACGATCCCGTCCGCCGTCGGCACCCAGCGACCCAGCAGCGGCGCGAACGCCGCCGGTGGGCGCATCCGGAACTGTGGCCCCATCATCGCCAGCGCCTGCGGGTGACCCGCCAGCTCCTCGGTGTCGAAGTCCACGGCGAGCAGGCTGCCCGGCGCGGCGGCGGCGTACAGCTCGTCGAGCGTGCGGGTCAGCGTGTCGTCGTCGAGGAACGCGGCGAGCCCGAGAAAGACCACCCCGACCGGCCGTCGACCCCAGCCCGGGACGAAGCGGTGCAGCTGCGCCGGGTCGATAGTGCCGATGTCGGTCGCGTCGCCGAAGCCGTAGCCGGCCCGGTCGCTGCCCGCGAGGATGCTCTGCCCCAGCCGGATGGTGACCGGGTCGACGTCGGTGTAGAGCACCGTCGCGTCGGTGGCGACCTCGTGCACGTTGCCCATCGTGGGCACCCCCGCGCCGAACACCAGGAACCCGTCCACGCCCTGCTCGGCCATCGCCCGCACGGCCCGACCCAGGAACGCCCGCAGCTCCCGGAACACCGGCGCGCACGGCCCGTACGCCTGCTCGAAAGCGTTCGCGGCGGCCACGTCGACCGGGAAGTGATGCTCCCCGCCGAGCCAGAAGTCGATCATGCGTGCCGTGCTCGGCTGGTCCGGTTCACCCATCGATGACTCCCCCTCCCCGACCGCTCGTCGCCAGCGTACCGACCGGGACGCTGTCGGCGGTATCGCGACGCGGAGGCGCCCGGGCCCGCGATACTGGCCGCGAGCGGGAGGTGGGCGGTGAACTCGGCGAACAACGCGGCGGTGGTGGTCGGCGTCGACGGCTCGGAGCCGGCGCTGCGCGCCGTTCGCCTCGCCGCCACCGAGGCGGCGCGCCGGCAGCGACCCCTGCGGGTCGTGCACGGCTTCATCTGGCCGCTGCTGCACGTGCCGGTCTCCCCCGCCCCGGACGCGCCGCCCGGCGGTGGGCTTCGCCACCAGGCCGAGGAGCTCGTCGAGGCCGCGGTGGCCGAGGCCGAGGCGACCGTACCCGGGCTGTCGATCTCCGGCGAGATCATCGACGGCGAGGCCGCGGCGGTGCTGGTGGGCGAATCCCCCACGGCCGCGCTCATCGTGCTCGGCGACCGTGGGTTGGGCGGCTTCTCCGCGCTGGTGGTCGGCTCGGTCGCGGTGCAGGTCGCCGCGTACGCCGACTGCCCGGTGCTGGTGGCCCGCGGTGAGCAACGACCCGACGAACCGGTGCTGGTCGCGGTGGACGGTTCGGCGGCCTCCCGGCAGGCGGCCGACTTCGCCGCCGAGACCGCCGTGTCGCGCGGGGTGCCGCTGGTGGCGATGCACGCCTACCGGCACCCGGGCAGCAGCGGCCCGGGCGACATGCAACCCCTGGTGTACGACGAGGGGAAGCTGCACGGCGAGCAGGACCGGATGGTCGCCGAGTGGCTGAGCGGGCTGACCGAGCAGCACCCGGCGGTGCGACTCACCTGCCGGGCGGTCCACGGCCGGCCGGGCGCCGTGCTCGCCGAGGCGTCCCGCTCCGCCCAACTCGTGGTGGCCGGTGGGCAGGGGCGCGGCGAGGTGTCCGGGTTGCTGCTGGGGTCGGTGAGCCAGTCGCTGCTGCACCACGCGCACTGCCCGGTCGCCGTGGTCCGCGCGCCGCGTTAGGCCGGGGTTGGCCCGTCGCGAGACGGGTAGACGTCCGGACCGACGAAGGAGGCAGCAGATGCCAGGACCACGGCCGGGCAGCAACGCGTACGACAAGCAGCGGGCGCGGTTGCGCAACGCGATCGACGACTCCGGACGCCGGGTACCCGACGGCAAGGCCAACCAGGTCGCGAACAGGATCCTGCAGGAGGATCGCGGCCAGCGGGGCGTGGTGCGTGGTGAGCGCACGTACGGTCCCAAGAGTGAGCGCGAACCGGGCGACCCGAAATGAGGAGGGTCGACCTTGCCGACGGCGCCATCGCTGGCGCCGTCGGCAGCACCGCGCTGAACGTGGTCAGCTATCTGGACGTGGCGCTGCGGGCTCGCCCGGAGAGCGACGTCCCCGGTGAGACCGTCGACCGGTTGGCCGATATAGCGCACGTGAACCTGGGGTCCGGGGCCCGGGCGGCCAACCGCCGCTCGGGCCTCGGCCCGCTGATCGGCTACGGACTGGGCATCGCCGCCGGCGTCGCCTTCGCGCTCTACGCCGGTGGCCGGCGCCAGCCGCTGCCGATGGCCGCCGGCGTGCTCGGGGCCGGCGTGATGACGATGACCGACGGGTCCATCACCGCGCTGGGCATCAGCGACCCGCGTACCTGGCGGCGCTCCGACTGGATCTCCGACATCGTTCCGCACCTGGCGTACGGCCTGACGGCCGCCGCCACCTGGAACAGGTTGCGGCGGCCGTCAGATCGCGGTCGCTAGCTGAAGGTCTGGTCAGCGGGTGTCGCTGTCGTCCTCGGCCACCGGTTCACCGGCCGGGCCGTACGGCGACACCTGCCCCTTGGGCACCGGGCGACCCTCATCGCCCCGCGACGATCCGCGGTTGAGTGGATGACCGGTCGGCTTGGGCCCCTTGCTGTCCTGACTGGTGGCGCCCTTGGCGTTACGCCGGAATTCCTCCTGCTGCGGGTTGACCATGGGTGTCTCCCTCCCGGTACGGCGGGCGGCATCGACCGCCTCCACCGTCGCATACCCGCCCACCCCGGCGGCATTCCGACAGTGGTTGCCGACGCGACGGCTAGCAGGGCCCGGATCGGGTACCCGGTGGGTGTGGGCAACGATCGAACGGTGGTGCGGGTCCTGCTGGACCGGCGTGGCCGCACGTACGCGGAGGAGGCCGGTATCCGGCTCTCCGACCGCCCCGGGCCGCTGTACCAGCTGCTGGTGCTGACCACCCTGCTGAGCACCCGGATCCGGGCGTGCGTGGCGGTGGACGCGGCACGCGAGCTGTTCGCCGCGGGCTACCGCACGCCGCAGGCGATGGAGGCGGCCAGTTGGCAGGAACGCGTCGACGCGCTGGGCCGGGGCCACTACCGCCGCTACGACGAGCGCACCGCCACCATGCTCGGCACCGGCGCCCGACTGTGCCTGGACCGCTGGCACGGTGACCTGCGACGGCTGCACCGCGACGCCCAGGGCGACCCCGCCGGGCTGCGTCGGCGGCTCACCGAGTTCCCGGGCATCGGCCCCACCGGCGCGGACATCTACCTGCGCGAGGCGCAGACGGTCTGGTCCGACCTGCGCCCGTACGCCGACCGGCGGGCTCTCGCCGGGGCGAAGCGGCTGGGCCTGCCCGGCAACCCGCACGGGCTGGCCACCCTCGTCGACGAACCGGACTTCGGCCGTCTCGCGTCGGCGCTGGTCCGGGTTGCGCTCGGCGAGGAGTCAGCCGGCGAGGTCACCCGCGTCGCCGCCCGCTGACGGCGGTCACTTCACCGTCTTGTCTCCCGGCCGGGTCAGGTGCCACACCAGCAGGGCGGCGAGCAGCGCCAGGACCACCACCCCGCCGGAGATGCCACGGCCCTCCTCGGGGCTGCGACCCGCACTACCGAAGTAGATCACCGCGAGGCCGGCCAGCACCGTGACGAACGTACGAAACCCTCGGTCCTTCACATATCGCACAGTAGGCGGGCGCGCCCCGTTTAGCCGTATTGTTGGTTATTGTCCATCGACCGGGTGACAGGTCACCGCTCGCTGACGAAGCCGCGCAACCGCACCCGACGCACCGCCCGATCGCGGACCTCCACCACCTCAAGGGTCAGCCCGGGCAGACGCACCGTCTCCCCCGGCTCACAGGGCAGGTGCCGCAGCCGGGCCAGCACCAACCCCGCCACCGTCGTGTAGTCGCGCGACAACGGGAAACTCAGCCGCACCCCGAGGTCGGGCAGGTCGTGCAGCGGGAAGTCACCGGGCACCAGCACGGACCCGTCCGCCTCCCGGACCACCCCGCGCACGTCGCGGTCGGTCTCGTCGTACAACTCGCCGACCACCTCGGCCAGCAGGTCCTCCATGGTGACCATGCCGTCGATGCCACCGTGCTCGTCGACCACCAGGGCCAGTTGCTGGTGCTCCTGGCGAAGCTGACGCAACGCGTCGGCGACCGGCAGGGTGACCGGCAGCAGCAGCGGCGACCGGACCTGCTCGCCCACCGGGGCGGTGCCGGCCCGCACCAGGTCGCGGATGTGCACCACCCCGAGCACCTCGTCCAGGCCACCGGGACCGGTGACAGGGGCGCGGGAGCGCCCGGCGGCGGCGAGCCGGCGCACCCCCTCGTCCGCGGTGAGGCTGGCCGGCAGTGTCATCACCTCCCGGCGGGCGACCAGGATCTCGCGCAGCGTCCGGCCGGCGATGTCGAACGCGCCGGTCAGGATCTCGCGCTGCTGGGCGGACAGGCCGCGCTGGCTGGCCAGCATCTCCCGCAACTCCTCCTCGGTCGTCTCCTCCCGGTTGGCCCGCGGGTCACCCCCGGCGAGCCGTACGACCGCGTCGGTTGCCCGGCTGAGCAACCACACCGCCGGTCGCGACACCCGTGCGAGCAGGTCCAGCGGGCCGGCGCTCAGCAACGCCCACCGCTCCGCCCGCTGCATGGCCAGCCGCTTCGGGGCCAGCTCGCCGAACACCAGCGTGACGAACGTCAGCAGCACCGTCACCAGCAGCACCGCGGCGGGACGGGCCGCGCCGCCGAGGAAACCCAGCGGGCCGACCAGCGGCTCGGCCAACGACACCGCGGCCGCCGCCGAGGCGAGGAAGCCGGCCAGCGTGATGCCGAGTTGGATGGTGGCCAGGTAGCGGTTCGGGTCGCGGGACAGCTGCACCAACCGGTCGCCGGAGCGGGACCGTCGGCCCAGCCGCCGCAACTGCCCCTCGCGCAACGTCACCAGCGCCATCTCACTGCCGGACAGCGCGGCGTTGACCAGCACCAGCACGGCCACCAGCGCCAACTGCCCGAACTGACCGCCCATCGCGCACCCCCGTCCGCCGCCTCAGGTCACTCAACCGCAGCGGGGCCGTCCCCGGGCCTGGTTCGCGACCGCGCCCCGCTCAGTCGACCTCCAGGTCGTCCAGTGAGATGGCGTGCGTCATCAGCCACCGGGCCAGCGCCGACATTCCGAACAGCCACAGGGGCACCGACTCGGTGGGCCCGTTGGTGGCGTAGATGGCGAAGCGCAGGTCGGGCGCGCGGTACGCCTCGATCCGCCACCGGTGCTGCCGGTCCCGCCAGACCGCCGAAGGGTCCATGGCGTCACCGTAGGTGACCGCCGCCGGCCGGGGGGCCGGTTGGCCAGCACCGCTCAGCCCGGCACCACCGTCGTCCCGATCACGACCCGGGCAGTGGACACCAACAGGCTGATGCCCACTCCCGCGAGGACCAGCCAGCCGAAGCCACGCCACCCGGAGCCACGGTCGAGCACCGGCGTCGACGGTGGCCTCCAGAGCTCACGGTAGGTCCAGGCCAGCACACCCACCCCTAACGGCAGGAGCCCGACCCAGAACCAGAACCACCGGGTGCCGGCAAGGGGCGGCGCGCCGCTGATCAGCCGGGCCAGCCAGAGCACGGTCAGCACACCAGCGAGCAGACCGGCGGTGCCCGCGATCCGGTGCGCGAGGTCGCCGCCGACATGCCAGGGACCGGCCACGGCAGCGAGCCGCGCGTCCAGCCCGGTGTTCGCCGACAGGTCCGGCTCGCCCGGGTACGAAGCCGACGCGGGCGGGTCGACGAAGGCGTACCGGATCTGGCCGTTCGACACGGTCCAGGCCAGCATCCCTCCGTTCTCCGCGTACTGCGGCCGCGGTCGGCTGCCCCAGTACGCGCCGTCGTCGGCCCAGCCGTACGCCCGTTGGAAGCTCACCACCCGGCCGGCCGCGAGATCACGGTCGAGCTGGGACTCGGTCGACTCGCGGGGCTCGACCCACCACGCCAGACCGGCCCACAGCACCCAGAGGACCGGCAGTGCCCAGCGCAGAGCCACCGGGACGATCTCACGCCACCGGCGGCCGGAGGGCCGTGACCGGGAGGGGGTGACGTCGACCATCAGCCCACCGTCGCACCCCGGCGCGATCCTGTCAGCCCCGGATCGGCCGCGACTGACGGCCGTGCTGTGGTCAACGGTCCGGTTGATCCTGGTCCCTCGGCACAGTGGCTCGCCGAACGCAGTCGCGCAGCAGGGCGCGGCGTTGATCATGAACGTCGTCGGGTTCCTGGTTGCTGGCCGCGTAGACGTTGCTGACCGGCGACCAGGCCATGGACATGGCGATGACCAGAGCCATGAGGTCGAACGGGTCGCCCGCACGTACCCGCCCGGCGGCCTGCGCCTCGGCGATGGCCGTCAGCTTGCGATCGTCGTAGTGCTGGTGGGTCTCGACCAGGTGCCCGGCGGGCCGGCGCTCCAGTCGCGTCCAGGTCGCGAGGCGGATGAGGTCGGGGCGGCGCAGGTATTCGTCGTAGAGGCGAACGGCCCAGTCGGCAAGATCGTCAGCGTCGATCGGCACCACGTTCGTGATGCGTTCCAGCGAGCTGAGGAAGATCGCGTCGAAGAGCCGTTCTTTGTCGCCGAAGTAGCCGTAGAGCTGCGCCTTGTTGGTGCGCGCCGCCGTCACGATGCGTTCGATGCGCGCTCCGGCGATGCCGTGCTGGGCGAACTCCTCGGTGGCGGCGTCCAGGATGCGCTGGTAGGTCGCGGTGCCGCGCGAGGTCAGGGGCTGCTCCGGCATGCCGCCACTCTAGCAACAGAACAGTTGGTTTGCTTCTCTGCGCGACCAGGGCTACGGTCGACAGACCGAACAGTCTGTTTAAGGATGTGTGTATGCGAACGACCATCGGATGGCGGGCGAGCGGCCCGACGGCGCTGCGGCGTACGTCGCTGGAACGCCGTGACCTGCGCTCAGACGATCTGGCGGTGCGAGTCGACTACTGCGGCGTGTGCCACACCGACCTGCACTCCCTGCGCGACCATGACCAGCAGGCTAAAGCGCCTCTGGTGCCCGGTCACGAATTCACCGGTGTGGTGACCGCGACCGGGGCCGAGGTGACTGCCTTCTCGGTCGACGACCGCGTCGCGGTGGGCAATATCGTCGACTCCTGCGGCACCTGTGCCATGTGTCGAGCAGGACAGGAGAACTTCTGCCACTCCTTCCCGACTCTCACCTACGGCGGCACCGACCGGCGGGACGGGTCGACCACCTTGGGCGCCTTCTCCCGCGAGTACGTCGTGCGGGACCGCTTCGCCTATCCGCTCCCCTCCGGCCTCGACCCGGCCGCAGCCGCCCCGCTGATGTGCGCCGGCGTCACCGTCTGGGAACCGCTGCGTTCCCTCGGTGTGGGCTCCGGCAGTCGCGTCGCCGTGGCCGGGCTCGGCGGCCTGGGTCACCTCGCGGTCAAGCTGGCCGTGGCACTCGGCGCCACCACGACCGTCATCAGCCGCACCCAGGAGAAGCGCGACGATGCCCTCCGGCTCGGCGCACACGATCTCCTGGACTCCACCGACACCCGCCAGATGGCAGCGACACGCGACACCTTCGACGTCGTCATCGACACCATCTCCGCTTCGCACGACCTCGCCCCGTACCTGAAGGTGGTGGCGATGGACGGCACCCTCAGTCTGCTCGGACACCTGGGCCCGGTCACCGTCGAGGCGATGGACCTGCTTGTCGGCCGCAAGAAGCTCAGCTCCGCCGGCAGCGGAGGCCGCCGTTCAACAGCCGAGATGCTCCAGTTCTGCGCCGACAACGGCATCGCCGCCGACGTCGAGGTGCTCCCGTCGGCGCAGGTGGAGACGGCACTCGACCGCCTCCGGCGAAACGACGTCCGCTACCGCTTCGTGCTCGACATGTCCGACCTGGACTGACAGCGGTTGACCCGGCGGGCGCCACGCCCTCAGGTAACGACGATGCGGGCGTCGTCGGGCAGTCGTCGGGTCGTGCCCCGACGGTCCAGCAACTCCAGCAGGGGCACCGCCACCCGGCGGGTGGTGTCCAACGCCTGCCGGGCCGCGGAGAGCGTGAACGGCTGCGGCAGCCCGGCCAGCACCCGGACCGCGTCGTCGAGCGCGTCGGGCAGCAACACCACGTTGTCGGCCAGCCGCAGCAGCGCGCCGGCCCGCACCGCGGCGCCGATCTCGCGCGGGCCCAGGCCGAGGTCGACGAGGCGGTCCGCCTCGGGGGCGCGAAACGGCCGGTCGCCATATTCCGCGCGGACCCGCTGCACGGCCCGGGCCACCGGCTCGGGCAGCGCGTCGGCGCCCGCCGCCCCGACCCGCCCGGCGTGGATCCGCAGCGGCGGCCGGACCAACGCCTCGACCAGCACCCGGTCGGGCAGGGCGAGGCGCTGGCGCAGCGCGTCCACCGGCATCCCGGGTTCCAACGGGTGCTCCCTGGCGTAGCGGCCGACCTCCTCGGTCACCTGCTCGCCGAGCCGCCGCCAGTGCGCCGGGTCGGCCAACCAGTCACCGGCCACCGGAGGGGCGTCCACCGGCACACCCATCCGGATCAGCGCACCGGCGCGGACCAGCCGGCGACGGCGCAGCTCCCCGGCCAGGTCGGGACGACCGTCCAACTCGGCGAGGACCTGTGCGCGGGTGACGGCGGCACCCCGGCGGGCCAACGGTGGCGGCGCCACGTCCAGCACCCGCACCCCGCCGGTCACGTGGTGCCGCCCCGGGTCACGCAGCAGCGCCCGATCGCCCACCAGCAGCGGCAACGGACGAGCCAACCGCAGGCGTACGGTGTCCGGGCCGAGCGGGCGGACCCGTACCGGCACGGCCGCCGACCCGACGTGCAGGGTGAGGGTGGCCGGCAGGTCGGCCGCCGGATCGCCGGTCAGCCGCACGTCGACCAGGTCGGTGTGGTGAAACCGGCCCGGGGTGAGCAGCGCGTCGCCACGACCGAGCCGGTCACGGGGCGTACCCCGCAGGTTGACCGCCACCCGGGCCACCGCCGTCACCTCCGGCCGGGCCTCGCCCAGTGAGTGCAGGCCACGTACCCGCACCGGCTCGTCGGCCCCGGCCAGCTCCAACTCGTCGCCCACCCGCAACCGTCCGACGCCGAGGGTGCCGGTGACCACGGTGCCGCTGCCCCGCACGGTGAAACTGCGGTCCACCCAGAGCCGGACCGGGTCGTCCACCACCGGCGCGGGCAGCCCGGCGGCGAGCCGGTCCAGGGCGGCCCGAAGCTCCGGCAGGCCGGCGCCGGTCAGGCCACTGACCGCCACCGCCGGCACCGTGCCGAGACTGGTCGCCGCGATCTCGGCCCGGGCGCGGGCCATGGCCGGGCCCGGGTCGGCCAGGTCCGCGCGGGTCACCGCCACCAGGCCGTACGCCACACCGAGCGCGTCGAGCGCGGCCAGGTGCTCGGCGGACTGCGGCATCCAGCCCTCGTCGGCGGCCACCACGATCAGCGCCGCCGGCACCGGGCCGACACCGGCGAGCATGTTCGGCACGAACCGCTCGTGCCCGGGCACGTCGACGAAGGCGACGGTGCCGCCGGACGGCAGCGTCGTCCAGGCGAACCCGAGGTCGATGGTCATCCCCCGGCGGCGTTCCTCGGCCCACCGGTCGGGTTCCATCCCGGTCAGCGCCCGGACCAGTGTCGACTTGCCGTGGTCGACGTGCCCGGCGGTGGCGACGACGAACACGGTCAGTCGTCCCCGGGCACGCGGAGCACGGCCGCGCGGACCGTCTCGTCGGCCTCTTCGGGCACGCAGCGCAGGTCGAGCAGGAGCCGGCCCCGCACCACCCGCCCGAGGACGGGCTGGTCGCCGGTGCGCAGCGGCTCCGCGTACCGCTCGGGCAGACTCAGCGCCCACGAGTCCAGCTCGACGCCGGGCGCCCCACCGCCGCCGACCACCGCGGCGGCCGGCACCACCTCCGCCTTGCGGCCGTCCGCTCCGAGCCGGTCGCGCAGCCGCTCCACCCGGCTGCGCAGCACACCCGGGTCGGCGTGCAGCGCCGTGCGGGTGGGCGTGTCCGGCTGGTGCAGGGTGGCGACCAGCGCGGCCAGGGTGAGCTTGTCCACCCGCAACGCCCGGGCCAGCGGATGGCGGCGCAGCCGGTCGACCAGTACGACGTCGCCGAGCAGCAGCCCTGCCTGCGGGCCGCCGAGCAGCTTGTCGCCGCTGGCCGTGACGAGCGTGGCACCGGCGCGCAGGGTGCTGGCCGCGTCCGGCTCGTCGGGCAGCAGCGGATCCGCGGTGAGCAGACCGGAGCCGATGTCGGCGACCACCGGCACGCCGAGGGTGGCCAGTTGTCTGACCGGGGTTGCTGAGGTGAAGCCGGTGACCTGGAAGTTCGACGGGTGCACCTTGAGCACGAACCCGGTCTGCGGGCCGAGGGCGGCGGCGTAGTCGGCGAGGGTGGTGCGGTTGGTGGTGCCCACCTCCCGCAGTCGCGCGCCGGTGCTCTCCAACAGGTCGGGCAGGCGGAAGCCGTCGCCGATCTCGACCAGCTCGCCCCGACTGACCACGATCTCCCGACCGGCGGCCAGCGCGGTGGCCGCCAGCACCAGCGCGGCGGCGCCGTTGTTGACCACGTGCACGGCGCCCGCGTCGGGCACGGCGGCGGCCAGCGCGTCGAGGGCGTCGCGACCGCGGCGGGCCCGCCGGCCGGTGCTCAGGTCCAACTCCACGTCGGTGTGCCCGGCGGCGGCCACCACCGCGGCGACCGCAGCCGACGACAGCGGCGCCCGGCCCAGGTTGGTGTGCAGCACGACGCCCGTGGCGTTGAGCACCACGCGGGGGCCCGGCGCGGGCAGCGCGGCGACCGCGGCGTCGCGTACGTCATCGGGGTGCAGCTCGCCACGGCGGGCCCGCTCCTGGGCCCGGATGACGACCGCCTTCACCCGGTCCCGGCCGAGCGTCGCGCTGGCCGCGGCCAGCCGAGGGTCGGCGAGCAGCGTGTCGGTGCGGGGCACCCGGCGTCGCGGGTCCACCGGCCCGTCACCCATCGCGTCATCTCCTGCACTGTTGGCGGAGACGGACGGGAATCGAACCCGCCTGGCCCGGGTCCCGGACCACACCGGTTTTGAAGACCGGGAGGGGCACCAGCCGCCTGAACGCCTCCACCGGACATTCGATCACATCGCGGGCGGGGCCGCCCGATCAGATGGAAGATCCATGCCCGTCCGCCGGGCGTCGGCCCGCTCGCGCTGCGGCACCACCGTGTACCGAGGGTCGCGCGCGGAGGCCACCCCGCCGTAGAAGATGCCGAACCGGGTCACCACCGACGCGGCCAGCAGCGCGGCGCCGGACAGCGCGCCGACCAGCCGGCTACGCCGACCAAGCAGCGCGCCAGCGACACCACCGGCCGTCAACATCCGGCCGGCACGCAGCAGCCGACCGGGGCTGCCCAGCCGGTAGGGCTCACTGAGCAGACCGAGGCGCGTCTCCACCCGATGCGCGCCGTACAACTCCAGGGCCGCGCCGGCCACCGCCATCCGCCGGGCCGGCCCCGCCTGGGCGGGCGGCGCGGCGAGCAGAC
Organism: Micromonospora sp. C81; assembly: GCF_018070425.1. NCBI lineage: Bacteria > Bacillati > Actinomycetota > Actinomycetes > Micromonosporales > Micromonosporaceae > Micromonospora > Micromonospora sp. C81. Next base: position 174,878 of record NZ_JAGPXS010000015.1, read on the forward strand.
CCACGCCGGCGCCGCTGGCCAGCGCGCTGCCCGCGAAGATCACCGGCAACTCGGGGTACGCCTCATGCCAGGACGGCACCGCCGTGTCGGCGAGCAACACCCCGGTGTACGTGGCCAGCGCGGGCGCGGTGCCGGCGGCGAGCAGCCCGGCGACGTGCCCGACCGACGGCAACGCTCGACCGGCCAGCCCGAGCAGGCCGTGGCGCGGCAGCACACCGGCGGCCTCGGCGATCGCGGCGACACCAGCGGCCGGCCCGTACGCGGTGAGGATCCAGGTGCCCACCGACATCGGCGAGGTCAGCTTCGCCACGCGCAGCATGTGGTGGAACCGCGCCGGCCGGCCGAGGTCCTTGACCAGGAAGACGGCGCTGGCGCTCACGGCGGCCAGCGCGGTGACCCGACCGGCGCGTCGCAACGCCGGCCGGCCGGTGAGCTGCCCACCGGCGGCGAGCAGTGACGAGCCGGCCGCCAGCCCGCCGGTGAACAGGTACGCCGCGATGTCCCACTTCCAGACCGGCGCCTTCAGGATGGGCCGACCGTAGTACGACGTGAACTCCGCCTCCGGGACCCGCAGTTCCTCGCCGCCTCCGCGACGCCCACCTCCGCGACGCCCGCCCCGCCGGCCGGGTTCGGCGGTGCGCCGCTGCTGTCCGACCGCCGAGCTGGTGCCGGCGCCGTTCGCGGCCGGCAGCCCGGTGCTCTCGCCGTTCGCGGCCGGCAACTCGGTGCTGGCCGTCGGTCGGTCGCGACCATCGGCGGCCAACCGGTCCCGGAAGCGACGGAAGATCTCGCCCACCTCGGGGCGCTGCGGACTCACGAGGAACCTCCGACGAACGCGGCGACGGTGGCCGCCGCCATGGCGAGAGCCGCGAGGCCGGCGCGCTTCCACATCTTCGGCAGGTCGCGGGTGGTCACGATCGGGTCCGGTGGCAGCCCGTACACCTCCGGCTCGTCGAGTAGCAGGAAGAACGCACCGTCCCCACCCACGCCGTCGTTCGGGTCGTGCCCGTACAGGCGGGCCTCGGGGACGCCCCGCTCGTGCAGCGTCTCGACCCGCGCGGCGGCCCGCTCCCGCAACTCGTCGAGCGGCCCGTACTGGATCGACTCCGTCGGACACGCCTGCGCACACGCCGGCGTCATCCCCGCACCCAACCGGTCGTAGCACAGCGTGCACTTCCACGCCCGACCGTCGTCCTTACGCTGATCGATCACACCGTATGGACACGCGGAGATGCAGTAACCGCACCCGTTGCAGATGTCCTCCTGCACCACCACGGTGCCGAACTCCGTCCGAAACAACGAACCCGTCGGACAGACATCCAGACACGCCGCGTGCGTGCAGTGCTTACAGACGTCCGACATCATCAACCACCGGAAGTCCGTACGCCCCTCCACACCGGACCCGCGCCCCGGCGGCTGCGCCCCCGGCATCCCCAGGAACTGTGGACCCGCGCCACCGCGGCCCGCGGCGGTCGGATCGGCCTCGATCGTGCCGAGCACGTCCACCGGCCCGCCCCCGGACATCCGGGCGGCGGCGGACGGCGTGCCGGTCGGCACACCCGGGTCCGTGCCGGTGCGCTCACTGGTGCCGGCCGCCACGGCCGCCGACGCCGCGCTGACCGAACCGTCGGTCGGCGTACCCGCGAACGGCGGTGTGCGGTGCCCGGCCGGCCGGGGCTGCTCGATGAACGCGACGTGTCGCCACGAGTTCGCGGTCAACGCGCCGGTGTTGTCGTACGACATGCCGAGCAGGTCGAGCCCGCTCTCCGGGACGCCGTTCCATTCCTTGCAGGCCACCTCGCAGGCCTTGCAGCCGATGCAGACGCTGGTGTCGGTGAAGAACCCCATCCGCGGCGGCGCGTCCTCGTAACCGGCGTCCGGCGCCGGATCCAACGGCCCGTAGAGGCTGTTCGGGTCAGGAAGCACCGCGATCCCTCCCCTCACTGTCGGTGGTGACCGCCGGGGCGTTGTGGCCCGGGTTGATCCCGGCGCGCCGCTGGTAGTCGGCGACCAGGTCCAGCAGCGCCGGCCCGGTCGGCCGACGGCCGGCCCGCACGTCGCAGGTGCCGACCTTGCTCTCCTGGATCAGCACGTTCGGGTCCAGGCTGATGCCGAACAGGTCGTTGGCCGAGTCGCCGGTCACCAGACCCTCGAAACCGAAGTGGTACGGCAACCACACCTGGTGGATCACCCGGTCCTCGACCCGCAACGGGGTGAGCCGATCCGTCACCAGCACCTTCGCCTCGATCACGGCACGACCGCTGACCAGGTGCGCCCAGCCCAGGTGGTCGAGGCCGCGTTCGACGGCCAGCTCCGGGGACACCTCCACGAACATCTCCGGCTGCAACTCGGCCAGCGGCGACACCGTCCGACTCATCCCACCGGCCGTGTGGTGCTCGGTAAGCCGGCTGACGGTGAACACGTACGGGAACACCTGGCTGTGCTCCTCCGGCGGGCTCGGGTTCACCGAGTTCACCGGATGCGCGTACATCTTGCGGGTCGGGTTGGCCTGCTGCCCGTAGAGCGGGTTACGCACCGGCGACTCCACCGGCTCGTAGTGCGTCGGCAACGGGCCGTCCAGGACACCGCTGGGCGCGTACAGCCAGCCCTTCCCGTCGCCCTGCATGATGAACGGGTCGTCGCCGGCGATGCCCTCCGTCCCGGACGCGCCGGGTGGCGGCCGGTACGACGGCGGTTTGGTCTTCTCGAAGTCCGGCACGTCGTAGCCGGTCCACTCGCCCTTCTCGGCATCCCACCAGACGTAGCGTTTGCGCTCACTCCACGGGTTGCCGTCCGGGTCGGCGGACGCACGGTTGTAGAGGATGCGCCGGTTCGCCGGCCACGCCCAACCCCACTCGGCGGCCACCCAGTCCTGCTCGTGTCGGGACTTGCGCCGCGCCGCCTGGTTCACGCCGTCGGCGTACACCCCGGTGTAGATCCAGCAACCGATCGCGGTGGAGCCGTCCGCGCGGGCCTCGGCGAAGCTGGACAGCGGGCGGCCGGTCGTCACGTCGTACCCGTTGATCTCGCGCAGCACCGCCTCGGCGCTCGGCTCCGCGTTCGGGCCGTGCGTGGGGTAGTCCCAGGTGAGGTCGAGCAGCGCACGGTCGCGCGGCAGCTTCGAGTCGGCCAGCTTCTCGCGCAGCTTGCGCCCGAGGTGGTAGAAGAACCACAACTCGGAGCGGGCGTCGCCTGGCGGCTCGACGGCCTTCTCCCGCCACTGCAACAGGCGCTGCGTCTGCGTGAACGTGCCCTCCTTCTCCACATGCGAGGCGGCGGGCAGGAAGAACACCTCCGTGCGGCACTCCTCGGGCACGATCTCCCCGGTGGCAACCTCGGGACCGTTCTGCCAGAACGTCGCACTTTCGATCATGAACAGGTCCCGGACGACCAGCCAGTCGAGGTTGGCCATGCCCAGGCGCTGCGCCCGGCCGTGCGCCGAACCGACCGCCGGGTTCTGCCCGAGCAGGAAATAGCCCTTGATCTTCCCGTCGATCATGTTCAGCACCTGCTGGTAGGTGCCGTGGTCACCGGTCAGCCGCGGCAGGTAGCCGTAGCAGTAGTCGTTCTCCGGTGTCGCCGCGTCACCCCAGTACGCCTTGAGCAGGCTGGCGGCGAACGACCCGGCGTTACCCCAGAAGCCCTTCTGGCCGGGGTGCCGGATGCTGTCCACCCACTCGTCGAAGGTCGGGTGATCGGCGTGGTGCGGCATCGGCAGGTAACCCGGAAGCAGGTTGAACAGCGTCGGAATGTCCGTGGAGCCCTGGATGCTGGCATGACCCCGCAGCGCCATCACCCCACCACCCGGGCGGCCCATGTTGCCGAGCAACAGCTGGATGATCGCGCCGGTGCGGATGTACTGCACACCCACGCTGTGCTGCGTCCAGCCCACCGAGTAGATCAGCATCCCGGTGCGCTCCCGGCCGGAGTTCTCCGTCCACGCCCGGGCCAACTCCAGGAACTTGTCCTGGGGGATGCCACAGACCCGCTCGACCATCTCCGGGGTATAGCGAGCGAAGTGTCGCTTGAGGATCTGGTAGACGCAGCGCGGATGCTGCAACGTCTCGTCCCGCGGGGTGTCCCCGTCGATCTGCGCGCCGTGCGACTCGTGCTCCAGCCCGGACGCGGTGTCGCGCTCCTTGGCCGTGTGCCCACTGCCGGACGAGTCCTCGTTGCCCTCGTACTGCCAGCTGTCCTGCACGTAGGTGCCGGTCTCCGGGTCGAACCCGGAGAAGAACCCGTCGCCGTCCTCGGTGTCGCTGAACTGCTCGCTCACGATCGTCGCCGCGTTCGTGTACGACAGCACGTACTCCCGGAAGTCCAACTCGTTGTCCAGGATGTAGCGCACCACGCCACCGAGCAGCGCGATGTCCGTGCCCGCCCGGATCGGCAGGTACGAGTCAGCCAGCGCGCTGGTGCGGGTGAAACGCGGGTCGACGTGGAAGACCTTCGCACCCCGACGCTTGGCCTCCATCACCCACTGGAAACCCACCGGGTGTGCCTCGGCCATGTTCGAACCCTGGATGACGATGACGTCAGCGTTGGCGATGTCCTGCTGGAAATCCGTCGCACCGCCACGACCGAAGCTGGCCCCCAGACCGGGGACAGTGGCGGAGTGTCAAATACGGGCCTGGTTCTCGATCTGCAACGCACCCGCCGCGGTGAACAACTTCTTGATGAGGTAGTTCTCCTCGTTGTCCAGCGTCGCCCCACCCAGACTGGAGAAACCCAGCGTCCGGTTGAGCGGCCGGCCCTGCGTGTCGACGTCCTCCCAGGTCTGCTCACGAGCCGCGAGCACCCGGTCGGCGATCATGTTCAGCGCCGTGTCGAGGTCGAGGTCCTCCCAATCGGTGCCGTACGGCCGGCGGTAGCGGACCTTGGTCTGCCGCAGCGGGCTGGTCACCAGGCTCTTGCTGGCCGAACCCTTCGGGCAGAGCCGACCCCGCGAGATCGGGCTGTCCGGGTCGCCCTCGATCTGACTGACCTGCCCGTCCTTGACGAACACCCGCTGACCGCAACCCACCGCGCAGTACGGGCACACCGAACGGGCCACGCTGTCGGCGGTTTCGGTGCGAGCCGTGAGCGCGCGGGATCCGTCGGACTTCGCCGCGGCACCCCGCCCCAACGGGTCGGTGCCGGTGAGCTGGCGGTAGACCGGCCAACCCTCGATGAAGGTACGCAGACCCATGCCCCGACACCCCCTCCCACGCGAGCGACCCCATGAACATAGGCCAGCCGAGACATCTTCGCGAGCGGGGGGAAGTCAGACAGCGCCGCCCCCGGCCGTTGTGGGCTCGGGGGCGGCGCTGGTGTCGGTGTGCAGGTCGCCTCTCGGCGAGTGGCGCGACGCGGCTCCAGCCGAACGGTATTCCGCGAAGGCAATATTAGGTGAGGCCCGGGGACACTGAGTCACACCGACACTGACCACAACCGGCTCGGCCCCCACGTTGTTCCCCCACCTGACCGCACCCGCCCCTCCGATGCACCGCCCGGCTGTCCGCCGGCCGGCGACTGCTCACCGCAACGGCTCACCGCACCGCCCGCCACGTGGGCTTACCGCACCGCCCGCCACGTGGGTTTGCCGCGCCGCCGGCCGTACCGCCGCCGAGTCGCCCCGCCGTCGAGTTGCACCGCCGATCGCCGCACGGCCACGACCATCCACCCACCACCGAGCCGCGCGTCGGCCGCACAGAAACGGAAATGCCGCTGGCCGGCACCCCGGGTGGGGTGCCGGCCAGCGGTCGGGTCGTTCAGTGTTGGTGTCAGCTGTTCCAGTGCTGGCCGACCAGGTCGGTGGCCTGCTGTTCCCACTGGGCGTAGGCGTCGGGGTAGGCGGAGACCTGGACGGTCTGCGCGGCGTCGGTCAGCGCCATGTCCTGCCACCCGTCAACCTGCTTGAGGCCCTTGAGGAACGCGGTCGTCGAGTAGGCCGGGTCGGTGATCTGCTCCGGCGTACCCCAACCACTGGTCGGGCGCTGCTGGAACAGGC
>NZ_JAGPXS010000016.1:0-176752 GCF_018070425.1 Micromonospora sp. C81
TCACCAAGATCAGCGAAGAACTCGGCTACACCCCCAGCATCACCCTCGACCACGGCCTCGCCGACACCGTCGCCTGGTACCGCGACAACCGCACCTGGTGGGAACCCCTCAAGACCACACCCACCGCATGACCCGGCTACTCGTCACCGGCGCCGGCGGGATGCTCGGCCGGGACCTGGTCACCGTGCTGCGCACCCGGGCCGACCTCAAGGTGACCGCCGCCACCCGCGCCGAACTCGACGTCACCGACCCCATCGCCGTCCGGGGCGCGGTTGCCGACCACGACATCGTGATCAACACGGCAGCGTGGACCAACGTCGACGGCGCCGAGGCTGACGAGGCGGCAGCCACCGCCGTCAACGGCACGGGGGTGGCGAACCTCGCGGCGGCGTGTGCCGCCACGGGTGCTCGACTCATCCAGGTCTCCACCGACTACGTCCTCGCCGGTGACGCGCAAACCCCCTACCCCGAGGACGCGCCCACCGCACCGGTCAACGCGTACGGCCGCGGCAAGCTGGTCGGCGAGCACGCCGTCGCCCGGCTGCTACCCGACGCCGGGTACGTGGTCCGCACCGCCTGGCTGTACGGCGCACACGGAACGAACTTCGTGGCCACCATGCTCCGGCTCGCCACCCAGCGGGAGCACCTCGATGTGGTCGACGACCAGCACGGCCAGCCCACCTGGTCCTTCACCCTCGCCGAGCGGCTGGTCACGCTCGCCGACGCGGCGTTGGACGGTCAGGCGGCTCCCGGCATCTACCACGGCACCTGCTCCGGCCAGACCACCTGGTACGGGCTGGCTCGCGCCGCGTTCATGCTGGCCGGCCTGGACCCCGACCGCATCCGGCCCACCACCAGCGACCGGTATCCGCGTCCCGCCCCCCGGCCTGCGTACAGCGTGCTGGGGCACAGCCGCTGGGCAACCGCGGGTCTGCCGCCGCTTCCGGATTGGCACGACGCCCTGGTTGACGCGTTCGACTCCCCCGATCCACCCGCCCCGTGGAAGGTCGCACGAAGCTCACCCTCGTCACCGGCCTGATCGGTCTGCCGCTGCTCGCCACCATCGTCGAGTTGCACACCAGCGCCGGGAACCGCGAAGGCGGTCCCCGGCGCTGTGCGTCACACGATCAGAGGTCCGCCTGACCCGGCCGATCCTCCAGGTCCGCGGAGCCCGCAGAGCTGGTCGGCTTACCGGCCTCACCGGTCGGCACGATCGGCGTGTCCCGCTCGTCGCTGGCCGGCGCCGCAGCCTCACCGTTCAACAGCCCCGTCAGCGGTGCACCGGTGATCCGGCGGAACGTCCGGCCGACCCGCTGACGGTCCAGCACCGCAACCTCAAGCTGGTTGGCGGCGATCGTCCGGGCAGCGCCGCCCTCCCCACCAACCGTGCTCAGCGCCTGAACCGCGACCTTCACCGCCTCAGAGAGCGACATGTCCGCCCGGTGGTTGGACTTCAGCACGCCGGTGATCGCCTCGGCCTGGCCGCCCATGGCCATCCGCCCCGGCTCGTCATTGACCGAGCCGTCGTACGTCAGCCGGTAGAGCTCGTCGTCGTCCGGAGTGGCACCGACCTCCGCCACGCAGATCTCCACCTCGAACGGCTTCGACTGCTCGGTGAAGATCGCACCGAGCGTCTGCGCGAACGCGTTGGCAAGTGCCCGGCCGGTGACATCGCGCCGGTCGTAGCTCAGCCCGTTCAGGTCGGCCATCCGCACACCGGCCCGGCGCAGATTCTCGAACTCGTTGTAGCGGCCGACAGCGGCGAAGCCGATCCGGTCGTAGATCTCGCTGACCTTGTGCAGGGCGCTGGAGAGGTTCTCCGCGACGAAGAGCACCCCGCCGGAGTAGCTGAGGACCACCGCGCTGCGACCCCGAGCGATGCCCTTGCGGGCCAACTCGGAGCGGTCGCGCATGATCTGTTCGGGCGAAGCGTAGAACTGCATGGCCACGGCGGCGGTTCTCCTTACGGCGCTGTGCTGACGACTGCTGGCAGGTGGGCGTGGACGAGACTCAGCCGCCCGGGTTCTCCATCCGACCGGCGACAACGCCCTCGGCGATCGTCGCCGTCTCGGCGTCGGTGAGCCGGTAGGTGCCCTCGGCGGTAGCGGTCATCACCACCGGATAGATCCGGCGGGTCAGATCCGGGCCGCCGGTCGCGGTGTCGTCGTCGGCTGCGTCGTAGAGCGCCTCCACCGCGAGCCTGGTCGCGTCCTCGACCGACACACCAGCCCGGAAGCGCTTCTTCAGCGCCGACTTGGCGAAGAGCGAGCCGGAGCCGATCGCGTCGTAACCGGTCTCCTCGTAAGGGCCACCGGTCACGTCGAAGCTGAAGATCCGGCCGGCCCTCGACGGGTCGGCGGCGGCCAGGTCGAAGCCGGCGAAGAGCGGCACCACGGCGAGCCCCTGCATGGCCGCACCCAGGTTGCCCCGGATCATCGAGGCCAACCGGTTGGCCTTGCCGTCGAGCGAGAGCATCGCGCCCTCGATCTTCTCGTAGTGCTCCAACTCCACCTGGAACAGTCGCATCAGCTCGATCCCGATGCCCGCGGTGCCCGCGATGCCGACCAGCGAGTACGCGTCGGCGGGGTGCACCTTCTCGATGTCACGCTGGGCGATCAGGTTGCCCATGGTCGCCCGTCGGTCGCCGGCCATCACCACGCCCTCCGCAGCCGCGACGGCCACGATGGTCGTCGCGTGTGGTGCCAGGTCGGCGGCCATGCCCGGCGGCAGCGGTCGCCGGCCGGGCAGCATCTCGGGGGCCACCCAGCTCAGAAACGTGGTGAAGGAGGACGTCCCCGCGTTGGTGAACACATCTGGTAGACGCCCGGATGGATCAAAGCCCGCTGCCACGTGGTTCCTCTCAGGTACGTGATCGCCCTGGCCAGCCTCATGGGACTGTCACGGAACTGGCCAAGACCACCGTTGCAGTTGAAGCAGAGTATCCCGCCCGCCCATCCGGTGCGATGATCGTGGTCCAGATGTTGCGGGTCGGCGCCGCCGCAGATCGCGCAGACCCCGCCCTGCCCGGCCAGGAGCTCGGGAAACTCCCTCTCCCCGCCGCCGCCGGTGGTACTCGCGGAACCCGCCATGCAGTCGGAGCTTGCTCTCCCTGCCCATCTTGTGGTGGCAAGGCTTGCAGTATCGGCCGTAACCCCCACGACCGGAGCGGTTCCGCGGAAAGTCGGCAAGGGGCTTGGTGGCATCACAGTCCGGGCGTCGCCGGTGGCCATCCGGTGCCGCGTCCGGCCGCGTGCTGGTGGCGCAACTGATCGAGGGGCAGCCACTCGCCGCAGTCGCGGCAACGGCGGTGGCCATCTCGGCTATCGAGAGGACGAGCATGCCCGATTTATCCAGACATGCTCTATTCGCCCCCTTTTTGCACGTATCCCCTCACGAACTCCTCTGCGTTCTCTTCGAGGACGGAGTCGATCTCGTCGAGGAGGTCGTCGACATCCTCGGTGATCTCGGCGTGCCGCTCGGCCACCTCAGGGTTGGCCTCGGTGGTGACGTCCTCGATTTCCTCGCCCTGACGGGACTTGCCGGACTGCGACTGGCCGCCGCTGTCATGAGTGGCCACTGCTGCCTCCTCCACGATCGTCTGCGATGAACTTACCTCGCGCGGGCGACGAAAAGCCCGCCGCGCGCCGGCTTGCGGCACACGACGGGCATCCGGACGCGTGTTCAGCCCCCGGTCAACGTCTCCAGCAGGTCCTTGGCGCTAGCGCAGCGGTCGAACAAGGCGCCGACGTGCGCGCGAGTGCCCCGCTCCGGCTCCATCATCGGGACCCGGACCAGCGACTCCCGGCCCACGTCGAAGATAACCGAGTCCCAGCTCGCGGCGACCACCTCGGAGGCGTACTGGGCCAGGCAGCGGCCACGGAAGTAGGCCCGGGTGTCCTCCGGCGGCTCCGTCATCGCGGAGCGGGTCTCGTCGTCGGTGAGCAACGTCTTCATCGCCCCCCGGCTGACCAGGCGGTGGTAGAGCCCCTTCTCCGGCCGGACGTCGGAGTATTGAAGGTCGACCAGCTGGAGCTTGTGTGAGCCCCAGGCGAGCTTCTCCCGCTCCCGGTAACCCTCCAGCAGCCGCAGCTTGGCCACCCAGTCCAACTCGTCGGCGCAGAGCATCGGATCCCGGCCCAGCCGGTCCAAGACGCTCTCCCAGCGGTCGAGTACGTCGACGGTCTGCTCGTCGGCATCGGTGCCGTACCGGTCGTCGACAAAGGACCGGACCCGCTCCAGGTAGGCCCATTGCAGGTCCAGGGCGGTGAGCCGGCGGCCGTCGCGCAGCCGCATGCGGTGCGTCAGGGTGGGGTCGTGGCTGACGGCGCGCAGCTCGCTGACCGGGTCGGCGACGCCGAGATCGGCCCCGAGCGCCTTCTCCTCGATCATGGTGAGGATCAGCGCGGTGGTGCCGACCTTGAGGTAGGTGGAGATCTCGGAGAGGTTGGCGTCGCCGATGATGACGTGCAGCCGGCGGTATTTGTCGGCGTCGGCGTGCGGCTCGTCGCGGGTGTTGATGATCGGCCGCTTGAGCGTCGTCTCCAGGCCTACCTCGACCTCGAAGAAGTCAGCGCGCTGGGAGATCTGGAAACCGTTCTGCCCGCCGTCCTGGCCGATGCCGACCCGGCCGGCGCCGCAGACGATCTGGCGGGTGACGAAGAACGGCGTCAGGTAAGCCACGATGTCGGCGAACGGGGTCTGCCGACGCATCAGGTAGTTCTCGTGGGCGCCGTAGCTGGCGCCCTTGTTGTCGGTGTTGTTCTTGTAGAGGTGGATCGGCTGGCTGCCCGGGATCGTGGCGGCCCGGCGGGACGCCTCGGCCATCACCCGCTCGCCGGCCTTGTCCCAGCGCACCACGTCCCGAGGGGTGGTGACCTCCGGGGTGGAGTATTCCGGGTGGGCGTGGTCGACGTAGAGCCGTGCACCATTGGTGAGTATCACGTTGGCCAGGCCGAGGTCCTCGTCGGCCAACGCCTCGGCCGGGTCGTAGGCGGCCCCGGAGTAGGTGAAGCCGCGGGCGTCGCGCAGTGGCGACTCTTCCTCGTAGTCCCAACGGGCCCGCCCGCCCCGGTTGAGTTCTGGACGTGCGCCATATGCATTGACCACCTGCGATGAGGTGACCATCGGGTTGGCTCCGGCCTGCCCGGGCACGGAGATGCCGTACTCGATTTCGGTGCCCATGATCCGACGTACCGTCATGCGACCACTCGCTTCGCTCGCCCACGGAGCCGGCGTGCCCGCCGCTCACACCATCGAGACTAGTCTGCGCGGTGGCCTACCGCCCGTCGCTGTCGGTCGGCGCGGCGTGACTACCGGGCTTTGGCGGGTTTGAGTGGCACCACAGTCAGGCCCGCCCGGAGGCACGGGTGCACCGTGCGGATCCGGTCGATGGGCGGCCGGGTCGGCCACGATGGGCCGGCTACGACGCAGGCTTTCCTCGGGCCGAACGGGCTCGCCGACGATAGCGACGTAGCTGTGCCGGGCCGGACCACCGGGGAAGCAGCGAAGCGGCGTCTCGCGGTGGGACGCACACAGCGGCGGCACCGGACGGGTCCGGTGCCGCCGCTGGCGGTCAGAGGTACTGGCCGGTGTTGCTGGCGGTCTCGATGGACCGACCGGCCTCGGCGCCCTTGCCTCCGGAGACGAGCGTGCGGATGTAGACGATCCGCTCGCCCTTCTTGCCGGAGATGCGGGCCCAGTCGTCGGGGTTGGTGGTGTTGGGGAGATCCTCGTTCTCGCGGAACTCGTCGACGCAGGCGTCGAGCAGGTGCTGCAGGCGCAGCCCCTTGCGGCCGGACGTGAGGAACTCCTTGATGGCCATCTTCTTGCTCCGGTCGACGATGTTCTGGATCATCGCGCCGGAGTTGAAGTCCTTGAAGTAGAGGACTTCCTTGTCACCGTTGGCGTAGGTGACCTCGAGGAAGCGGTTCTCCTCGGTTTCGGAGTACATCCGCAGCACCACGGCGTCGATCATGGCCGCCACGGTGGCCTGGGCGTCGGCCCCGTGCTCGGCCAGGTCGTCCGGGTGCAGGGGCAGCCCGGAGAGGATGTACTTGGAGAAGATGTCCTTGGCCGCTTCGGCGTCCGGTCGCTCGATCTTGATTTTCACGTCGAGCCGACCGGGGCGCAGGATCGCCGGGTCGATCATGTCTTCCCGGTTGGAGGCGCCGATGACGATGACGTTCTCCAGGCCCTCCACGCCGTCGATCTCGCTGAGCAGCTGCGGGACGATGGTGTTCTCCACGTCGGAGGAGACACCGGAGCCGCGGGTCCGGAAGATCGAGTCCATCTCGTCGAAGAACACGATCACCGGGGTGCCCTCGCCGGCCTTCTCCCGTGCCCGCTGGAAGATCAGCCGAATGTGCCGCTCGGTCTCGCCGACATACTTGTTGAGCAGCTCAGGGCCCTTGATGTTGAGGAAGAAGCTGGTGTGCTTCTCCTTGCCCTGCCGTTCGGCGATCTTCTTGGCCAGCGAGTTGGCCACCGCCTTGGCGATGAGCGTCTTGCCACAGCCGGGCGGGCCGTAGAGCAGGATGCCCTTGGGCGGGCGGAGCTGGTGCTCACGGAACAGGTCCGCGTGCAGGAAGGGAAGCTCCACGGCGTCGCGGATCTGCTCGATCTGCGACTGAAGGCCACCGATGTCGCCGTAGTCGACGTCGGGCACCTCCTCCAGGACCAGCTCCTCGACCTCGCTCTTCGGGATCCGCTCGTACGCGTAGGCCGAGCGGGGCTCGATCATGAGCGAGTCGCCGGCCCGGATCGCCGAGCCGATGAGCGTCTCGGCGAGGTGCACGATGCGCTCCTCGTCGGAGTGGGAGACCACCAGCGCCCGGTCGCCCGGCCCGCCGTTCGGCCCCTCCAGGATCTCCTTGAGCATCACCACCTCACCGACCCGCTCGTAGCCGAACGCGTCGACGATGTTGAGCGCGTCGTTGAGCAGGACCTCCTGGCCACGGCGCAGGTCACCCACCTCGAGCGAGGGCGAGACCGCGACCCGTAGCTTGCGGCCACCGGTGAAGACGTCCACCGTGCCGTCCTCGTGCTTGGCCAGGAAGACGCCGTACCCGCTCGGCGGTTGCGCGAGCCGGTCGATCTCCTCCTTGAGCGTCACGATCTGCGTGCGAGCTTCCTTGAGGGTGCTCACCAGCCGGTCGTTGTTCTCGGTCAGCCGCGCCAACTGTGCCTGGGTGGCCGCCAGCCGCTCTTCGAGCTGCCGGACGTGTCGGGGGCTTTCGGTCAACTTGCGCCGCACCAGAGCGAGTTCCTCCTGAAGGAACGCGACCTGCGTGGAGAGATCGTGGGCTTCCTTCTCCCACCGTGCGGCGCGCGAGTCCGCGTCGTCGCTGCGTGCTGCCACGTCCCACCTCCCCGGGGGGCTTGAACGTTCTGCCCTAACACTAGCCGCTATGAGGCCGATTCGGTCCCACGCAACACCCTCGTCACCGAACCTTGATCGCCAAGGGTGGCCTGACGGGCCGTTACCGGCGTTCGGGTACCGTCGAAGCGTAGGACGGGAGAACATGGGGGGTGCACCGTGGCCGAGGTCGCGACCGATCAGCTGCAGGTCTGGGTGGACCAGGATCTCTGCACAGGCGACGGGCTCTGCGTGCAGTACGCGCCAGAGGTTTTCGAGTTCGACATCGACGGTCTCGCCTACGTCAAGGGCGCCGACGGTGAGCTGCGGATGGCGCCGGGCAGCCGCGTCGACGTGCCGGAGCACCTGCGACTCGAGGTGATCGACTCAGCGAAGGAATGCCCCGGCGACTGCATCCACGTGGTGCGCGGCGACGGTGTCGAGGTCGCCGGCCCGGACGCCGAGGACTGAGCGACCCACCGGCCGGGCCGCACGGCCCGGCCGGCCCCGAAAGGGGTACGCCTCAGAGCATCGGACGACCGACCACCGAGGCGACCAGCCGCGCGAACTCCTCCAGCCGGGCGATCTGACCCGCCCCGCCGTCGTCGAGGGTCTTGCCGAAGCGCAACGCGTCGTGCCGTGGTGTGCCGGCCATCTCCTCGGTCGGCGGCGCCTCGTCCAGTGAGGTCAGCAGCAGGTAGACGTCGATGCTGTCGACCCGGATCTCGCCGCTCTCGGCACGGTTGAGTCGCCGCCGACAGCCGACCTCGGTGACGGTCGAGACCGGCACCACCCGCAGCGACGAGGTCATCGAGCCCGGGGGGCCCTCCTCCGGAGGCACGTCCTCGCCGTGCCAGAGGATCAGGCGGCTGCCGTCGCAGACGACGACCTCCTGCCACACGCCGTTGACCTCGTTGACGAAGCGTTCCAGGGTGAAGCCGAGCACCGACGCCCCACGCAGCACGCCGCCGAGTGCCTCCAGGGCGACGTCCGGGTCGCGCAGGTAGGCCCGCGCCGCCGACTCCAGATCCTGGTACGGCGACCAGTCGGGAAAGACCGCGGGAAGGTCACCGCCGCCGTAGCCCGGTCGGCTCATGCCGGCGCCTCCCCCGGCTCGGCGGTGCCCACGCCCAGCTCGATGGTCACGGCCTGTCCATCTCCCCCGTACCGTCGGGCTGCGCACCGGCCGCCTGGGCGGCGGCGGCCTGTCGGGCCGCCTCCGCCTCACGCAGGTCCTGGCGGCGCTGCGCGTACGCCTCGTTGCCCTTGCTGGGCTTGCGCCGACGCGGCGGCGCGGTCACCCCCGGGGCGAGCTTGCGCGCGGACACCAGGAACGCGGTGTGCGCGATCATCCGGTGGTCCGGGCGGACGGCGAGGCCCTCGGCGTGCCAGTCGCGGACCAGGGACTCCCAGGCGCGCGGCTCGGTCCAGCCGCCGCGCTCGCGCAGCGCCTCCACCAGCTCGGAGAGCTGCGGCGTGGTGGCGACGTAGCCGATGAACACTCCGCCGGGCACCAGAGCCCGCTCGACCATGTCGAGGGTCTCCCAGGGGGTCAGCATGTCCAGGATGATCCGGTCGAAGCCGGTCTCCTGGCACTGCGCTACGTCGCCGACGTGCAGATTCCACGAGGGGTGCGGCCCGTTGAAGAACGCCTCGACGTTGCGCTTGGCGATCTGGGCGAAGTCGTCGCGCAGCTCGAACGAGTGCAGCTCACCCTCGGTGCCGACGGCGCGCAGCAGGGAGCAGCTCAGCGCGCCGGAGCCGGCGCCGGCCTCGAGGACCTTCGCGCCGGGGAAGATGTCACCCATCGCGACGATCTGCGCCGAGTCCTTCGGGTAGATGACCTGCGCGCCGCGCGGCATGGACAGCACGTAGTCCGACAGGAGTGGCCGCAGGGCCAGGAACGCGGTGCCGCCACCGGCGGTGGTCACCACACTGCCGTCGGGGAGCCCGATCAGCGTGTCGTGCGCCAGGATGCCGCGGTGGGTGTGGAACTCCTTGCCCGGCTCCAGCGTCACGGTGTGCATCCGCCCCTTGGGGTCGGTCAACTGGACCCGGTCGCCGGGCCGGAACGGCCCTCGGTGCACGGGTGTCAGCGCCGGGGTGGCGGGGACGGTGGAGGGAGTTGCGGTCACGGTGTCATCTTCCGGTTGGGTTCGAGGAGCTGTGCCAGGTCCGCGATGTGCAGAATGCCGACGACATCTTCGCCTGACGTCACCACGTACTGCGCGCCCGGGTGGGTCTGTACGGCCTCCATCACCCGCTCGCCGTCCCACCCGAGGGTGAGCGTGGGAAGTGTGCCCAGGGACCGGGCCACGGCGTCCACCGCCAGCCACGGCCGGCGCTCGACGGGGACCGCCTCGGCGGCGGCCGGGTCGACCAGCGCCACCGGTCGGCCGGTGGAGTCGGTGACCAGCAGGGCGGCGCCGGGTTGAGCGGCGTCGGCGCGTCGGCGCTGCGCCTCGGCCAGGGGCGTGCCGGTGCTCACCGGCCAGACCGGGCGGGCCAGGCGGGACAGGTCGATCAGCGGGAACCGGCGGCTGACCCGGGCGGCCCGGATCGACTGGCCGGCGCCGCGCCAGAGTGTGACGGCGACCAGCAGCATCAGCGGCAGCGCCAGCGGCGCCAGGCGGTCGGTGACGGTGAGCAGCAGGACCACGACCGTGGTGCCGACGGCGACGACGCGGCCGGCCCAGCCGGCGACCTCGGTGCCGAGGTGCCGGTCGCGGGTCAGCCCCCACACCGCGGCGCGCAGCGCCCGGCCACCGTCGAGCGGCAGCCCGGGCAGGCTGTTGAACAGCGCGACGATGACGTTGCTGACCGCGAGCTGGAAGGCGAGCTGGTGGGCCACTGTCCCCTGGGGCAGGGCGAGCGTGGCGGCGACCGCGAGGACGCCGAGCACCGCGGAGACCGCGGGGCCGGCCAGGGACACCAGCAGGTCGACGCGGGGGGACGGGGCGTCCCGGTCCATCTCGGTGTAGCCGCCGAGCAGTTCCAGGGTGATTCCGCGCACACCGATGCCGTACCGCCGGGCGGTGAGGGCGTGACCCAGCTCGTGCAGCAGCACCGACCCGAGCAGTGACACCACGAAGCCGAAGCCGATCAGATAGCCGCTGATCTGCGGCAGGTCCAGCTGCCGGCGGGCGAACTCGGCGTACAGCACGGCGATAAGCACCGCGAACAGGACCATGGAGACGTTGAGGTGCAGCGGCACCCCGAACACCCGGCCGACGTTCAGGCCGGGGCGCCGGTCGGGTCGGCGCGGCGGCCGGGATGTCTGCTCCATCGCCACGATGCTACGGACCGTTGCTGTGTGGGGCGGGCGGCGGTCGGTGTCACACCGGTGCCCTAACCTTTGCCGACATGACGGCGGAACCGGTCACCACTCCCCAACCTTCCACCCCGGCGCAGGCGCCGCCGACGGTGCGAGCCTCGCTGTCGCCGTCGCGTGCGGCGGATTTCAAGACCTGCCCGCTGCTCTACCGGTTCCGCAGCATCGACCGGCTGCCCGAGCGCACCACCATGGAGCAGGCCCGGGGCACGCTGGTGCACGCGGTGCTGGAGCGCCTGTTCGACCTGCCCGCGCAGGGCCGTACACCGGCGGCAGCTGGCGATCTGGTGGCCCCACAGTGGGACCGGCTGGTCACCGAGCAGCCGGAGCTGGCCGGGGTGTTCGACGGCGCGGAGCCGGCCGACCCGGTGGAGTTCCTCCGCTCGGCCGCCGGGCTGCTGGAGGGTTACTTCGCCGTGGAGGACCCGACCCGGTTGGAGCCGGCCGAGCGGGAGAGCCTGATCTCGGCGGTGGTCGACGACGAGTTGCTGATCCGGGGTTACCTCGACCGGCTCGACGTCGCCCCGGACGGGGCGCTGCGGGTGGTCGACTACAAGACCGGCGGCGCTCCTCGGGAGGCGTTCGAGGCGCGGGCGCTGTTCCAGCTCAAGTTCTACGCCCTGGTGCTGTGGCGCACCCGGGGGGTGGTGCCCCGGGTGCTGCGGCTGCTCTACCTGCGCGACGCCGAGGTGTTGGACTACACGCCGGACGCCGACGAGCTGGTCCGCTTCGAGCGCACGGTGGTGGCCCTGTGGCGGGCCATCGAGCAGGCCACCGCCCGGCAGGACTTCCGGCCTCGGCCGAGCAAGCTGTGCGACTGGTGCAGCCACCAGGCGCTCTGTCCCACCTTCGGTGGCACTCCGCCGCCGTTCCCGGTCGCGGCGGCGAGTGCCGACCCGTTGCGCGACTCCCGATCGGTTCCGGTGGTGCCGGGCGCCGACGAGTGACAGCCGCCCCCCGCGTCGCGGTGAGGTCGGTCCGGCTCCGGCGACGCTGATCGCCTCCTCGGGTCGGTGGGCGAGCCGCGCCGATCGGTTGGGGACCCGACCGCAGCGGTGCCGCTGCGGTCGGGACAGGGCGACCGGCCGGCCTCTACGGTGATCCGCGACGCACCCGCCGACGTACGCGAGGATGACCGGGTGCGGCAGGCCGGACAGGAGGCGAGATGACCGAACAGGCGACCCCGGGGCGGCCGGTGCGGATCCTGCTCGCCGACGACCAGCCGCTGCTGCGTACCGGGTTCCGGATGGTGCTGGGCGCCGAGGGCGACCTGCACGTGGTGGCGGAGGCCGGTGACGGCGTGGAGGCGGTGGAGCTGTCCCGCCGGCTGCTGCCCGACGTCGTCCTGATGGACATCCGGATGCCCCGGATGGACGGGGTGGCCGCGACCCGGGCGATCGTCGACGCCCGACTCCCGGTGCGGGTGCTGGTGCTGACCACCTTCGACCTGGACGAGTACGTGGTGGGCGCGTTGCGTGCGGGCGCCAGCGGGTTCCTGGCCAAGGACGTGCCCGCCGAGGAGTTGATCGCGGCGATCCGCACGGTCGCCGGTGGGGACGCGGTGGTGGCTCCCCGCATCCTGCGGCGACTGCTGGACCGGTTCGCCGAGTTGCTGCCCGACCCGGCGGCGACGCCGTCGGCGGCGCTCGACGCGCTCACCGACCGGGAACGCGAGGTGCTGGTGCAGGTCGCCCGAGGGCTGTCCAACGCCGAGATCGCGGCGGTGCTGTCGGTCAGCGAAACCACCATCAAGACCCACGTCGGGCATGTGCTGACCAAGCTGCGGCTGCGCGACCGGGTGCAGGCCGTCGTGCTGGCGTACGAGTCGGGCTTGGTCCGCCCCAGGGCGTAGCCGCCGGCGGCCCGACTACCTCACCCGGCGTACTCGAAGATCCCACCGTGGGGTGACGGCCGCCGTTGCCTCCGTCACCTACCGTGACCGGAGACGGCCCGGCGCGGTTGACCCTCCTGTGACGTGAGGGGACACAGTCGGAGCCGGCGGGGGGTTTCGCCAGCTGGAAACACGCTCGACCGGTCGCCGGGTCAGGGGCAACCCTGATCCGACATGGGGGTGCACCCGCAGCGGAATATCCGCTCCGGGTCAGCCCCTGGGCGGACGGGGCGGGCGTGAGCAGCACCGATGATTGAACTAGTCGCGCCGGACCATCGGGGGGCGGCGTGCATTTTCGGACAGACGGAAGAGGTAGATGACGTGACCGCGACGGTAGGCCAGCAGGCGCAGGCCGCGGCCCGGGCGAACGACGTGTGGAAGGTGTACGGCAGCGGCGAGGCTCAGGTCATCGCGCTGCGGGGGGTCAGCGCGGAGTTCGAACGTGGCCGCTTCACCGCGATCATGGGGCCGTCGGGGTCCGGCAAGTCGACGCTGATGCACTGCCTGGCCGGCCTGGACTCGGTGACCCGGGGGACGGTGCAGATCGGTGAGACGACCGTCACCGGGCTGGGTGACGCGGGTCTGACGAAGCTGCGCCGCGACAAGGTCGGGTTCATCTTCCAGCAGTTCAACCTGCTGCCCACCCTGACCGCGAAGGAGAACATCCTGCTGCCGCTGTCGATCGCCGGGCGCAAGCCGGACCCGGCCTGGTACGACACGGTGATCAACACGGTCGGCCTGCGGGACCGGCTGGACCACCGGCCGGCGCAGCTCTCCGGCGGGCAGCAGCAGCGGGTGGCGTGCGCGCGGGCCCTGGTCTCCCGCCCGGAGGTGATCTTCGCGGACGAACCGACCGGCAACCTGGACTCGCGCTCCGGCGCGGAGGTGCTCGGCTTCCTGCGTAATTCGGTGCGCGAGCACGGCCAGACCATCGTCATGGTCACCCACGACCCGACCGCCGCCGCGTACGCCGACCGGGTGGTCTTCCTCGCCGACGGGGAGATCGTCTCGGAGCTGATCGAGCCGACCGCTGAGACGGTGCTGGACACCATGAAGAAGCTGGACACTCCGGCTGAGGTGGGCAACTGATGTTCCGGGCGACACTGAAGAGTCTGCTGGCCCGCAAGGTCCGGCTGATCCTGTCCGGGCTGGCGGTCGTGCTCGGGGTCATGTTCGTGTCCGGCGCCTTCGTGCTCACCGACACGCTGGGCCGTTCCTTCGACTCGGTCTTCGCCGACGGCTTCTCCGAGATCGACGTGAACGTCGCGGCGAAGCCGAAGGTGGAGCTCAACGAGATGGAGGGCGAGCAGACCTCCGCTCCCCTGCCGGCCGCCCTGGTGGACCGGGTGAAGCAGGTGCCGGGCGTGGCCTCGGCCACGGGCATCGTGAACGCCGACGGCGCGCGGGTGATCGGCAGCAACGGCAAGGTCGTCAGCTCGTTCGGTCCGCCGCAGCTGGGCGAGAACTGGACCGGTGAGAGCGACCTGCTGCAGCTGCGCGAGGGCCGCGCGCCGCAGGCCGAGGACGAGATCGTCATCAACAAGTCCCTGGCCACCACGGCGAAGGTGCAGGTCGGCCAGAAGGTCGGCGTGCTCACCGCGTTCGAGTCGAAGAAGCGGGACTTCACCCTGGTCGGCATCGCCGGTTACAGCGGTGACCGGGACTCCATCGGCGGGGTCAACGAGGTCTTCTTCACAACCCCGGTGGCGCAACGGCTGATGCTGGGCGAGCCGGACACGTTCAGCAGCATCACCGTGAACGCCGCCAACGGGGTCTCCGACGAGAAGCTGCGCGACGACGTGGCCCGCACCCTGGGCGCGGACTTCGACGTGAAGACCGGCGAGCAGGTGGCCGCGGACGCCTCGGCCAGCCTGAAGGAGGGACTGTCCTTCTTCAACAAGATCCTGCTCGGCTTCGCCGCGGTGGCGCTGCTGGTGGGCACGTTCCTGATCCTCAACACCTTCTCGATCATCGTGGCCCAGCGCACCCGCGAGTTGGCGCTGATGCGCGCCATCGGGGCCAGCGGGCGGCAGATCATCGGTTCGGTGGTGCTGGAGGCCATCGCGGTCGGTCTGATCGCCTCGGTGCTCGGCCTCGCCGCCGGCATCGGGGTGGGCGCGCTGCTGGCGTTCCTGTTCGGCAAGCTGGCCGGCGGCCTGACCCTGGCCGGGATCGGTGTGCCGGCGGCTGCGGTGATCGGGTCGTTCGCCGTGGGGCTGGTCATCACTGTGGTGGCGGCGCTGCTGCCGGCGCTGCGGGCGTCGCGGATCCCGCCGATCGCGGCGATGCAGGACGTGGCCACGCCGGACCGGCCGTTGACCAAGATCACCGTGACCGGGTCGGTGGTCACCGGCATCGGCGCGGTGCTGCTGTTCCTCGGGCTCAGTGGCAACGCCGGCGGTCAGACCCTCGCCACCATCCTCGGTGGGGTGCTGTTCGCCTTCATCGGCGTGGCGCTGCTGACCCCGCTGATCAGCCGGCCGGTGGTGAGCCTGCTCGGGGCGATCTTCTCCTGGTCGGTGCCGGGCAAGCTGGGCCGGCTCAACTCCGGGCGCAACCCGCGCCGCACGGCGATCACCGCCGCGGCGCTGATGGTCGGCATCGCGCTGGTCACCGGCGTCACGGTGATCCTCGACTCGGCCAAGGGCAGCATCAGCGCGCTCGCCCAGGACACCATCAAGGCCCAGCTGGTGATCTCCGGTGTGCAGGGCGGTCCGCGTCCGCCGAGCTTCGACCCGGGTGTGCTGGACCGGGCCAAGGCTCTGCCGGGCGTGCAACTGGTCGACGGCGAGTACGGCGACATGGCGAGGGTCGACGGCGAAAGCACCTGGGTCGCGGCGAGCAGCGACATCGCGTCGCTGCGGCAGATCTTCGGCGCGAAGGCCACCGCCGGTGACATCGACCGGCTCGGGCCGACCCAGATGCTGGCCAGCTCGGACACCGCCACGTCCCGTGGCTGGTCGGTGGGCTCGACGGTGAACGTGCAGCTGACCCGCGGTGAGGTCCGCACGTACACGGTCAGCGGCATCTACGAGTCGTCGCAGCTGACCAACCCGGTGACGCTGCCGCCGGCCGCGGCGAAGGACTTCGCCATCCCGCAGCCCATCCAGGGCTTCATCCAGCTCGCCCCGGGCGCGCGGGTGTCCGACGTGCAGCCGCAGGTGGAGGCGCTCCTCGCGGACAGCCCCGAGGTGTCGGTGGCCGACCGCGACGCGTTCATCGAGCAGCAGACGAGTTCCCTCGACGGCCTGCTCACGATGATCCAGATCCTGTTGGCGCTGGCCATCATCATCGCCGTGCTCGGCATCATCAACACCCTGGCGCTGTCGGTGCTGGAGCGGACCCGCGAGCTGGGTCTGCTGCGGGCGATCGGCCTGCGCCGCGGCCAGACGATGGGCATGATCACGGTGGAGGCGGTGGTGATCTCCGTGTTCGGCGCGTTGCTGGGCGTGGTGGTCGGCACCGGCCTCGGCGCCGCGGTGGTCGAGGCACTCAAGGACGAGGGCATCACCGACCTGATCCTCCCCTGGGGGCAGATGGGTGTCTTCCTCGGCCTCGCCGCGATCATCGGGGTGGTGGCTGCGGTGCTGCCGGCCATCCGGGCGGCCCGGATCAACGTCCTGGGCGCCATCGCCCACGACTGATCGGCACCATGGATGCCCCCGGTCGCCTGGCGATCGGGGGCATCGGCCGTCGCGGACTGACCGATTCGACAGCGGCCGCCAGCGATCGACTGCCAGGCTGGTGGTGCCGGCAGGGCACCGGCCCGCCAGCGACCACGGCGGTGAGCGGGGGCCGGTGACATGACCGATCAGGACGCGTACCAGCGGGCACTCGACAACGCCGAGCGGCTCCTCGGTCAGCCACTGGTGCTGCCGCTCGGCGAGGGCGAACCGCCGGTCGGGCACGACTTCCGTCGTCTCGCCACCGTGCAGACCTTCGGCGAGGCATGGCCCCGGGAGGGCCTGGACCTGCGCAGCCGCTGCCTCGTCTCGGTGGCGGTCGCCGCCACCCTCGGCACCCACGAGCCGCTGCGGGGCCAGCTGCGCATCGCGTTGAGCTCGGGCGTGACCAAGGAAGAGATCGTCGAGGTGTTCATCCACCTGGCCGCGTACGCGGGGGCCGCGAGAGCGTTCGACAGTTACCAGGTGGTCGGGGCGGTCTTCGCCGAACGCCCGTGACCCGGGTCGACCCGTCAGCCGGTCGCCGCGGCCCGGTCGGCCAGCAACGCCGCGAGAAACTCCAGGTCCACGCCGGTCAGGCTCTCCGTCTGGCGTACGCCGACAGTGCTCGCGAGCGCCACCTCCGCCGGTACGGCCAGCACCGCCGCGCCGGACGCGAGCGCGCTGGCCACCCCGGTCGCCGAGTCCTCGATCGCCACACAACGCTCGATCGGCACACCCAGCAGCCGCGCCGCGGTCAGGTAGGGCTCCGGGTGCGGCTTGGCCGCCACCACCTCGTCACCGGCGACCACCGTGTCGAAGTTGTCCCGACCCAGAGTGTCCAGGGCGATCTCGACCAGCGCCCGAGGGCTGGAGGTGACCAGCGCGGTGGGGATTCCCGCCGCGCGGACCGCGCGCAGCAGCTCGAACGCGCCGGGCCGCCAGGGCAGTCCGGTGCGGAACAGCTCCAGGATCCGCGCGTTGATCCACGCCCCGCTGATCTCCGGATCCCGTTCGGGCTGCCCCAGGTCGTCATGCAGGATGCGCATCGACTCGGCCATGGCGGTGCCGACGATCGAGCGGCGGGCGTCCTCCGACAGCTCCCCGCCGTACTCCTGGGCGAGTTCCTGCAGCGCGACGTCCCACAGCTTCTCGCTGTCGACCAGAGTGCCGTCCATGTCGAAGAGCACGGCGGCGGGGTGATGGCTGCTCAGCGGATCCTCCAGGGTCGTGGCCGACATCGGCGATCCTGCCAGGCCGAGGCACCGCCGACGGCCGCGACGGGTGCCGACGTGATCCGGGCAACCCGTTCAGCCCAGGTCGCAGGCCTCCAGGGAGCGCTCGTAGCCGCGGAAGAACGAGTCGGTGCGCTGCTCGGCGGTGCCGTGCGAGCCCTCCGCGAACCACGGTTGGTCGGGGTCGTCGCCGACCGCCGCCACCCCCTCGCGGAACTCGTCCAGGTCGCCTTCGGCCAAGGTCAGCGCGCCGGCACGCACCGAGTCGCCGAGGTACGCCCCGGCCATGCAGTCGGCCTGCAACTCCTGCTGGATGGTGAAGCTGTAGTTGATGCCGAGGCGCACCTGGATGCCGTGCGCGTACTC
Organism: Micromonospora sp. C81; assembly: GCF_018070425.1. Taxonomy (NCBI): domain Bacteria; kingdom Bacillati; phylum Actinomycetota; class Actinomycetes; order Micromonosporales; family Micromonosporaceae; genus Micromonospora; species Micromonospora sp. C81. The sequence goes on from NZ_JAGPXS010000016.1 coordinate 17,840, forward strand.
GTGGCCGAGCAGGTAGAACACGAACGCGTCGCCGACCTGGCGGAACGCCGCCACCGACCAGGCGACGTCGTACGCGATGAAGTCGCCCTGCGAGCAGTAGACGGCGTTGTTGCGGGGCAACGGCTGACCACCGCAGGACACCTCGCCCGCCCGCTGGTAGGGGGTGATCCGCCGGATGGGTTGGAACCGCTGCCCGGACTCCTTGAACTGGGCAGCCCAGTAGCGCTCGGCGATCTCCTGCGCGTCGGCGACGTCCTGCTCGAACTCGGCGACGCTGGTGGTGCTGTCGGCCCGGGTAGTGCTCGGCCCCGGGGATGCCTGCGACCGGCCCGGGGCGGGACGCTCACCCTCCGGTTCGGCCAGCCCGCCGCCCGCGCAGGCGAGTGACACCAGCGCGGCGATCAGCAGGGCGGCCACCGGACCCCGGGCATCGCGCCTCGACCGTGTGCCCACTGTGCCTCCCCAGACATTCGGTGCTCGCGGTGGTAGTACCCCGACGATGCGACCGAAACGCCCCGTCACCGGTTTCACGCACGGCGCGACCGGACGGTTCACGGGGCGGGCTCGACGGGCGGCGGGCTTTACGGGCGGCGGCTCCAACGGGCGGGTCCTACGGGCAGTGCCGCTCAACCACCCGACTCGCGACCGCGCTGCCAGGTGCCACCCTGGTCGCCGTGCCGCTCGGCCTCGTACCGCTGCTGGCGCACCCGGGCATCCCGCCCAGCCACCGGCTCGTCGCCCCCAACCCCACCGACCCGGGTCCCCCGCCCCCGCCAAACCACAACCCCGAACGCGGAGCCAGCCACCACCACAACGATCCCCAGCACCACCCACACAGTCCCCATCCCGCCAAGCTAACCCCCACCCACCACCCGTTGACTGTCCCTGTTGCTCGGCGCTGGTGATCAAGAGCTTTGCGTCAGCCCGCCCGGCGTGTCGTGACGCAAAGCTCTTGATCACCGGGGCGGGTCGGGGTGGGGTGGTGGGGTTGGCGGTGGGGTGGGTGTCCGGGGTTGGGGGTTGGGTTCGACGTTTCTGGTGAGGCGGTGCCGCGGCGGCACCAGCCAACAGGAGGGAGCACCCGTGAAGTACATGATTCTGCTCTACGGATCGCAGCAGGACTACGACGTGTTGTCGGGGCGGGCTTCCGACCGGCCCGCGATGTCGGCCGAGCAGATCGCGGCGATGCACCAGCACATGGAGACGTTCCACCAGGCGCTGGCCGAGTCCGGGGAGCTGGTCGACGCCCAGGGCTTGAGCGAGCCCGTGCACGCGCGCCGGGTGCAGGTACGCGAGGGCGCACCCGTGGTCACCGACGGGCCGTACCCGGAGACGCAGGAGGTCCTGGCGGGTTACACGATCGTGGAGTGCGCCAGCTTCGACCGGGCCACCGAGATCGCCGCCGGCCTGGTCGACCCCAACGCCCCCGGCGGGTACGTGGACGTGCGGCCGGTGCTGGAGGGCATCGAGGACCTGGCCGGCTGACCGGTGGCGGAGACACCTGTCGAGGACCTGCTGCGCGAGCTGGCGCCGCAGGTCCTCGGCGCGCTGGTACGTCGCTACGGGCATTTCGACACCGCCGAGGACGCGGTGCAGGAGGCGCTGATCGCGGCGGCGGGCGGTTGGCCGCGCGACGGCGTACCGGACAACCCGCGCGGCTGGTTGATCACCGTCGCGTCCCGCCGGCTGACCGACCTGCTGCGCCGGGAGCAGGCCCGCAGGCGGCGGGAGGACACGGTGGCGCGGTGGGTGCTGCCGGAGCAGTGGCGCGCTCCGGCGGCTGACCACCCGACGGCCGACGCGGACGACACGCTCATCCTGCTCTTCCTGTGCTGCCACCCGTCGCTGTCGCCGGCGTCGCAGATCGCGCTCACGCTGCGCGCCGTGGGCGGGCTGAGCACCGCCGAGGTGGCACGTGCGTTCCTGGTGCCGGAGGCGACGATGACCCGGCGGATCAGCCGGGGAAAGCAACGGATCCGCGACAGTGGACTGCGGTTCGCGCCGCCGACCGGCCCGGAGCGCGCGGACCGGCTCGCCGCCGTGCTGCACGTGCTCTACCTGATCTTCACGGAGGGGTACGCGCGCACGGCCGGCCCCGGGTTGCTGCGCGCCGACCTGACCGCCGAGGCGATCCGGCTGACCCGCCTGGTGCACCGGCTGCTGCCCGACGATCCCGAGGTCACGGGGCTGCTCGCGTTGATGCTGCTCACCGACGCCCGCGCGCCCGCCCGGCTCGGGCCGCACGGCGAGTTGGTGCCGATGGCCGAGCAGGACCGGAGCCGGTGGCGGGCCGACCAGATCGCCGAGGGGGTCGAGCTGATCACCGGGGCGCTGCCGCGCGGGGTCGTCGGGCCCTACCAGCTCCAGGCGGCCATCGCGGCGGTGCACGACGAGGCGTCCAGTGCGGCGGCGACCGACTGGCCGCAGATCACCGCCCTGTACGAGGTGCTGCTCGGCATGTCCGACAACCCGGTGGTGGCGCTCAACCACGCGGTGGCGGTGGCGATGAGCCGCGGGCCGTCGGCTGGCCTGGCGCTGCTCGCCGACCTGGCCGACGATCCACGACTGGCCGACGACCCACGGCTGCCGGCCGCCCGCGCCCACCTGTGGGAGCTGGTCGGTGAGCGGGTCGCGGCGCGGGAGGCGTACCGGATGGCGGCGTCCCGGTCGACGAACCTGGCGCAGCAGCGCTACCTGAACGCCCGCGCGGACCGCCTCGCGGGCGGCAGCGTGTGACGGTCAGGGGCTCGCGGCCAGGAAGACGAAGGCGGCCATCAACACCAGGTGTACGCCACCCTGCAGCACGTTGGCCCGACCCGGCACGACGGTCAGCACCGCGGTCACGGCGGTCAGCGCGAGCAGCGTGAGCTGGGTGCCGCCGAGGCCGAGCAGCAGCGGGCCGTCCAACCAGATCGAGGCGATCGCGATGGCCGGGATGGTCAGGCCGATGCTGGCCATCGCGGAGCCGAGCGCGAGGTTCAGGCTGGTCTGGACGCGGTCGCGGCGGGCGGCGCGGGCGGCGGCCAGGGTCTCCGGCAGCAGCACCAGCAGGGCGATGATCACGCCGACAAACGCGTGCGGCAGGTTCGCCGCCGCGACCCCGGCCTCGATGGTCGGGGAGACCGTCTTGGCGTCGCCGACCACCGCGACCAGCGCCACCAGCAGCAGGCCCAGGCTCACCAGCGCGGCGCGGGTCGTGGGCGGCTTGGCGTGCTCCTCCGTCTCGATGACCTTGCCCCGGCTGTCGACCGGCAGGAAGTAGTCGCGGTGCCGGCCGGTCTGCACGAGCACGAACAGCCCGTACAGGGCCAGCGACGCGACGGCGGCGAAGACGAGTTGGGCCGGGCTGAACTCCGGGCCGGGGCGGGCCGTGGTGAAGCTGGGGATGACCAGACTCAGGGTGGCCAGGGTGATCACGGTGGCCAGCGCACCGCCGGTGCCCTCCGGGTTGAACACGGCGACTCGGCGGCGCAGCGCCCCGAGCAGCAGGGACAGGCCGAGTATCCCGTTACAGGTGATCATTACGGCGGCGAAGACCGTGTCGCGGGCGAGCGACTGGGTCTTCTCCGGCCCGCTGATCATGAGCGTGACGATCAGGGCCACCTCGATCACGGTGACCGCGACGGCGAGCACCAGGGACCCGTACGGCTCCCCCACCCGGTGGGCGACCACCTCCGCGTGGTGCACCGCCGCGAGCACCGCGCCGCCCAGCAGCACCGCGACGAGCACGATGACGGGCCCAGGCAGGCTCCGCCCCCAGGTGACCATCAATATCAGGACGGCGAGCACAGGTACGACAAACGTCCAGTCGGTCAAGCGGGAGCGAAGGAGGGCGGCCATGCCTTACAGAGTGCCAGGTCAAGTGATCATGTGCCCACCATCGACGCGGCGAAATGCGGCCGTCCGTGGCCTTCACCACGTTAACCCGTAACCGATAGGTTACGCTTCCCAGGTGAACGAGGTGGCCACCGCGATCGCGGATCCGGTACGACGGCACATCCTGACCCTGCTGCGCGACGAACCGTTGTCCGCGGGTGACATCGCCCAGCGATTCGTGATCAGCCGACCCGCGATCAGCCGCCACCTGCGGCTGCTGCGCGAGAGCGGTCTGGTGCACGACGAGATGGTCGGCCGACAGAGGATCTACCGATTCGATCCGCGCCCGCTCGCCCCGCTGGTCGACTGGCTCGCCGCACTCGCGGCCCCCGACCGGTGGGAGCGGCACCTCGACGCGTTGGAGACCGAGGTCTATCGCACCCGCCGAGAGCGCCGCAGCCGCGGCCCGGCGGAGCACCGAAGGGAGCACACGGCATGACCCGTACACCCGCCGGACGCCTTTTTCGCACCGCCACCGGCCACGATCTCGTCCTGACCCGGACGTTCCGCGCCCCGGCGACGGACGTCTGGGCCAGCCTGACCGAGTCGGAGCGGACGGCCCGCTGGTTCGGCCCCTGGAAGGGCGACGCCGCGCCCGGACGGACCATCCAGGTCCAGATGGCGTACGAGGAGCAGCAGCCCTGGTGTGAGGTGCGCATCGACGCGTGCGAACCAGAGCGACACCTCGCCGTGTCGATGATCGACAGCTACGGGACCTGGCTGCTGGAGATGGTGCTGACCGAGACCGACGGCACCACCGAGCTGCGGTTCGTCCAGCACCTCACCAGCGTGGAGGGCATCGCCGAGGTCGGCGCCGGCTGGGAGTACTACCTGGACATGCTGGTCGCCTCCCGGGACGGCTCACCCCTCCCCCAGTTCGACGACTACCACCCCAGGATGCAGCCCTACTACCAGGCGCTGGTCGCCGAGGCGTCCACACCGCACGCCTAACCGTCGATCTCCTGGCGCAGCTTGCCGAACTCGGCGGTCAACGCCGGCAGCGGAAAGTGCGCGTTCAGACCACTGGGGTTGGGCAGCACCCAGAGCCGGGCCGGGCCCAGCCGGTCCGGCTGCGGACCCAGCCCGGCCCGGGGTCGGACGAAGGCGATCCGGTACGCGGTCACCCCGAGGATGGCCACCCACCGCGGCCGGTACCGCTGCGCCTTCACCGCCAACCCCGTCACGCCGGCCACCAGCTCCGCCGACGTCAGTTCGTCGGCGCGGGCGGTGGCCCGGTTGCTCAGGCTGGTGATGCCCAGTCCCTGGCGCAGCAGCTCGTCGTGTTCCCACGGGTGCAGCTCCCGGTCTGTGAAGCCGCCGCCGTGCAGGGCCGGCCAGAACCGGCTGCCCTTACGGGCGAAGGGCAACCCCACGGCGGCGGAATAGAGGCCCGGGTTGAAGCCACAGAACAACACCCGCAGGCCGGGGCCGATCACGTCCGCGAGGCCCCGGCCGGCCGCCGCCGCCACCTCCTGCGGGGTCGGCCGCCGAAACGGCCCCGCCTGCTGCGCGCCCATCTGACCGATCCTGCCGTACGCCGGAGTGTCGGACCCGGCGCACGCCGACGATCACGCCTTGACACCCTCAACGCATGCAGTCAACCGACCACCTCGCCGCCAGCCGCTACGCCCGGATGCGCTGGAACACTCCGCTGTCGCAGGAGCACGCGGCGTTGCTGCTGCAACGACTCGACGTCCGCCCGGGCGCGCGCGTGCTCGACCTCGGCTGCGGCTGGGGTGAGCTGCTGCTGCGGGCGGTCGCCGCCGGAGGCGTGTCCGGCCCGGTCGCGACGAGGGGCGTCGGCGTCGACACCGACGACGCTGCCCTCGCCCGGGGGCGGCGGCTGGCCGCGGGGCGGTCCCTGAACCGGCACGTCGCCTTCGTGATGGGCGAAGCGGCGGCCTGGCAGGAGCCCGCCGACCGGGTCCTCTGCATCGGCTCGGCGCACGCCTTCGGTGGCACCGACGCCGCCCTCGACGCCCTCGCCAGGGTGGTCCGGCCCGGCGGAAGGCTGCTGTTCGGTGAGGCGTACTGGGAACGTCCCCCCACGCCGGCTGTCGAGCAGACCTTCGGAGCGGAGGTCACGGATCTGCCGGGGCTCGTCGAGGCCGCCCGTGACCGGGGATGGCGGGTGCTGCACCTGAGCACCGCCGACCAACGGGAGTGGGACGACTTCGAATCCACCTGGCTGGCGGGCCGCCAGGAGTGGCTGCTCAGCTACCCGGAGGACCCCCGGGCGGCCGACGTCCGCGCGGAGCTCGACGACCGCCTGCGCGAGTACGTCGACGGCTATCGCGGCGTTCTCGGCCTCGCCTACCTCGTCCTCGGTCGCTGACCGGTCGCCCTTGCCACCGCTGGCTACGCTGCGCGTGGTGAGCGCCGGACCTCGTCTCGCCCTGCCCTGGCGGGTCCTCGTCGTGTCCGTCGGCGCGGTGCTGGTGTGGCTGCTTGTCGGGGCTCTTCTCGATGGCGACTACGACCGCCCGACCCATGTGGCCAGGGCCATCCTCACGACGGTGCTCGTCGTACCCCTGGTGGTGGCCGCCCGTCGCCTGCTCGACCGTCGCCCCTGGACCGGTCTCGGGTTGCCCTCCCTGCGCACCGGTTGGCGACGACTGCTGCTCGGCATGGCCTGCTGGCTCATCCCCGCCGCGGCGGGGTTCGCGCTCTGCCTCGGCTTCGGTTGGGTCGAGATCCGCCTGCGCACCTCCGCGCCGGACGCCCTGGGCGTGGCGGCGCTGCTGGTCGTCCTCGTCTTCCTGTACGAGGCGCTGCCGGAAGAGCTCGTCTTCCGCGGCTACCTTCAGCGCAACCTCGCCACCCGGTTACCGGCCTGGCAGGCCGTCCTCGGGCAGTCCGTGTTGTTCACCCTGTTCGGGTTTCTGGTCGGCGCCGCCACCTCCCCCGACAGACTGCTGCTGTTCTTCGTCTTCGCTCTGCTCCTGGGTGGCTTCCGGGTCGCCACCGGCGACATCTGGGCGGGCATCGGCTTCCACGTGGCCTTCCAGACAGTCGCCCAACTGGTCGGCGACGTGGGCGCCGTCTTCGACGTGACCGGATCGGGCGTCCTGGGACTGGTCGCCATGGGTGCCATACCGTTCACGTTCGGCTGGGCAGCCGTGCAACGGCTGCACCGCGACCGCCTGAGCTGGCAGGCACGTGAACCGGAGCCGACCGGCTGACGAGCACACCAACGGTCAGGGCGTTCGGACGACGTCACCAGCGTCGGCTCGCCCGGCTGGGTGACCGGGCGGCGCCTGCGGAGCCGGTACGCGTTGGCGGGGCCATCCGCCCGGGCGCCGCGTCGGCGGGTGGGTGGGCTGGTCGCCGGCGCGGGGCCTGGGCAGCACCAGGCAGACGATGGCGAGCAGCACGGCCGCGACGATGCCGTCGAGCCAGTAGTGGTTGCCAGTGGTCACCACCACCAGCAGGGTGGCGAGCGGGTGCGCCAGCCACAGCCACCGCAGGCGCCCGCCGGTCACCGCGATGAGCGCGACGGCCACGGCGAGGGCCCAGCCGACGTGCAGGGAGGGCATGGCGGCGTACTGGTTGCTCAACGCGTCCGTGTCGGGTGGGCCGTAGACGGCGGGCCCGTAACGGCTGCCGGTGTCCACCATGCCGGTCAGGGCGGTCAGTCGCGGCGGTGCCAGCGGGACCAGGAAGTGCAGCGCCAGTGCGGCCGCGGTGAGCCCGGCGAGCATTCGACGCGTCCAGAGATAACGCACGGGGTGTCGTACGTACAGCCAGATCAGACAGAGGACCGTGGCGGGGAAGTGCACGTACGCGTAGTAGCCGTTGGCCAGGTGCACCAACAGCTCGTGGGAGAGCACCGGGCGTTGGAAGGCGGCCTCGTCGGGCAGGTGAAACAGGCGCTCCAACCGCCAGATCCACTCCCCGTTTCCCACAGCGGTCGACACCCGGTCGGCTCCCGCCACCCGAGCCGCCTTGTAGATGAGAAACAGAGCGGCGACGAGCCCCAGCTCACGGAGAGCCCGGCGCAGTGCGGCGGCTCGCCGGGCGGGTGCCGCCGGCCGCGCCGCTGGCAGCTCCGCGGTATCCACAGACCCCTCGATTCGGTGACGTTCGCTCGTGCCGGTCCTGGCTGGACAGGCCGGGGCCGCCGCCGTCTTCGGACGGCGGCGGCCCCGGGTCGGACGGCCCGACGTCAGCGTCGGGGGGTCGGTCCGTCGTGCGTGGTGTCGGCGCGCACCTGGTCGAAGGCGGGTGCGCCGTCGATCGCGTCGGCGGCGACGGCGGTCGACGTGGCGGCGTCCGGCAGGTCGAGGCTGGTCCGCAGGGTGATCGGCTTGAGCAGGAGCGCGGCGACGATGCCGACGACCCCGATGGCGGCGGAGATGAGGAAGATGTGTCCGGTGGCGTCACCGTACGCGGCCCGGACAATGTCCTGGACCTGCTCGGGCAGGGCGGTGATGTTGAGGTTGCTGCTGCCACCCGCGCTGCCGGAGGTGGGGATCCCGGCGGCGGCGAGGTCGTGGGTGATCTGGTCGCTGACCCGGCGGGCGAGGACGGCGCCGAGAACGGAGACGCCGATGGTGCCGCCGAGCGACCGGAAGAACGCGACGCTGGAACTGGCCGCGCCGATGTCCTTGAGCGAGACCGTGTTCTGAACGGCGAGAACGAGGTTCTGCATGGTCATACCGACGCCGACACCGACGATGAACATGGCGGCGCCGACCAGGACGAGCGACGTCTCGTGGTCGATGGTGCCGAGCAGGGCGAACCCGGCGACGAGGAGGATCGAGCCGGCGACGATGTACGGCTTGATCTTTCCGCTCTTGGTGATCAGCCGACCGGCGACGATCGAGGAGCCGAGGACGCCGGCCATCATCGGGATGGTGAGCAGGCCTGCCTCGGTCGGGCTGTAGCCGCGGCCGATCTGGAAGTACTGGCCGAGGAAGACAGCACCGCCGAACATGGCCATGCCGACCGCGAGGCTGCCGAGGATGGCCAGCGCGGTGGTGTGCTGACGCACGATGCCGAGCGGGACGACCGGCTCGGCAGCGCGCGACTCGACCCAGACCGCCAGTGCCAGCAGGACGAGCGTGCCGCCCACCATGGCCGCGGTCTGCCAGGAGGCCCAGGCGAACGAGCTGTCGACGAAGGAGATCCAGATCAGCAGCAGACTGACGCCAGCGGCGATGAGACTGGCACCCAGGTAGTCGATCTTGACGTTCTCCCGGCGTGCGGTCGGCAGGTGCAGGGTGGCCTGGAGCAGGATCAGCGCGATGGCGGCCACCGGCACGCCGACGAAGAAGCACCAGCGCCAGCCGAGCCAGGACGTGTCGACGATGAGGCCGCCGAGCAGCGGACCGCCGACCGTCGCGACGGCCATGACTCCACCGAGGTAGCCGTTGTAGCGGCCCCGCTCCCGCGGCGGGATCATGGCCGCGATCGCCACCTGGACGAGGGCCTGCAGGCCGCCGACCCCGATGCCCTGGAACGCGCGGGCGGCGATGAGCTGGCCGGCGCTCTGCGAGAAGCCCGCGATGACCGAGCCCACCAGGAAGACCACGATGGCGATCTGGATGAGGAGCTTCTTGTTGAACAGGTCGGCCAGTTTGCCCCAGATCGGGGTGGTTGCCGTCGCGGTGAGCAGGGTCGCGGTGACCACCCAGGTGTACTGGGTCTGCGAGCCGTTCAGCGATCCGATGATCTTCGGAAGCGCGGTCGAGACGACCGTGCTGCTCAGCATCGCGACGAAGAGCACCAGCAGCAGGCCACTGAGCGCTTCCAGTGTCCGCCGATGGGTCATCGGCTCAGCGCCGGCCGTGATGGTGGGTGCGCTCATCGCGCGGCCTCCAGGTTGTCGTTGTCGTTGTTTCCGAGGGCGACCTCGATGTCGCCGGTGAACCGGCCGAGGGCGGCACTGAGCGCCGCCACCTCGTCGGGAGTCCAGTCGGCGAGCGCTCGTTCGAGCACCTCGCCGTACCACCGGTGGCTGTCGGCCAGGGCGGCACGGCCGGCCGGGGTGACCGCCAGGAAGGTCGCCCGCCTGTCGGTCGGGTCCGGCCGCCGCTCGACCAGGCCGTGCGCGACGAGCGCCGCGACCGAGCGGCTGACGGTCGACGCGTCCAGCCGAGTGCGGTCGGCCAGGTCGCGGGCGTGGCAGTCGCTGGAGAGCTGATCGATCTGCACGAGCATGCCGAGCATGCCCGCCGGAATCGCCGGGCGTTCGTCAGCCCGGCGCTGCTTCAGCAGTCGAACGCTTTTGACCAGGTCGTACAGGCGAAGGCCGAGTTCACTAGCGCCGCTTTCCACGTCTGCTCCCACACGAGAGTTGGTTGCCTCAAGCAAGCATTCACCGATCTTGCCCACTAGGCAAGTTTGCTCATTGAGAAGTCGCTCACCCGCACGTACCCTCGGTGCGATGGACGAGACGACCGGTCTGCGGGAGCGCAAGAAGGCGGCCACCCGTCTCGCCCTGCACGAGGCGGCCCTCCGTCTCGCCGCCGACGAGGGCATCGACGCGGTGACGGTCGAGGCCATCGCCGACGCCGCCAACGTCTCCCGGCGGACCTTCTCCAACTACTTCTCGAACAAGGAGCAGGCCCTCTTCCACGGCGACACCATGCGCCTGCACCGGCTGTTGCAGCTGATCCGCGAACAGCCCGTCGACGAGGCGCCGTGGACCGTCCTGAGCCGGGCAGCCGAGCGCCTCACCGAGGAGGTCTTCGGCGGTTCCGAGCCCTCCTGGCTGACCCAACGCCGGAAGCTGCGCGGGCACCCCGGTCTGGCCCCACACCAGGTGGCGGCGTACGCCGCGATCGAGCGCGAGCTGGCCGCGGAACTCGCCCACCGGCTCACCGACGACGACGTGGCACTGCGCTCGCGCCTCCTGGCCGCGACCTTCCTGGCCATCCTCCGGGTCGCCGTCCAGCACTGGATCGAGCACCCGGGCGACCCGATGGCGGAAACCGTCCGGACCGCACTCGCCGCGGCCGCTCCCGCGGCGGCGCACCGGGGCCACCGGACCAGCACCGGCACCTGACCCCGCTCTCCGATCCCCGCAGAGTCCCCAGGACTCCCCTGCCTCCGGTTCGCCCACAGACTCAGCTCCCGCTGGCCGTCCGGGAATGTCGGAAAGCCCCGCCTCCGGGGGCCGATCCGTCGGTATTCCGGGATTCGACGCGATCGGCGGGCGACGCACCTCAACGGCACGGATGCTGACACGTCGGCCGGACACCCGGTCCGCCGAAGAGGAGCTGCGCGCAGATGGCAACAACGGACAAGGCGTCGGGAGACCGGCTCGGCGCGACACTGGTCATGGCCTGCCTGGGGGTGTTCGTCGCATATCTGCCGGTGACGACGGTGTCGGTGAGCCTGCCGGCGATTCAACGAGGGCTGAACGCGTCGACCGCCGACCTGTCCTGGGTGTCGGACGCCTTCGTCCTGCCGATGGCCGCCCTGATCCTGACGGCCGGCGTCTTCGGCGACGTGCACGGGCGCAAGAAGGTCTTCCAGGCCGGCCTGCTGTTCTGCGCGATCGGCGCGTCCGTCGCGCTGTCGGCGCAGTCGATCGCGATGGTCTGGGTCGGCCAGGCGCTGGCCGGTGTGGGCGCGGCCGCCCTGCTGCCCGCCACGCTGGCGCTGATCAGCCACGCCGTGCCGGACCCGAGGAAGCGCGGCCGGTACATCAGTCTCTGGGCCACCTCGCTGATGCTCGCCCTCGCGCTCGGCCCACTCCTCGCGGGGGCGATCCTCGAGCACGCGTCCTGGCGGTGGATCTACCTGCCGGCCATCCCGCTCGCCCTGCTCACCGCCCTGATCGCCATTCCGCTGGTGACCGACTCGCGGGCGCCGGGAAGGCGGCACCTGGACTGGCCGGGACAGATCACCGCCGCCCTGGCCATCGTCGCTCTGGTCTTCGCCGTCATCGAGGGCGGCGCAGGCTCGTTCACCGACCCCGTCGTGCTCCTGGCGTTCGCCGTGGCCGCGCTCAGCCTCGCCGCGTTCCTCGTGATCGAGCGGCGGAGCAACTCGCCGATGCTGAGCCCCGCCCTGTTCGCCAGCCGCGGGTTCAACGCCACCGCCGTGATCGCCGCTGTCAGCTTCATGGGCGTGATCGGCAGCATCTTCGTGCTCAGCCTCTACCTCGGCCTGGTCCAGCAGCTGTCGACCATGGAAGCGGCGCTGCGGCTGCTGACCAACACGGCGGTCCCGGTCGTCGTGGGGCCGCTGATCGGCCGCCTCATGCACCGCGTGCACGTGCGCTGGCTGCTCAGCGCCGGCCTGTTCATCGCGGCGATCGCCCTGTTCCTCCTCAGCGGCGTCGACGCCGACACGTCCTTCGGACAGCTGAGCTGGCGGCTCGCGCTGTTCGGGCTGGGCCTCGGCGCGGTGCTGACCCCGATGACCGCAACCGCGGTCAGCTCCGTACCGTTCCAGCTGGCCGGCATGGCCGCGGCGGCAAACAACGCCTTCCGCCAGGTCGGCGGCGCGCTCGGCCCCGCCGTCCTGGGCGCCCTGCTGACCAGCAGGGCGGCCAGCTCCCTGCCCGGACATCTCGCCGACGCCGGGGTCAACGACGACCACCGGCAGGCCGCGACCGCGGCGATGGACGACAGTGGCTTCCAGGCGGTCGCCGCCGTCGACTACGGCGCTCAGCGGGACGTCGCTCTGAACGCCCTCGACAAGGCGTTCCTCGACGGCTTCCACCTGTCCCTGAGCGTGTCGGCCACGCTGATGCTCATCGCCGCCCTGGCCGCGGTCCTCCTGCTGGGCCACCCGCGCCCGGTACGCGACCCACAGCCAGCCGCCCAGCGACCCGAATCCGTCCCGGCCTGACCTCGCCAACCGAAGGACGGCGGCGTCAGCGGCTCCTACGCTGGTGACGCCGACGACGATCAGGAAGACCGTGACTCCTTCCCTGGACCAGCTCGACCTGCAACTGCTGCAGGCCCTGCAACTCGACGGTCGCGCCCCCTTCAGCCGGATCGCCGCCGCCCTCGGCGTCTCGGACCAGACCGTCGCCCGCCGTTTCCGCCGCCTGCAAACCCAGGCGGGGCTACGCGTGCTGGGCATGACCGACGAGAGCCGCGTCGGCCGCTCCAACTGGATCGTCCGGCTCCGGTGCACCCCGGACATGTCCGAACGGCTGGCCGACGCCCTCGCCCGCCGCCCGGACACCTCCTACGTCGCGCTGATCTCCGGCGGCAGTGAGGTGGTCTGCGAGATAAGGCCCCGCAGTCGCGCCGCCCGCGACGAACTGCTGCTGGGCCGGTTGCAGCGCACCTCACGGGTGATCGGGTTCAGCGCACACTGCCTGTTGCACCGCTTCTACGGCGGTCCCCTGCGCTGGCTGCAGAAGGCCAACGCCCTCAGCGCCGAGCAGGAGGCGGCGCTGCGCCCCGCGCCGCTGGACAAGGCCGCCCCAGGCACCGTCACGGTCGACGACACCGACGAGGCGCTGCTCGCCGCGCTGTTCCGGGATGGCCGGACCGGCCTCGCCGACCTGCAGAGAGCGTGCGGCCAGTCCGAGGACGTGGTGCGGCGCCGCCTGGACCGGCTGCGCGGCGACGGCGCGCTCTACTTCGCCGTGCAGTATCTGCCGGAACACGTGGGCCGCGAGATCGGCGCGATGCTGTGGCTGACCGTGGCGCCGTCCGCGCTGGCCGCGGCCGGGCACGCGCTCGCCGAGCACACGGAGGTGGAGTTCGCCGCCGCGGCCACCGGCCAGACCAACATCATCGCTGCCGTCCGCTGCCGTGGCACCGAGGAGCTGTACGCGTACCTGAACGACAAGATCGGCGCGCTGGACGGCATCCGCACCGTCGAGACCGCGCTGATGCTGCGCCAGATCAAACAGCTGGCGCTCGCGCCTGCGGCCGTACCAGGCTGAGAGTCCCGGTGGCACCGTCCAGTGGGTGGTAGCCGACGGGCACGGGCTTGACGGAGCGCAGACATCGGAGGTTTACTGCGTCAGCGATGCATGTCGATGGGCTTCGATCGTCCACATTGGCCGGCTGAGGTCGTCGTCGCTGCCATCGCGAACGTGTCGTCGCCGTCGCGCCAGCCGTCTCCTGGCACTGTCGGCAGCGACGCGACGCTCCCCCCTCGGCGGGCGGGGAGCACCCGGCACGGCAACCCGCACTGCGCAGCGTCGCGCTCCCCCGCAGGACGATCCCCACCGGCACGGCACCACCCCGCACCATCTCAGCCGAGCATCGGCGGCCCGGCTCCGTACCACCGCCATCTCGGCCCCGGCGAGCCCCCACAGCTCCGTGACGCGCGCCCGGGTCGACGCTCAGCAGAGGAGCAAGAGCATGCGTTCCCGTCCCCGTCTGTTAGCACTCGTCACCGGCCTCGCCGTGTTCCTGACCAGCCTGGTGGCCCTTCCGACGCCGGCCTCGGCGGCACCGCTGACCAAGGTCCTGGTGTTCAGCAAGACCGCCGGCTTCCGGCACTCGTCCATCCCGAACGGCATCGCCGCGATCCAGCAGCTCGGCTCGGCCAACGGCTTCACCGTGACCTCGACCGAGGACGCCGCCCAGTTCACCACCAGCAACCTGGCGCAGTACCAGGCGGTGGTCTTCCTGTCGACGACCGGTGACGTCCTCAACGCCAGCCAGCAGACGGCCTTCGAGTCGTACATCGCCGCTGGTGGCGGGTTCGTCGGCGTGCACGCAGCCGCCGACACCGAATACAGCTGGCCGTGGTACGGCTCGCTGGTCGGGGCATGGTTCGACTCGCACCCGGCGATCCAGACCGCGACCGTGAAGATCGAGGACCGGACGAACCCGTCGACCGCCCACCTGAGCGACACCTGGGTCCGCTCCGACGAGTGGTACAACTACCGCACCAACCCCCGGTCCAGCGCGCGGGTCCTGGCCAGCCTCGACGAGTCGTCCTACAGCGGCGGCAACATGAGCGGCGACCACCCGATCACCTGGTGCAAGGCGTACGGCGGTGGACGGGCCTGGTACACGGGCCTCGGGCACACCGAGGCGTCGTACACCGACCCGAACTTCACCCGGATGCTGCTCGGCGGCCTCCAGGTCGCCGCGGGCTCCGTCACGGCAGACTGCTCGCCGCGCACCACGACCCCGCCGCCGAGCGGCTCCACGCTGCGGGCCCGGGCCAACAACCAGTACGTCAGCGCGCTCAACGCCACCACCGCGCTGATCGCCAACCGCAGCAGTGTCGGCACCACCGAGCGGTTCGACCTGGTCAACCTCGCCAACGGCAACGTGGCGCTGCGCTCCAAGGGCAACGGGCAGTTCGTCGCCGCCGAGAACGCCGGTGCCGCCGCCCTGATCGCCAACCGGGCCACCGCCGGCGCGTGGGAGACGTTCCAGCTCGTGCGCAACTCCGACGGCACGGTGAGCCTGCGGGCCACTGTGAACAACCGTTACGTCGCCGCCGAGAACGCGGGCGCCTCCGCGCTGATCGCCAACCGGACCTCCATCGGTCAGTGGGAGAAGTTCGACCTCGTCACCGGCTGACCTGGTCCCCCGCACGTTCCCCACGATCCCCATCTGGTCGTGGTGCGCCCCCGCGCGCCCGTCCACCGGTCGTCGAGAAAGGACGATCATGCTTTCGTACCCCCGGCGCTGGCCCCGGGCTCTCCTCGCGGCGGTCACCACCGTCGCGAGCGTGACCCTGGCTGTGGCCGCACCGTCGACCGCCCAGGCGGCGGTCATTCCCGCCTCCGACTATCAGCAGGTCAAACTCGCCACCGGCTCGGCCGAGCTGGGTGAGGCCATGTCCCTGGCCGTGCTGCCCAACCGCTCGGTGCTCCACACCGCCCGCAACGGTGTGCTGCGGGTGACCGACGTGGCCGGCAACACCAAGGTGTCCGGCACCCTGTCGGTCTACACCCACGACGAGGAGGGGTTGCAGGGCGTCGCCGTCGACCCCAACTTCGCCAGCAACCGGTGGATCTACCTGTACTACTCGCCCACGTTGAGCACGCCGTCCGGGGACGCACCGACCACCGGCTCGCAGTCTGACTGGGACCGGTGGAAGGGGCACCTGCGGCTGTCCCGGTTCACGCTCAACAGCGACGACACGCTCAACCTGGGCAGCGAGAAGATCGTGCTCCAGGTCGCCAACGACCGTGGGCAGTGCTGCCACGTCGGCGGTGACCTGGACTTCGACGCCGCCGGCAACCTGTACCTGACCACCGGCGACGACACCAACCCGTTCGAGTCGTCCGGCTACGCGCCGCTGGACGAGCGGACCAACCGCAACCCGCAGTTCGACGCCCAGCGCTCGGCGGGCAACACCAACGACCTGCGGGGCAAGGTGCTGCGGATCAAGCCGCAGGCGGACGGCACGTACACGATCCCGTCGGGCAACCTGTTCGCGCCCGGCACGTCGGGCACCCGTCCGGAGATCTACGCGATGGGTCTGCGCAACCCGTTCCGGATGAGCGTCGACAAGGCGACCGGTGTCGTCTACCTCGGCGACTACGGCCCCGACGCCGGGAGCACGAACTCCAGCCGTGGCCCGTCGGGTCAGGTCGAGTTCAACCGCATCGCGGCGCCCGGCAACTACGGCTGGCCGTACTGCACGGGCGCCAACACCAGCACGGAAACATACAATGAATACACCTTCCCGTCCGGGCCGTCGCAGTCCAAGTACAACTGCACGGGCGGGCCGACGAACAACTCGTTCCGCAACACCGGGCTCGGCACGCTGCCCGCGGCGAAGCCGGCCTGGATCAAGTACGCGGGTGACTCCGGCTCACCGTCGGAGTTCGGCAGCGGCTCGGAGTCGCCGATGGGTGGGCCGGTCTACCGGTACGACGCCTCGCTCAACTCCAGCATCAAGTTCCCGGCGTCGCTGAACGGCCAGTTCTTCGCCGGCGAGTACGGCCGCCGCTGGATCAAGGCCATCGCGGTCAACTCCGACGGCTCCCGGGGGGAGATCTCCAACTTCCCGTGGAGCGGCACACAGGTCATGGACATGGCCTTCGGCCCGGACGGCGCACTCTACGTGCTGGACTACGGCACCGGCTCGAACAACCAGGCGCTGTTCCGGATCGAGTACATCGGTGGTGGCAACCGCAGCCCGATCGCTGTCGCCTCGGCGAACCCCACGTCGGGGGCCAACCCGTTGACTGTCACCTTCTCGTCGGCCGGCAGCTCCGACCCCGAGGGTGGGGCGCTGAGCTACCTGTGGACGTTCGGCGACGGCACCACGTCGACGGCGGCGAACCCCACCAAGACGTACACCACGAACGGCACGTACTCCCCCACGTTGAAGGTCACCGACCCGACCGGCCTGTCCGGCACGGCGAGCCTGGTCATCACCGTCGGCAACACGGCCCCGACGGTGACGCTGACCGCGCCCACCGACGGGCAGTTGTTCAACTTCGGTGACACGGTGCCGTACCAGATCTCGGTGAGCGACCCGCAGGACGGCACGATCGACTGTTCCAAGGTCAGCCTGACGTACGCGCTGGGCCACGACAGCCACGCCCACCAGATCACCTCGAAGAACGGGTGCAGCGGCTCGATCACCGTGCCGACCGACGGGGAGCACGACTCGGCGGCCAACATCTACGGCGTCTTCGACGCCGCCTACACCGACAACGGTGGGCTCACCACGCACAGCATCAAGACCCTGCAACCGAAGCACCGGCAGGGTGAGCACTTCAGCGCCCAGTCCGGCGTCCAGGCCACCGACCACACCAACGCCGAGGGTGGCCGTACCGCCGGGTTCATCGAGAACAACGACTGGATCTCGTACCAGCCGTACAACCTGTCCAACGCGACCCGGTTCACCGCCCGGGTCTCCTCGGCCGGCGCCGGCGGCACCATCGAGGTCCGTGCCGGCTCCGCGACCGGATCCCTGCTGGGCACCGCCACGGTGCCGGTGACCGGTGGCTGGGAGACCTTCGTCGACGTCTCCACCGCCATCAGCAACCCGCCCAGCGCGTCGACCTCGCTGTACCTGGTCTTCAAGGGTGGCTCGGGCAACCTGTTCGACGTCGACGCGTTCACCTTCACCACCGGCACCACCACCCCCAGCGGGGGGATCACGCTGCGGGCGCAGGTCAACAACCAGTACGTGTCGGCGGTCGGCACCAACCCGCTGATCGCCAACAAGGCCAGCGTCTCGACGACCGAGCAGTTCGACCGGGTGGACGCCGGCAACGGCAACATCGCCCTCCGGTCACGCGCCAACGGGCTGTTCGTCTGCGCCGAGAACGAGGGCGCGGAGCCGTTGATCGCGAACCGCACGACGGTCGGACCGTGGGAGACCTTCCAGATCATCACCAACTCGGACGGGACGGTCGGCCTGCGGGCACTGGCCAACAACCAGATCGTGGCCGCCGAGGACGCCGGGGCGGGGGCGTTGATCGCCAACCGCACGTCGGTCGGCTCCTGGGAGAGGTTCGTCCTCACTGGCTGAGCGACGGAGCCCGGCCTGGTCGGTGGCCGGGCCGGCCCGCTGATCCAGAGTGGGAGTCCGGGGCGGGCGGTGACATCCGCCCGCCCCGGTTCTTCTCGCCGTCGTCTCGGGGTGCGGACTCAGGAGTCTGCCGGCACCCCTGCCTCGAGCTGACCGATCATCGGCGCGAGGAGGTCGTTGAGCTCCCGGGCCAGCACCGCCACGGCTCGGCGCGCGGTGACCGCCACGGAGCCGTCCGGACCGTCCGGGGCGGGCGGCAGGTCGTCGAGCGGGAGCGGCGCCTCCACCTGGAGCATCGCCCGCAGGTGCGGGCTTCGCGTCTGATCCTGCTCCGTCGGTGTGGTGAACTGGCCGAACAGCTGGGGCCAGTCTCGCCAGCCGCGGTCACGCTGCCACTGCTTGGTCCAGGTGAGCTCGGCCGGCCAGCCGGAGACCACCGCCACGGCGCAGACCATGCTGCCGTCCCACGGGCTTCGCGTGCAGGTCGCCGACACGATCCGCCGGTGCCAGCGGACGAAGCCGGGCGACAGCTCGCCGGCGATCCGCCAGGCCGTCGCCGCGAACTCGACCGGGGCGATGTCACCCCAGGTCACGGCGAACTCGTCGATCCGCCCCAGCACCTCGGCCTCGTAGCGGCCCCGCCCGTCGGTGCCGTGCTCACGGTCGAACTGCTCATCCAGCCAGAAGGCGCGCGGCTCCGGCATCGTCTCCCCCGTTCGTCGCGATGGCACCCCGCCTTCGGCACCCGGCCCCGGTTGGTGAGGACGGTTTCCGGCACGGTGCGGAGGGTGCCGCAGTCAGGCAACCGTCACTGACCGTACACGAGTTGCCCACATTGGATCGGCTGTTCGCGCTTGGTGTGAGCGGTGCGGCGTCGGAGCGCACCGGGCACCGGTGGCGGGATTCCGGCACTGCAAGCTCGGTGACAGCCGTGGCGGCTTGACAAGGAACCGGATCCAGAGTGGACGATGCACCGTGCGAATTCTCGTGGTGGGTGGCAGTGGCCTGATCGGCGCTCATGTCGTGGACGTGCTGCGCGAGCGCGGCCATGCCACCACCACTGTGGCGCGTACCGCCCATCCGGGTGTCGACCACCTGCTCGATGTCGGTTCCGCCTCGATCGAGGAGCTGCGGCCGTTGCTCGCCGGGCACGACGGTGTCGTGTACGCCACCCGCACCGACGAGCAGAAGCCGTTGCCCAGGCCGATCTATCCGGAGTTCCGCCGCGACAACGTCGAGCCGGTGGTACGCCTGTTCACCGCCGCCCGCCTGGAGGGCCTCACCCGCGGGGTCGTGATGGGGTCGTACTACACCTATTTCGACCGGCTGCATCCGCAGTGGCGCCTCGCCGAGCGTCACACGTACATCCGTTGCCGGCTGGAGCAGGCCCGCGAAGGGCGCATCGCGGCCGGCCCGGATCTGCCGGTCGCCGTCCTCGAACTGCCCTTCGTCTTCGGTCGGGCCGGTGACCGGCTGCCGAACTGGGCCGGGCCGCTGGACCGGTGGGCCCGCTCCCGTACACCTCTGGTCGCGCCGACCGGCGGAAGCGCCGCGGCCTCGGCCCGCAGCGTGGCCGAGGTCGCGGCCGACGCCCTGGAGCAGGCCAGCGGCGCGGACATCCCGGTCGCCGACGAGAACCTGACCTGGGCCGACATGATCGCGCGCATCGCGGACGCGGTCGGCCGACGCCGCCGGGTCGCCCGGCTGCCGGCCGGCGCGGCGAAGGCCGCGCTGCGCCTCGGCGGCGCGCTACAGGCCCTCGCCCGCAAGGAGTCGGGCGTCAACCCCAGCTACCTCGCCGATCTCCTGCTCGCCGAGCTGTTCATCGAGCCGACGACCGGCCGGCCGCTGGATCCGGCGCTGCGGGAGACCTTCGCCCGACACGCCTAGGCCGGCGGGCGGGCGAGATAGGCGGTCTTGACGTCGGGCGAAAACCCGCAGGCGCGGTAGAAGCCGTGCGTCGCGGGGTTGCGCGAACCCGTCATCAGCATCGCCTTGTAGCAGCCCGCGTCCCATGCAGCCTGGAGCGTGTCGGCCATGATCTGCCGCCCCAGACCGGTGCCTCGCCGTGATTCCTCCACGACGACGTTCTCGATGACGGCGTACGGGGACGCCGACCGGCTCAGGTTGGGGATCACGTTGAGGTACGTCGAGGCGACGACGGCCCCGTCCAGTTCGAGGACGAAGAGGTGCAGCCCCGGTGAGCCGAGGATCTGGCGTAAGACCGCCGCGGCGGAGTCATCGTCGAGCACCGGATCGTCCGGGTTCAGCTGTCGGTAGAGGCGGATGATCTGCGCCAGGTCGTCAGGCCGAGCCGCACGGAACATGCAGTGAGCGTAACCAGAGCCCCCACGGCGGCCGCTCCCACGTCGCTACCGGTCGACGCGTCTCATGCCGCGATACACCACGGTGATGATCAGGAAGAGCGTGCCGACCAGCACAAGGGTGATCACGGCGTTGACCGCCACGGGCAGGTCCCGAACCAGGTACTGCTTGACGTAGTTGCTGCCGAGGATGACGGGGACATAGATCCACCAGGGCGCCCACTTGCCGTTCGGTTGCTCTTCCCCGCTCACGGACGACCTCTTTCGACAGTGCTGCCAGGACCCCCGCCGACCGTGCGGCGACGCTGCATCCACCCTGGCCCCGAATGTCGGCCGTGCCATCGACGCGGGGAACGAGAACGGCCTCATCAGTTGGTACCACGACCCGACCCGGACGCCGTCGCTCACGCCTGCGCCTGCCGCGCGGCGATCTCGACGAACTCCCGCACCAGCGGCGACCGGTCGTCCTCGGCCCAGGCCAGGCACACCTGGTTGTGCCCGAGGTCGCCGACGGACACGTGGACGACGTCCGGCCTGGTGTAGAACGTCGCGGTCGACAGCGGCAGGATCACCACCCCGGCGTACGCGGCGACGTGTTCCAGCTTCTCCTCGACGGAGTTCAGCTCGGGCCGGGGGCGGGGGTCGGGATCCGTCGGACGGTTCGGCAGGTCCCGCCACTCGGGCACCGCATCCGGGTCCTGGAGCAGCCGCTCCTCGACGAGCTCGGCCAGGTCGATCGACTCCTTCCCGGCCAGGCGGTGCTCGTGGGGCAGGACCACGACACGGGGTTCGGTGAACAGGGGGCGCAGGCTCAGGCCGCGCTGGTCGACCGGAAGCCGCACGTAGCTGACGTCGGCGCGCCCCTCGCGTACCACCTCGGCCTGGTCGTTCCAGGAGGTACGGACGACACCGACGGACAGGTCGGGGTGCCGGTCGGCGATCGCGCGAGCCTCGGCGGTGACGATGATGCCGGGCATGAACGCGATGGTGAACGTCGGTCTGCCGTGCGCGGCACGTTGCACCCGCCGGTGCAGTGCCTCGGCGGAGGCGAGCAGCGGACGAGCGTCGGTCAGGAGTTGGCGGCCGGCCTCGGTCAGCACGGTGGAGCGACGATCACGGACGAAGAGCTCTGCGCGGAGTTCGTGCTCGAAGGCCCGGATCTGGCGTGACAGGACCGGCTGGGCGATGTGCAGCCGCGCGGCTGCCCGACCGAAGTGCAGCTCCTCGGCGACCGCCACGAAGTAGCGCAGCTTGCGCAGATCGACGTCCATCCGGTCCCCGTCCGGTTCGGGTTGCTGATCGTTCCACGATACCCACCGGCTTCATGCTCATCGGGTATCACAGCAGGTGAAAGAGGTCTTGGACGCGGGCGTCGGGGTCGACGCATGGTGGGAACCGTCTTCACCACGAACCCCGGAAGGACACGATCATGAACCTCAGCGACCAGCGTGTCGTCGTACTCGGCGGAACCTCGGGAATCGGGCTCGCCACCGCCACCCGGGCCGCCCGCGAGGGCGCCCAGGTCGTGGTCGCCTCCCGCAACCGGCTCAGCGTCGACCGCGCCCTGGCGACCCTGCCGACCGGCACCCAGGGGTACGTCGCCAACCTCACCGATCCCGGCGACGTGGCCCGGCTGTTCCAGGGCCTCGGGCCGTTCGACCACCTCGTCTACACCGCCGGTGAGCCGCTCGCGCTGATGTCCGTCGACGCCCTCGACCTCGCCGCCGCCCGTACCGCCTTCGACCTGCGCTACTTCGGCTCCCTGTCGGCGGTCAACGCGGCACTGCCGTACCTGCGCCCAGGTGGGTCGATCACCCTCACCACCGGCACCGCCAACCACCGGCCGAGCGCCGGCTGGTCGGTGGCGGCCAGCATCACCGGGGCGATCGACGCGCTGGTCCGCGCGCTCGCCGTCGAACTCGCCCCGATCCGGGTCAACGCCGTCTCCGCAGGCGTGATCCGCTCGCCGCTCTGGGACCCGCTTCCGGAGGAAACCCGAGAGCAGATGTACGCCCAGCTCAGCGGGTCACTGCCGCTCGGTCGGGTGGGCGAGCCGGAGGAGGTTGCCGAGGCCTTCGTCTACCTGCTGCGGGCGACCTATGCCACCGGCACGGTGGTGACCGTCGACGGCGGCACCCTGATCGCCTGAGCCGGACTCGATCACGTCGATCATGGAGTTGTGGTGCCCGGAACACGGCAAACCTTTACCTTTGTCACCCACCACAACTCCATGATCGACAGAGTGCCTGGTTCTGTGGCAGGGTTTGGCGGTGAAGGACTTCGGTGTCCGCGCGGCCAGCTCGGCAGATCGCGCGTTCCTGGTCGACATGCTCACGGCGGCAGTGAACTGGTTGCCGGAGCGCAACTGGCCCCGCGAGCAGATCCTGGCTGACCCGGCGCTGGCGCACTACGTCACCGGTTGGATGCGGCCCGACGACTTCGGGATGGTCGCGACGGAGCCGGCGGGCCGGCCGGTCGGGGCGGCCTGGTTCCGGTACCTGACCGCCGCCGACCCGGGTTACGGGTACGTGAGCGACGACGTGCCGGAGCTGACCATCGGTGTGGTGGAGTCGTGGCGGGGCCAGGGGGTGGGTCGGGCCCTCCTGCGCGCCGTCCTGAACGCCGCGCGCGAGCGCGGCGTTCGCACCGTCTCGTTGAGCGTGGAAAGGGCGAACGTCGCCAGACAGCTGTACGTGGCTGAAGGGTTCCGCACTGTCGAGTCGTTCGAGAACGCGGACACGATGGTGGCCGAGATCCAGGCCTGACGCTCACGAACACCCGCCGGGCCCTCACCTGAGCTGTTCGGCCAGTCCGACGATGATGCCCTCGGGACCGCGGACGTAGCAGAGCCGAAAGATGTCCTCGTACCGCTCCAGCTCGCCCACGAGGTCCGCGCCACGGGCACGCAGGCGGGCGACGACGTCCTCGATGTCGTCGACGGCGAACATGATGCGACGAAGACCGAGCGTATTCGCCGGCGCGTCCCTGGGCTCGGGGCTGATCGCCTTCGGCGTGTGGAACATCGCCAGCTCGACCTTGCCCTGGCCGTCCGGGGTGCGCAGCATCGCGACCTCCTGCCGGACGTCGTCGACCCCGATGACACGTTCCACCCACCGTCCCTCGACCGGCCCTCTGCCCTCCAGCTCCATGCCCAGTTCGACGAAGAACGCAATGACAGCGTCGAGGTCCTCGACAACGATGAGGACGTTGTCCATCCGCTGGATCGCCATGCTGGATCTCCCTGGTCCGGTACGGCCCCTGTGGCCGCATCCTCCCCCGGGACGGAGCCGCCCGGCCGTTCTCGACACAGGTTTCGTCAGTCAGTGGCTGACCCCCATCGGGCCACGCCCGTTCCTCGGGCATTCGCCCTGGTGGCGGCCCGCCCAGGCCGCTCGCTCAGTAGCCAGCGAAGTGCGGAGCCAGCGCGATCGTCACGAAGCGGATCGTCCGGCCCAGCAGGCAGGTCACCGCGAAGGCCGTGGAACTCATGGGTGTACGGCCCAGGTAGACGCTGACGGCCAGCAACGGCGGGAACCCGGTGATCGCGCTGACCAGCAGCATCCCGGTGGCCTGGCGGGGACGTTCCATCACCTCGACGAGTCGCGCCCCGGCCGCCTTCGGGCGGGCGAGCATCGTCGCCAGCCGCCCCGCCGGCTCCCGCACGGCGGGTGTGCGCCTGCTGAGCCGGCCTTGCAGCCAGGACGAGTGGATCGCGCCGCGCGCGGCGAGGAAGATCAGGACCTTGCCTGCAGTCTGACCGGCCGCGGCAGCTACACCCAGCGCCACCGACGGCGCGCCGGTCGTCGCCACGGCCGCGATCAGGTACGGCTCGGCCGGTGTGAACGGCAGGAAGGCCGACAGGAGCCCGACGGCCGCAGCCGCCAGGACGGCGATCATGGCCGGGTGTGCGGCAGGCCCGCCGGCAACTTGGCGGCGCAGACCAACGAGACGACCTTCACCGCGGCGACCGCGAGGGCGAACGTGACGGCCACGGCCGTCGGGGCGACGATCGCCAGGATCACCACCGCGGCGGTGTTCAACGCCTTCGCAGGCGGCGACCAGTTCCACAGGTAGATGCGGCGGTCGACGCTGGCGAAGTAGTTCGGACTCAGCAGCGGCCAGCGCAGGAACATCAGGCTCAGCAGCTGGTCGATGACCATGAACTGGACGAGAAACACCGCGACCGGCAGGGCGGTGTCGGGCCGCAGCACGACCAGCGCGGCGGCACAGGCCGACGTGCAGGCACGGTCGGCGACGATGTCGAAGACCGCGCCGGTGCGCGTCTCCTGCCCCAAGGCCCGGGCGGCGGCGCCGTCCAGGATGTCACCGATCCAGTAGATCAGGTATGCGGCGACGAGCAGGTGGACGCTGCGGTGGGTCAACGCCGCCACGGCGAGCGCCACCGAGATGGCGGTCCGGACGGCGGTGATGGCGTTGGGGACGTTGACCAGCGTGACCGGCGGGCTGAGGCCGAGGGCTGTCATTCGGCGTCCTTGAGGATGCGGTGCATCTCGGCGGTGCGTCGGTTCAGATCGGCCAGCTGCGCGCCCATGTCGGCGAGCAGGCGCTGCGTTTCGGCGGCCTGCTCCGCGTACTGCCGCTGCAGTTCGCCGGAGACGGCGACCCGCTTGCGGACGCCGGCATACCAGATGGCCGCGATGACCACGGCGGCGATGACGATGAGGAAGACCGAGGCGGCGATGTCCATCTAACTGTTTCCTTTGGGTACGGCGTCGCCGTCTCCGGCGGTGCTCAGGGTCGTGGCGGCGACCGCCACCACGTCGGGCGTGAGGTGCAGTGAGAACGGGGTGGCCTCGTAGTACTTGAGTGCCTTGCCGTCCGCGGACAACTCCAGATGCGCGGTGACCAGCCCGGCCTTTTCCAACTTCTTGAGGTGCACCTGGAGCAGCGCGCGGCTGATGCCCAGGTCACGGGCGAGTTGTGAGACGTAGGCGCGTTCGCCGGCCAACGCCGCGAGCACACGCAATCGGTGCGGGCTGGCCAGCGTGGCGAGGACCTCGACCAGCCGGTCACCGCTCAGCTCCCATACCTCACCTTGGCTCATGCCAACTATTATTGGCATACGCAAGTCAGAGCGTCAACTCGGGGTGGGGCGAGCGGCGCGGCAAGGGTATTTTCGACCCAACCGTCCGAATCCAAAGGGGTAGCTGCCCGGCGGCGGCACGGCTCTACGACCGCCGGCGTCTGAGGCCGACCTCGTGGCGGCGCAGGAGGCAGTCGGCCAGCCGCTGCCGCCGGACCTGCGGGCCTGGTGGTTGTACGCCGACGGGGCGCATTCCGGCCTTCAGGTCGACGGAGGGTGGCTCATCCCGCCCGGCTTCGTGCCCTACCCGATCGGTGAACCGTTGGAGAGTCGACGCTTGTGGATGGACGGCGGCCCCAGGAACGGCTGCGTGATGGAGTTCCATCGGGACACCGGCGCGCTGGCGCACTGGCCCAGCCACCATGGGCAGATGTGGCCGACGTTCTCGACGACATTGCCGAGCGACTGGAGGAAGGCGAAGCGGAACTCCATGACTCAGGTCGGATCGACTGGCCATGATGTCCGTCTCGGTCAGGGGTTGATCAGTCTCCAGTCGCCTTCGGAGATGACCTCAACGGTGCCATCGACCACCTTGATGGCGGTGTTGTCGTCGATGGCGTACGTCGGGACCGGGATTCCGGACGCCCATTTCTGGATGTTGGACAGCTCGGTGTCCTCCATCTCCGGATGGTTGAGGTGGGGGTACAGAGTGAAATCCACCAGCCCCAGCGCCCGATCGGCGTCCTGCGCCATGTCGCTGCCGTCAGGGACGAACTCTCTGTCGAATTCGGCGTCGCAGTTGTACGGGGTGACCGCGATGCTCCCGGCACTGACCCCCACGTAGACCGTGTCACTCAACGACGGCAGGAGGTCGGCCAGGCCCGACTGACGCAGCCAGTAGGTCAGGTACAGCACATCGCCGCCCCAGACGAGGAGGGCATCGGCCTCCCGGACCGCCGGGACCCAGTTCTCCTCTCGAATGGTCGGCAGCGCGGTGAGCTCCAACATCCCCAGGGATTTCCAACCGAGCTGGGACAGCGGGATCGAAGCCTGGCCGTGGATCGCCTTCCATGCCCTCTCAGCTCCACCGGGGAAGGGGTAGACCGCGGTGGGGATGAACAGGGCCGTGGATTCGGCGATCGGCTTGCCCAGCAGGTCGACGAGCGCATCGGAGATGCTCGGGTTACAGATGCCCGACGACGTGAGAAGAAACTTCATGGAATCCGCTCTCCTGAAGCCACCACATGACGGCGATCATGTTGTCCATTGAGGCCAGCGTCCCGGCTTGCCGAGCCGAGCGACACACCGCTGGATCATCCGCTGGCGGCCGTCCAACCGTCAACCGCCTCCGCCCGCAGCGCTCCGCGAGCTGCACGGCAGGAGCCGAGCATGCCTCGGTGGCAGCTCGGTCCTCGTGACACGCTGCGGGTCCGGGCAGGAGACGTCAGCGAAGCGGATCGGGGAAGGGGACTTCTCCCCTCAGCGCCTTCTCGGCCAACTCCGTCCGCTCCGCATGAAGAACGTTGTCCTGCAGAGGGTGCCTGGGCACGTTGACACACCGCTGACCTGCCAAGACCTCGCACACAGGGCATTCCAGGAAGAGCCCGTTCGACGGCACCAACTCGACGCCCTGAGACAGCGCCGCCCTGCCGATCTTGACGATCGAGTGGTACAGGTCGGGGTCCTGATGCCGGGCCGCGGCAGCAGCGACCTCCCGCAGCCCTTCCCAGAACCGTTCGGCAGCCCTTGGCTCCTCCACGTTGATGCGCACGCCAGCGCCTGCCCGCAACCAGGCCGACGAAACCCCGGCACGGTCTCGGACTCGTTCACACCAACAGATCTCAGCCGCCCGCCACTTGGCGTTGTATTGATCGTGAGCGGCCCGGAGACGCCCTGATCGTTACGGGCGGTACGTCCATCGGCAGGACTGCTCCCCCTCCTGAGTGCCACTGCCTCCACTGCCGCAGACGGTTCAGGGAGGGGAGTGGCGCGCCCGGCGAGGTACGTAGCCTGACCTGGGAACGGTCTTACGCCACGTCCATCGCTTGATCGTTCCACGAATGCTTGAAGAAGGCGTCTTAGCAGTGGCCCTCCAACCAGGTGTCGACGCCGGCCAAACCTATCTATACCTGACCAGTTAGCAGAGGTGGCTGGTTCCAGGCATAGCGAGCATGCTGGGCCACATCCCCCTAAGCCGGGTCACGAGACGAAATTAGAATTTTCCCATCTCTGGACTGTCCGCGCTAACCCAGCCTGAGTAGTAGGCTAATCGGTCAGTAATGTCGTACCCGAGTTCGGCGAGCGCCTTGCGGGTTTTCGCATCGTCGGCTACGCGCCGTTCGATTCTGTAGGGAAAATTGCTCCACTCGGCACATCGCCGTTGTTGGGCTGCTCGCGGCTTGGTGGAAGCCCAAGGACTGAGTTGACGACCAGGCGGCCGACCGTCTCAACCTTCGACGACGGTCGGCCTCTTCATCGCGGCCCGGTACGCCTGCTACTGCATCACCAGCTCGTCGTGCCGGTGAGGACTCCTCATGGTGTCCTAGAACTAGCCGCAGTATGTGAGCGTGCAGTAGAGCTGAACGCTGTTGCCGCCGACCTGGCCTTCGGCGTAGAAGTCGTTGTTCGGGTACTGGTTCGCGAGGTAGATCGGCCCGGCGTACTGGCTGTATTGGTTCGCATCCTCCTTCGATCCGTACGTCACCCCGCCGCCTGCGGGCACCCTGACGAGCGTCGCTCTGGTGTATTTCGTCGTGCCGGTGGTATTGAACGTCACGGCACACATGGTGTTACTGTTCCGGTGCTTCGAAACCACGAGACGGCCGTTGGGGAATTCGTGCGCCTTAATGCGCATGTACTCCGAGCCGCCGCAGATTTCCGGTCCAGTCGCCGCGTGCGCCGGGGTCGCCATCCCTCCGACGAGGAGAACCGTGGCGAGCGCGGCGCCAACCCCACTAGCAATTTTCAACTTTTTCATGGCGAGGATTATAGACATGACCCCTGTCGATCTGACTAGCGCCGAGGTGGCGGCCGTGCGCCCGCGGTCTCGACATGCTCGTCCGGTTCATCGGGCTCGCGGATGCGGCTGTGCTCCCACCTGGCTGTGCCACCCTGCTCGCCCACGAAGGGCAGCGGCACCACCTTCCCGAGGAACTTCGCGCCGACGCAGTGGGTCATCCATGCAGGCGCGGACGTGGAGCGCGTCCTGCAGGACTGCTAGGCGACAGCCGGTCATCGGGGTGAGGGCATTGCAGTGATCGCCTGGCTGGAAGCATGGGCGGATGAGGTCGAGGCTACGCAAGCTACACATCGACGGCCGGAGGTTCACCTGGAAGGCCGACATCCGATCCGCATCTGACCCGGACGGTCGTCTGCACCGCTGCATAAGGCTCCGCGTGTGGGGTGCAGGAAAAAACGGTCACGTCCTACAGGTCGACCTGACCGAGCTGCCCTCCTCAGCACCCACCGTTGCCTCTGGCTATCCGTACGTCGAGACCGACGTGCACGGCAGTGGGGAAACGTATCCGTTCCCGACAGCTGCGGACGTACGCATTCTTGTCTGTTACGGGCTGAGCGCTGGTTGGACACCGGAGGCGTTGGGTGGGACGTTCCAAGTCACCCCGGCAGCTGAACTCGAGCTACCGGGGTTTGCCATCACCGATCTTCTATGGGCCGTTGACCAGCACCGCTAGTGCTGGGCGCAGACCGACGGCGTCAGGTGCCCGCACGACAACAATGACCGACTGCCAGAGCTGGCCGCACGTGTCACCCACGTCCCGAGACTGGTCTGTCACCTACATCCTGAGACCCGACATCGCCGGCAGTCCGGCCGGCCCGGTCAGAGGCCAAGGCTCCACCTGATGTTCGCCAAACGATCGGGTGAGGCTGTCTAGAGGAGCTTTGCCGTTCTCGGCGGTGCCGAGCGAGGGGTCGGCCGATGACGTCGCTGGTGGTGTAGGCAGTCATTCCGAGCGTGAGCAGGTGCGGCCGCTGGTCGGCCGTCCAGTCCGCGGTTTCATTGCCTGCTCGGATCAGCTCGGGGGCCACGTGTAGTAGTAGCGACGTCTCCTCCCTACCAGGGAGGGCCTCACGCGCCGGGCATTGATGCGCCCTTCGGTGAGGACCAGGCCGCCGAGGACGTCCCGGAAGCCGTTGACGGCCTGGAGACGGCGTGATCATGGTTCGAGGGCCCTCGGGACGACCGTAATTGCAGGTCAGCGACCTTGCGCCCGTCACTTGGCGTTGAAGTAGCTGGCCTCCGGGTGGTGGACCACGATCGCGTCGGTGGCCTGCTCCGGCATCAGCTGGAACTCCTCGGACAACTCGACCCCGATCCGCTCCGATCCGAGCAGGTCCACGATCTTCGCCCGGTCCTCCAGGTCAGGGCAGGCCGGGTAGCCGAACGCGTACCGGCAGCCCCGGTAGTCGTTGCGCAGCAGACCGGCCAGGTCCGTCGGGTCGTCGTGGCCCAGCGGACGGCCGTCGGGCAGGGTCAGCTCCGCCCGGATGCGCCGGTGCCAGTACTCCGCGAGCGCCTCGGTGAGCTGCACGGACAGGCCGTGCACCTCCAGGTAGTCGCGGTACTCGTTGCGGGCGAACAGCTTCGCCGCGTACTCGCTGACCGGCTGGCCCACGGTGACCAGTTGCAACGCGACCACATCGAGCTGGTCGCCCTTGGGCTTGAAGAAGTCCGCCAGGCAGAGCCGCCGCTCCTGGCGCTGGCGGGGAAACGAGAACCGGGCGCGCTCCGCGTGCCCGTTCTCGTCGAGCACCACCAGGTCATTGCCTTCGGAGTACGCGGGGAAGTAGCCGTACACCACGGCTGCCTCCAGCACCTGGTCGGCGATCAACCGGTCCAGCCAGTAACGCAGACGCGGCCGGCCCTCGGTCTCCACCAGCTCGTCATAGGACGGACCGTTGCCGCCTCGGGCGCCGTTCAGCCCCCACTGCCCACGGAAGGTGGCCCGCTCGTCGAGCAGCGCCGCGTAGTCGGCCATCGGAACGCCCTTGATCACCCGGGTGCCGAAGAACGGCGGGGTGGGCACGGCCACGTCCACTGCCACGTCGGAGCGGGTCGAGGAGTCGTGCAGCTCCGGCAGGGACTCGCTGACCATGGACCGTTGCCGTTCCCGGCGGGCCCGCCGCGCCGCGAGCGCCGCTTCCCGCTCCGGGTCGATCACCGGCGCGCCGCCACGCTTGGCGGTCATCACCTTGTCCATCAGGGACAACCCCTCGAAGGCGTCCCGGGCGTAGTGCACCTGCCCGGGGAACATCGACCGCAGGTCGTCCTCGACGTACGCGCGGGTCAGCGCCGCCCCACCCAGCAGGACGGGCCAGCGCTCCGCGACCCCGCGCGTGGCCATCTCGGCGAGGTTTTCCTTCATGATGACGGTGCTCTTGACCAGCAGCCCGGACATGCCGATGGCGTCGGCGCGGTGCTGCTCGGCGGCGTCCAGGATGGCGCTGATCGGCTGCTTGATGCCGATGTTCACCACCTCGTAGCCGTTGTTCGACAGGATGATGTCGACCAGGTTCTTACCGATGTCGTGCACGTCGCCACGCACGGTGGCGAGCACGATGCGGCCCTTGCCGCCGTCCTCGACGGTCTCCATGTGCGGCTCCAGGTAGGCCACCGCGGTCTTCATCACCTCGGCGGACTGGAGCACGAACGGGAGCTGCATCTGGCCGGAGCCGAACAGCTCACCGACCACCTTCATACCGTCCAGCAGGATGTCGTTGATGATCGACAGCGGGGACCGGCCGCCGGCCATCGCCTCGTCCAGGTCGGCCTCCAGGCCGTTGCGCTCACCGTCGATGATCCGCCGCTTGAGCCGCTCGTCCAGCGGCAGCGCCGCCAACTCCTGCGCCCGGCTGGCCCGGGCGCTGGTCACGTCGACACCCTCGAACAGCTCCAGGAAACGCTGCACCGGGTCGTACCCCTCGCGGCGCCGGTCGTAGACCAGGTCCAGGGCGACCTCGCGCTGCTCCTCGGGGATCTTCGACATCGGCAGGATCTTGCTGGCGTGCACGATCGCCGACGTCAGCCCGGCCTGCACGCACTCGTGCAGGAACACCGAGTTGAGCACCTGCCGGGCGGCCGGGTTGAGCCCGAAGGAGATGTTCGAGATGCCCAGCGTGAAGTTGACGCCCGGGTAGCGGCGGGTGATCTCCCGGATCGCCTCGATCGTCTCGATGCCGTCGCGGCGGGTCTCCTCCTGGCCGGTGGCGATCGGGAAGGTCAGCGCGTCGATCAGGATGTCGGAGCGGTCCAGGCCCCACCGGCCGGTCAGGTCGTCGATCAGCCGCGCCGCGACCCGGACCTTCCACTCCTGGGTACGCGCCTGCCCCTCCTCGTCGATGAGCAGCGCCACCACTGCGGCGCCGTGCTCGCGGACGATCGGCATCACCCGCGCGTACCGGGAGTCGGGACCGTCGCCGTCCTCGAAGTTCACCGAGTTGACCACGCACCGGCCGCCGAGCATCTCCAGACCGGCCTCCACCACGTTCGGCTCGGTGGAGTCCAACATGATCGGGAGCGTCGACGCGGTGGCGAACCGGCCGGCCAGCTCGCGCATGTCCTGCGTGCCGTCGCGGCCGACGTAGTCCACGCACAGGTCGAGCAGGTGCGAGCCGTCGCGGGCCTGACTGCGGGCGATCTCCACGCAGGCCCGCCAGTCGCCGGCGAGCATCGCATCCCGGAACGCCTTGGAACCGTTGGCGTTGGTCCGCTCCCCCACCATCAGCACCGACGCGTCCTGGGCGAACGGCACCGGGTGGTAGACCGAGGAGACACCCGCCTCGTGCCGGGGCTCACGGGCCGGGGCGGTGACGCCGTGCAACCGCTCGGACAGCACCCGGATGTGCTCCGGGGTGGTGCCGCAGCAGCCGCCGACCAGCCCCACGCCGTACTCGGTGATGAACCGCTCCAGGGCCTCGGCCAGCTCCACGGGAGTCAGCGGGAAGTATGCCCCGTCGGCGGTCAGCACCGGCAGGCCGGCGTTCGGCATCACCGACAGCGGGATGCGGGAGTGCTGCGACAGGTATCGCAGGTGCTCGCTCATCTCCGCCGGGCCGGTCGAGCAGTTGAGCCCGATCAGGTCCACCCCGAGCGGCTCGATCGCCGCCAGGGCCGCACCGATCTCGCTGCCCACCAGCATCGTGCCGGTGGTCTCCACCGCCACGTGGCAGATGATCGGCACCGACTGGCCCAGCTCGGCCATCGCCCGCTTCGACCCGACCACGGCCGCCTTGACCTGGAGCAGGTCCTGGCAGGTCTCGATGATCAGCGCGTCCGCGCCACCGACGATCAGACCGGCGGCGTTCTCCTGGTACGCGTCGCGCAGGGTCGCGTAGGCGGCGTGCCCGAGGGTGGGCAGTTTGGTGCCCGGCCCGATCGACCCGAGCACGAACCGGGGCCGCTGCGGGGTGCTGGCCGCGTCGGCGGCCTCCCGGGCGA
Source organism: Micromonospora sp. C81 (assembly GCF_018070425.1). Taxonomy (NCBI): domain Bacteria; kingdom Bacillati; phylum Actinomycetota; class Actinomycetes; order Micromonosporales; family Micromonosporaceae; genus Micromonospora; species Micromonospora sp. C81. The sequence goes on from NZ_JAGPXS010000016.1 coordinate 50,919, forward strand.
TGCGGGCGCCCGCCTCGGACAGCTCCCGGATGCGCTGCGGGATGTCGTACTCGGCGAGGTTGGCCAGGTTGGCGCCGAACGTGTTGGTCTCCACGCAGTCGGCGCCGGCGGCCAGGTAGGCGTCGTGCACCCCACGCACCACGTCCGGCCGGGTGACGTTGAGGATCTCGTTGCACCCTTCGAGGCCGTCGAAGTCGTCGAGCGTGAGGTCCGCGGCCTGCAGCATCGTGCCCATCGCCCCGTCGGCGATGAGAATCCGGTCGGCCAGCACATCCATCAACGAAGTCCGCACCCGTTCAGGTTAGTGCCGTCCCCGCCGCACCCAGCGCCCCTCGGCACCCGATCCCATATTGTGTCAGCGGGATCACCTGTCTGGTTCGTTCGTGTATGACCGGTCGTCGGTCCGGTGGACCGGCGCGGCCGACGGGCCGCATCCCTGCCCGGCACGTAGGCTGGCGGACGTGAAGGACAACAGGGACGCCGCTGTGCCACACGGTATGACGACCGGGCGCGATCCCGGCGCCGGCCGCGACGAGCAGGGTGAGGTGACGGCGTGACCGAGTTCGACGGACTGCCGGTGCTGCGGTCCCCGGTGGCCATCGCCGCCTTCGAGGGCTGGAACGACGCCGCCGACGCGTCCACCGCGGCCGTCGAGCACCTGGAACAGGTCTGGAACGCGCGGCAGATCGCCGAGTTGGATCCGGAGGACTTCTACGACTTCCAGGTCAGCCGGCCCACCATCACCATGGCCGACGGGGAGACCCGCCGCGTGGAGTGGCCGACGACCCGGTTCATGGTGGCCAGCCCGGAGGGCACCGACCGCGACGTGGTGCTGATCCGCGGCATCGAGCCGAGCATGCGCTGGCGGACGTTCTGCGAGCAGGTGCTGGAGATCTGCCACAGCCTCGAGGTCGAACGGGTGGTGCTGCTCGGCGCGCTGCTGGCCGATGTTCCCTACACCCGGCCGCTGCCGATCAGCGGCAGTGCGTCCGACGCGCAGGCCGCCGAGCGTTACCAGCTCACCCCCACCCGCTACGACGGGCCGACCGGCATCGTCGGTGTGCTGCACGACGCCTGCACCCGCGCCGAGGTCGACGCAGTGTCGTTCTGGGTGCACGTGCCGCACTACGCCAACAACCCGCCCTGCCCCAAGGCCACCCTCGCCCTGCTGCACCGGGTCGAGGAGGTCGTCGACCTGCCGGTGCCGATGGCCGACCTGGCCGAGGAGTCCGCCGAGTGGGAGCAGCGGGTGCGCAGCGCCGCCGAGCAGGACGCCGAGCTGGGCGAATACGTTCGTGAGCTGGAGGAACGGGTCGGCGACGAGGGCATCACCCCGTTGACCGGCGACGAGATCGCCCAGGAGTTCGAGAAGTACCTGCGCCGACGGGGCGGTTCAGCCGGCCCGACCGCCGGCTCCTGGTAGCCAACTGTTCACTGCGGGCCCTCGGACCTTCTCTGGTCCGAGGGCCCGTTTTTTGGCGTGTCCGGGGTGGCGCCGTCACACCCGCTAGGGCATCCTAGGAACCTAGATGTGATCAAGGAGGCGGGTGTGCAGATCAATCCCGGGGCCGCCGAGTTCCCGCACCGACAGATTGCCACGCAGCTCAAGGCCCAGGTCCGCCGCGGCGACTGGGGACCCGGCGAGCGACTGCCGTCCATCCCGGCCATCGCCGAGATGTTCGGCGTCGCCAAGCAGACAGTGCAACGCGCCGTCGACCAACTGCGGGTCGAGGGCATCCTGATCACCAAACCCGGCTCCGGTACGTACGTCCGGGGCACCCGCCGCCGACTCAACCGACTCTCCCGAGGGCGGTACGGCGGCTTCCGCGGCTACCACACCGACCTGGCCGCCCGGTACCGCCAACAACTCGTCTCCGTCGGCCACTCCCCCGCCCCCGCCGAGGTCGCCGACGCGTTCGGGGTGCCCGACGGCACCAACCTGCTCTGCCGGCGACACCTCGTCCGCACCGACGACTCCCCCGTCGAGGTCGGCGCGTCCTGGTTCCTGCCCCGCGACACCGCCGGCACCTCGCTGGAGCGCACCGAGGCCTTCGGCCGCCCCCTCTATCAGGAGGCGGAGGAAGCCACCGGGCGGCGGTACGTCTCCGCCACCGACACGATCAGCGCCCGCCAGCCCAGCCGGGAGGAGGCCGAGACACTCCAGATCCGGCCGGACACCCCGGTGCTGCACCTGCTGCACGTCGCGTACGACACGCACCACAAGCCGATCGAGGTGGCCCAGGCCACCTGGCCCGGCCCGATGACGACCCTCACCGAGGAATACAAGATCCCCGCCCCGACCCCCGACCCGGAGCCCGACCCCGGCCTGGTCCTGGGCTGACCCGGTCCCGCCCACGCCCCGCGCGATCCGCGCCCATCCCGTTGATCATGAGGTTGACGGGTCCGGCGGAGATCAAACCGCCCGTCAACCTCATGATCGACGGGGGCGTCGCGGTGATCGACTCGGGTTGCAAGAAATCGGGGCATCACACCGGCCCGGACACCGCGACTTCCTGAAAGCCGAGTCGATCACGCCCGCCGCGGCGAGGCGCGCGGCGCCGCGGCGAGGCGCGCGGCGCTGCGGCGCGCGTGCCGTCTGCCGGGAGAGGGTGCTCAGAGGCGGATGCCCAGGAGGGCGTCCACCGTGTTCGCGAAGAGGGCGGGCGCTTCGGCGTCGTCCGTGGCGCCGGCGAGGGTCGCCTCGGCCCAGTGGTCGGCGACCGCCAGGGCACCGGGAGTGTCGAGGTCGTCGGCCAGGCGCTCGCGTACGCCGGCCAGCAGCTCGGCCCCGGACGGCCCGGCCGGCGCGGCGGCGGCCCGCCGCCAACGGTCCAGGCGCTCCTTGGCGGTCGTGAGCAGCTCGTCGGTCCAGGTGCGGTCGCTGCGGTAGTGCCCGGAGATCAACGCCAGGCGGACCGCCATCGGGTCGACCTTGTCGGCGCGCAGCCGGGACACGAAGACCAGGTTGCCGCGGGACTTGGACATCTTTTCGCCGTCCAGGCCGATCATCCCGGCGTGCACGTAGTGCTCGGCGAACGGCGCCTGACCGGTGAGCCGCTCGGCGTGCGCGGCGGACGCCTCGTGGTGCGGGAACAGCAGGTCGTTGCCGCCGCCCTGGACGTCGATCCGGTCACCGAGCAGGTTCAGCGCGATGACCGCGCACTCGATGTGCCATCCGGGGCGGCCCGGGCCCAGCTCCCCGCCCGGCCAGGACGGCTCCCCCTCGCGGGCGCCACGCCACAGCAGCGGGTCCAGTGGGTCGCGCTTGCCGGCGCGGTCGGGGTCACCGCCGCGCTCCGGGAAGATCTCCAGCATCTGCTCGCGGGTCAGGTTCGACTCGTAGCCGAACCGGCCCGTGGCGGAGATGTCGAAGTAGACGTCGCCGGTGCCGTCGTCGAGGCGGTACGCGGCGCCGTCCTTGACCAGCACCTCGACCTTGTCGGCGATGTCCGGGATGGACTCGACAGCGCCCACGTAGTGCTCCGGCGGGATGATCCGCAGAGCCTCCATGTCCTCGCGGAACAGCGCCGTCTCCCGCATCGCCAGGACCACCCAGTCCTCGCCGTCGCGGGCGGCCCGCTCCAGCAGCGGGTCGTCGATGTCGGTGACGTTCTGCACGTAGCGCACCGGGCGGCCGGCGTCCCGCCACATCCGCTGCACCAGGTCGAACGTGATCATGGTGGCGGCGTGGCCGAGGTGGGTGGCGTCGTACGGGGTGATGCCGCAGACGTACATGCTCCCCGCGTCGGCCGGTTCGCTCGGGTGGACACCCTGCCGCGCCGAGTCGTACAGCGCCAACGGCTTGCCCCTGCCCGGCAGCCGTGGCACCTCGTGTCCCGCCCAAGACTCCATGGGATCAGCCTAGCCAGCCCGACGACGAGGTCGGAGCGCCTCACGGGTGATCAAGATGACAACGGGTCACATGGGCGGCCAGGGGATCGCCGGCCAGTCCTCCGGTGGCTGCGGGAAGCGACCGGTCTCGCGCAACCGGTCGATCCGGGAGGCCACCTCGGTCACCTCACTGATGGTGAGGTGGTCGGCCAACTCCGCGCCGAGCGCGCCGGCGATCTGCCCGGCGAGCCCGTCGAGCATCTCCACGGCGTCCGCGGGCAGCTGCTTGCCGGCCCAACCCCAGAGCACCGTACGTAGCTTGTCCTCCACGTGGAAGCTCACCCCGTGGTCCACGCCGTAGATCCGGTCGTCGGCACCGACCAGCACGTGAGCGCCCTTGCGGTCCGCGTTGTTGATCACCGCGTCGAGCACCGCGAGGCGGGCCAGCCGTGGGTCGTCGGCGTGCGCGAGGGCGTACGCGGCGCCGTCGTCGTCGCGGGCCGCGGCGATCGGGAACCAGCGTGGCGGCAGCTCCCCGGCCGGCAGGAACCCGACCAGCGGCTCGGCGTCCTCCGGCTCGTCGATCCACAGCTGGCAGGAACCGGGGCCGAACGGGCCGTCGCGCAGCACGGTGGGCGGCACCAGGTCCCAACCGGTCGCCCGGGAGACCAGGTACGCCGAGACCTCCCGGCCGGCCAGGGTGCCGTCGGGGAAGTCCCAGAGCGGGCGCTCGCCCCGGACCGGTTTGTAGACGCAGCGGGCGGTGACCCCCTCCAGGGTCAGGATGCCGCGCAGGGTCGTGTTGGACGCGTCGACCAGCCGACCTTCCAGGTCGAGTACGCCGTCACGCAGAAGCCGCAGCGCGGCGTCGCCGTCCTGGCGAGGCTGGAGGCCGGACGAGGTCACCGGTGATAACCGTTGTGCCGCGGGCACAGGTGCCCGGCGGGGTCCAACGGTTGGCCGCAGAGCGGGCACGGCGGCCGGCCCGCGTTGACCACTCGCCGGGCCCGCTCGATGAACTGGCGGGTCGCCTGCGGGGTGAGCCGGACCCGGAGCCGGTCCAGGTCCTCGTCCGGCTCTTCGTCCTCGTCGTCGTCTTCGTCCTCGTCGTCCTCGTCGCCCAGCTCGACCTCGGGCTCCACCTCGCCCGCGGCGATCGCCTCGATCACCACGGTCGCGGTGTCCACGTCGAAGGCCAGCCCGAGGGTCCCGACCCGGAACTCCTCGTCGACCGGAGTGTCCAGTGGCTCGTTGTCGCCGATCACCGGCGCCAGCTCGGGCAGATCCACCCCGAAGCGACGTTGTGCCTCGGTGAGCAGCTCCTCCAGCTTCTCGGCGAGCAGGGACACCTGGACCTTCTCCAGCGCGACGCTGACCAGCCGGCCGCCGCCGCGAGCCTGCAGGAAGAACGTGCGCTCCCCCGGCGGCCCGACAGTCCCGGCGACGAACCGCTCCGGCGGTTCGAAGGCGTGCACCTGGTGGGTCATACCCACGACCCTATCCGGCCCGCCATGGCACCGCGCACCCCACCGACCCGAATCACCGTGGTCCCCGCCACGCCCGGCGCACCGGCCCTTGCACCCGGGCGTGGCGCACTCCGGCTCACCGGCCGGCCCCCGCGCCGCCGCCCACCGGGGCGTCGGAGTCGGCCGCGCTCGTCGCCGCCCGCGCCGCCCGGCGGCGCTTGCGTGGCGGCGGCGCGAGTGCGGCCAGGTCGCCCCCGGTGTCGTTGAGCCGCAGCAGGAACGGCCGCAGCGTCGTATACCGGATCGCCGTCACCGACGCCGGGTCGGCCACGATCCGCTGAAAAAGATCAAGGTGTACGCCGAGCGCGTCGGCCACGATCGCCTTGATCACGTCGCCATGGCTGCACGCCAGCCAGACCGCCTCCGGGCCGTGCTCGGAGGTGATCCGCGCATCCCATGCGCGCACCGCCGCGACCGCCCGTGCGGCCATCGCCGCCATCGCCTCACCCTGCGGGAAGACCACGGCGCTGGGGTGCTGCTGGACCACCGGCCAGAGCGGCTCCTTCGCCAGCTTCTTCAGTGGCTGTCCCTCCCAGGCTCCGTAGCCGCACTCGATCAAGCCCTCCTCCACGAGCGGGTCGGCGTCGGGCAGCGCGAGCTCCAGGGTCTGCCGGCACCGGATAAGCGGGCTGGTCACCACCGCGGCGAGCGGCACCGACCGCAGCCGCTCGCCGACCGCGGCCGCCTGGGCCCGGCCCGTCTCGTCCAGCTCGACCGGCTGGCGGCCGGCCAGGCCGCCGTCGGCGTTCGCGGTCGTCCGGCCGTGTCGCAGAAGCAGAAGGGTCGCCACGGGGACCACCCTATGACCTGCGCCCGACCGGCAGCATCGCCCTCCGGCCTGCCCGTGTCCGCGTCGCCCGGTGGGATCGGACGGGAAACGGATCGAGCCGCTGCCTTGGCGGTAAAATACTGAATGCCCGGGTTGTCCGGGCCCTCTGTCGGGAGGGTGTGAAAGGCGATGGGCGACCCGGCACCCGCGCAGGCCTCGGCCATCTCGGACCCGCAGGACGTGTACGGGGAGTTCCGGCGCCCGCTCCTGGTCCTCGCCCTCACCACCGGCATCGCCGGCTTCGTGGACGCGTTCGCCTTCCTGCGCTACGGCGCGTTCGTCGCCAACCAGTCGGGCAACGCCGTCCTCCTGGGCATCGGCCTGGCCGGACGACACGCCGCCTGGCCCGAGTCCGCGGCCTCACTGATCGCGTTCGCCGCCGGGACGGGCGTGGTCTCACAGGTACGCGCGGCACGCAGCCCGTGGTCGCCGTCCTTGCGGGGACTCGCCTGCGCCGTGCTCACGCTGGCGCTCTGGGCGGTGCTCAACGTCCTGCTCCACCACGGCCGGCAGGGCGGGCCGCCGCGGATCGCGCTGGCGGCCGCGGGTGGCTTCGCCATGGGCGCGCTGGCGACCCTGTTCGTCCGCACGGCCGGGATCACCACCCACATCACCTACCAGTCGGGCACGGTGGCGAAGATCGGCGAACGCGTCGGGCGTTGGCTCGCCGGACCGGACAACGGCCGGAAGCGGGCCCGGCAGGGCACCTTCCTCGGGCTCCTGGCACTGCTCTGCTACGCCACCGGAGGCGGCATCGGAACGCTGGCGCAGCAACAACCACTCTGGGTGCCGGCCTGGGGAACGCTCGCCCTGTCCGCCCTGTCGTTCCTGCTCCGTTGCCGCCGGTCAAAGAGGTGACCTGGGCCCGCACCAGCTCAGCGGACGTCCGTCGCGAGCTGGACGTCCTGCACGAAGCACTCCGAGCGCTCGGCACCGTAACGACCCAGCACGTCCAGCACGGCGGACACCGCCTCGCGTTCCACCACGACCTCGACCCGGGCGCGACCGACCAGGTCCTGGTCCTGCCAGTAGCCCCGGGGCAGCGAACGGGCAGTCGGTTCGGCGGTGGAGACCGTGGCGTCGAAGAGCACGATGGAGGTGGCTCCCGCACCGACCAGGGCGTCCCGTAGCTCCCGGGTGGTCGGCAGCAACGTCGGATTGACCGTCGCGGTGACCAGCCGGGCGTTCTGGGCCGGCCGGGCGTTCTGGGCCGGCCGGGCGTTCTGGGCCGGCCGGGCGGGCCGTTCGGCGCCGCGTTCCCGTCCGGGTTCGCGTCGACGCTGCGGTGCGCCAGTGCCGTTGAGGCCCGCAACACCGCCCAGGTGGTACGCGTCGGCGTCCTGCTGGGCGTGGTCGAGGTTGTCCTGCTCGTCGGCGGGGGCACGGAGCCCGAGGACGGCCTGCACGGCGGCGGCGATCGCCCAACTGAGCACGAAGGAGAAGGCCACCACGGCGACCACGCCGACGATCTGGTGCCAGAGCAGGGACCCGCCTCCGCCGAAGAGGAGACCGTCCTTGCCGAGCGGGTTGACGCCACTGTCGCCGAAGAAGCCAACCAGCAGCGAGCCGAGCATGCCGCCGACGAAGTGGACCGCGAGGACGTCCAGCGCGTCGTCGAGCCGGAGCAGATACTTCAACCGCAACGCGAAGTGGCAGACGATTCCGGCGATCGCTCCGATGGCGATGGCGGAGAGCGTGTTGACGTACCCGGCGGCGGGGGTGACCGTCGCGAGCCCCGCGACAGCGCCGGAGACGCCACCCACGACGGTGCTGTGGCCGTCCTTCAGCCGCTCCGCCACCAGCCAGACGAGCATGCCGGCGGCGGCCGCGAGATGAGTGTTGATCAGCGCCTGGGCGGCGAGCCCGTTCGCCTGGAGTCCATCGCCGCCGTTGAAGCCGAACCATCCGAACCAGAGGATGCCCGCCCCGAGGATGGTCAGCGGGATGGAGTTGGGCGGGGACGCGGTGCGCGGCCAACCACGGCGGCGTCCGACGACCAGCAGGGTGCCGAGCACTGCGGCTCCCGCGGAGGCGTGGACCACCATGCCACCGGCCCAGTCCTGGGTGCCGAACCGGGCCAGCCAGCCGTCGGGGTGCCAGAGCCAGTGCGCGACCGGCGCGTAGACCACGATGGACCAGATCGCCAGGAACGCGACCCAGCCGGCGAACTTCAGCCGGCCCGCGGTGGCGCCGGTGACGAGCGCGGGCGTGATCACCGCGAACATCATCTGGTACGCGACGAACGCCAGGGTCGGGATCGTCACCTGGCCGGTGACCACGTGCAGGTGGGGTGCGGGCGGGACCCGGAGGTCGTTGAGCCCGAAGAGTTCGAGGTTGCCGAAGAGGCCGGTGCCGGCGTCGTCTCCGAAGGCGATGGTGTAGCCGACCAGCACCCAGGTCAGGCTGACGACCCCCAGCGCGACCATGTTCTGCTGCAACATCGCGAGCACGTTGCGGGTGCGGACCATTCCACCGTAGAAGACGGCCAGGCCCGGGGTCATGAACAACACGAGGCCGGCGCAAACCAGCACCCAGGCGGTGTCGCCCGAGTTCACCGCGTCCTGAGCGAGCACGGAAGCTCACCTCTCCTCTCGGTACGGTCAGACGGAGTGCTTCACCGTCGAGACGACGGTCTCCTTGGCGCGTTCGTGGTTGGGCACCGGCGCGAAGTGCCGTTTCGGCAGCAGCAGCAACCAGGTGGCGATGTTGAAGGGTCCGGTGAGCACCGGGATGGCCAGTGGGGTGAGCACTGTCGCCAGGGCCATCTGGACGAAGAGCGTCAGGGCGATGCCGAAGAGGGTGTAGAGGGTCACCAGCGCTCCGGGACGGTGCAGCACCGCACCAACGGCGATCGCCGTCAACACCGCGTTGAAGCCGAACAGGCCCTTGTCCAGGGAGGCCGCGTCGGCCCCGAACCAGAGCGCCAGCAGTGTCGCGCCGACCGCGCCGATCACCGCGAAGAGCGCCGACCAGCGGGAGTTGACCAGCAGCGCGACCAGGATGATCAGGCCGGTGACCCAGCTGTTGATCAGATAGATCTGGGAGACCCCGCGCAGGAAGGTGGGGACCAGGTCCCAGTCGAAGCGCCCACCGGTCAACTGCCCCTCGCCGGGAAACATCGGCTTCAGGTTGGTCAGCACGGTGAACCGGTCGAACTGGTACGCGGCCAGCAGCAGCACCCAGGTGGTCAGCACGAACGGCATGGTGAACGCGGTCAGGCCCCAGGTCTTGAAGATCGCGTTCAGGGCCAGTGTGACGACTGTCGTGGCGATCGCTCCGAGCACCAGGTAGAGCCACATCAACGGCCGGTCGTCGAGGAACGTCGGGACGGCGATCCCGGTCAGCAGCGGGCTGAAGCCGAACAGTCCCTTGCGCAACGAGGGCTCGTCCACCCGCAGGGCGACGGCCGTGGCGGTGCCGACGACGAGACCGAGGACCGCGCCCCCGAGGATCCGTGGTTGCCCGTTCTCGAACGCTCCCCAGGCGATCGCGACGAGGACGAGCAGCCCGGTGAGTGGGTTGTTCTGCAGGACGACCTGTGCCGGCCCGCGCAGGCAGGCGTCGACGAACCCGATCAGAGGGTTGTGGTCACTCAGCCTGTCCCAGCTGCGGGTCACGCTCGTCACGGCATTCTCCTCGGGGATCCGTCATCGCCAACTGAAGGCCGGCGGGAAGGTCCGGCCGGTCACCTCTTCGCGGGCGGCCACGCAGAAGGCACGGACAGCGGCACGGACCGGCTCCGTCTCCTGGCCGAGGACCTTGAAGATGAGGCCCGCGTCGTTCGGCAGTCGACTGACGGCGCTGGCCAGCGGCGTCTCCTCGTCCCAGACCGGCGTCGAGGTCCGTTCGTAGACGCGGGCGGCCCGCTCCGGGCTGGTGAGGAGTACGACGTTGCCGAAGATGTGGAAGCGATCCATGACGCCGAGCCGCGCCACTGGGAACTGCCCGGGAGCCACCACGAACTTCTCCACGAACAACTGCCGGCCGTCGGGCCGCTCCGCGCCCAGGGAGGAGGAGAAGAGGTCGTAGGCGAAGAGTTCCCCGTCGCGGTAGTACTTCCGGCCGGGTTGGAGGACCTCGCCGTAGAGCATGGTGGCGCTCTCCGGGAGCCGCACCCGGGTGTCGGTGACGAACCGGCTGCCCCGGTACGGGATCACGGGCTCCGGGAGGTATTCGAGGTAGGTGTCCTCGGCCAGGGTGAAGCGCTGGATCTGCGAGCCGTAGTTCGCGTCCATCTCCTGGATCTTGGTGGCGGCCTGGGTGACCAGGTGCGCCTGGCTGCCCGGTGCCAGGTCGACGTCCATGTGCAGGCGGTCGCCCTGGAGCACACCGCCGGAGGTGGTGAGGATCATGACGCAGGGAAGCTGCGGCATCTCCTCGTCCCAGTAGAGCGCCCGCTGGACGAGCAGCGGTGACTGCCGGTAGAGGTCGTGCAGGATCGTCCGGTCACCGCGCCGTTCGAACCCGAGGCGCAGCACGCCGACCTTGCCGTTGGACGCGGCGGGCAGCTGTGCCGGTTGGTCCTGGTACGGTGCCAGTTCCCGCGCACCGTCCAGTGTGATCATGCGACCACTTCGGCGTCGAAGAGCGCGTTGCGGCGGATCAACGAGACGAGTTCGTCGATGCCCTCACCCGTCTTGCAGTTGGTGAACATGACCGGCTTGCCGTTGCGCGTCACGTCCGCGTCGCGGGCCATGAGATCGAGGTCGGCATCCACGTAGGGGGCGAGGTCCGTCTTGTTGATCACGAGGATGTCGGACTTGGAGATCCCCGGGCCGTTCTTGCGCGGGATCTTGTCGCCGGCCGCCACGTCGATGACGTAGATGAAGTAGTCGACCAGGGCGGGGCTGAACGTCAGCGTGAGGTTGTCGCCGCCGCTCTCGATCAGCACCACGTCGCTGTCCGGGAACCGGGACTCCATGTCCTCCACCGCCGCCAGGTTCATGCTCGGGTCCTCGCGCACGGCGGTGTGCGGGCAGGCCCCGGTCTCCACCCCGAGGATCCGGTCCTCGACGAGGACCCCGGTCAGGGCGCGCCGGACGTGTTTCGCGTCCTCGGTGGTGACGACGTCGTTCGTGATCACCAGTACGCGCAGCCCGTTGTCCACGAAACGGGGCACGACAGCCTCGATGATCGCGGTCTTGCCGCTGCCCACCGGGCCGCCTACGCCGATACGACTTGCCGACTTCATGATGTGACCAGTCCTTCTGGGAGACGTGTTGAGGGTCAGAAACGTGTGGATCGCGGAGGTCAGCTCTCAGCTCATGAACATCCGCACGTGGATGTGCTGGTGCGCGCCGGCCAGGACGTCGATGTGCGGTCCGAAGCTCTGCATGTCGTCGAGGTCGGCGGTGCGCACGTCGCGGTAGTCGTCGGTGACCTTCTCGTTGACCGCGAACAGGATCGACTGCGCGTCGAGGTGGTCGACCCGCATCAACCGGATGGCGGCGCTGAGCACCGTCGAGGCGGCGCCGTACTGGTGGGCCGCGAACGCGTCCTCCTCGGGCACCCCGAGGTCGGCGAAGACCACCCCGAGCGCGACCGGGTAGGTGACCGGCGCGCCCGACGCCGACTCGCCGAGCCGCTTCTTGAGCAGGGTCTCCCCGACGATCCGGGTCGCGGCCTCCGCCAGCTTGCGCCCCATGCGTACGGACATCGTCCGCATCTCTTCGTTGATCTTGCGCAGGTGGACGGCCTCGTCGGCACGCCGGATCCGGTCGAGGTCTCCCGCGACGGCGGCACGGTGCCCGGCGAGCAGGGCGACACCGTCCCCGGTGGCGGCGAGCCGGGTGACCGTGCGGACGTAGTCCTGGAGGGTTTCCCGGTCGTGCACGACGCCGTGCTGGACGGCCATCTCCAGGCCGCTGGAGAAGGAGAAGGCGCCGACCGGGAAGACCGAGTCGCCGAACTGCAGCAGCTTCAGGGTTTCCGCCATGGTGCGCACCGTCCGGCCCCGCTCAGTTGAGGTCGGCGGGGAGGTGGGAGTGCGGCGTCGAGTCGGCGCCACCGAACAACCGCCGCGACTCGTGCGGCGCGAGGTACGCGATGACCTCAGTGCCGGGAACGAACTCGTGGGTGATCCCGGTGAAGGCGTGGGTGCGCATCACCGAGTCCATGACCTTGCGGTCCACGGTCAACGGGACGTACATCTTCGTGCCCTTGACCACGGCCGGCCAGTGCTGGTTGCCGATGGCGTGACCGAGCTCGACCGCCGAGCGGATGAGCAGCTCGGCCGACTCGCCGCGCAGCTTGTCGAGGTGGACCACCATCACCTCGCCCAACTGCACCCGGGCCACCACCGCGGTGGCGGTCAGGTCGTCCCAGGCGAGGACGTCGCCGTCGCGCAGGCGGACGCCACGCGCCAGCGCCACCGACAGCTCCGACCCGGAACTGGTCATCTTGCGGATGCGGCTCTTCTGGGCGTCCCACTGGTCGAGGACCAGGTCGTCGATGCGCGCTTCCTTCAGGCGCAGCGTCCAGTCGGGCTCGTTCATGTTGCCCAGCACCGTCTCGACGAGCACGGGCCTCTCCTTTCGGTCGGTGTGCCGGGACCAGGCACGTACGAGACGGTCCCAACGGGGTCAGCTGAAGAAGTAGAGCTGGCTCAGGGGCAGGTTCCGGGCCGGCGGCACCGTCGCGTGGACGCCGTCCATCTTCACGGCGAACGTCTCCGGATCGACCTCGAGCTTGGGAAGCCGGTCGTTGCGGACCATGTCCCGCTTGGTGAGCCCCCGGGTCCGGTAGACCGGCATGACCTGCCGTTGCAGGCCGAGCTCCTCGGCGATGCCGGCTTCGTGCGCCGCCCGGGACACGAAGGTCACGCAGGTCTTGGCGAGCTGGCTGCCGTACGCGGCGAACGAGGGCCGGTAGTAGACCGGCTGCGGGGTCGGCAGTGACGCGTTCGGGTCACCCATGATCGACCAGGCGATCATGCCGCCCTTGAGGACCAGCTTCGGCTTCGCGCCGAAGAACGCCGGCTCCCAGAGCACGAGGTCGGCCATCTTGCCCGGCGTGACCGAGCCCAGCACGTGCGAGATCCCCTGGGTGATCGCCGGGTTGATGGTCATCTTGGCGACGTACCGCAGCACCCGGAAGTTGTCGTTGGCGCTGGAGTCCTCGGCGAGCTTGCCGCGCGCGGTCTTCATCTGCCCGGCGAGCTGGATGGTCCGCAGCCAGGTCTCGCCGACGCGCCCCATGGCCTGCGAGTCGCTCTGCATCATCGAGATGACGCCCTCGTCGAGCAGGACGTCCTCGGCCGCGATCGTCTCGGTCCGGATCCGGCTCTCCACGAAGGCCACGTCCGAGGGGACCTGCGGGTTGAAGTTGTGACAGACCATGATCATGTCGTACAGCTCGGACTGGCTGTTGATGCCGTAGGGCACCGTCGGCGTGGTCGAGCTGGGCAGCACGTTCATCTGGCTGGCGACCTTGATGACGTCCGGCGCGTGCCCACCACCGGCGCCCTCGGTGTGGAAGGTGTGGATCGTCCGGCCCTCGAACGCGGCGATGCTGTCCTCGAGGTAGCCGCTCTCGTTGAGAGTGTCGGTGTGGATGCTGACCTGCACGTCGAACTCGTCGGCGACATCCAGGCAGGCCCGGATCACCGCCGGCGGGGCGCCCCAGTCCTCATGGATCTTGAAGCTCGGCGCGCCGGCCATGATCTGTTCGACCAGCGGCGCACGGCCGGTGCTGTTGCCCTTCGCCATCAGACCGATGTTGATCGGGATGGTTTCGAAGGCCCGCATCATCGCGTGGAGGTTCCACGGACCCGGGGTGATGGTGACGCCGTTGGTGCTGTCGGTCGGGCCGGTGCCGCCGCCCCACAGGGTGGTGACGCCGTTGCTCAGGGCGGCGTACGCCTGCAGCGGCGTCACCAGGTGCACGTGCGTGTCGATGCCCCCGGCGGTCAGGATGAGGTGCTCGCCGGAGATGGCCTCGGTGCCCGGACCGGTCACCAGCTCGGGGGTGACCCCGTCCATGATGTTCGGGTTGCCGGCCTTGCCGATGCCGGCGATCTTGCCGTCCTTGACACCGACGTCGGCCTTGATCACGCCGAGGGTCGCGTCGACGATCGTCACGTTCGTGATGACCAGGTCGAGGCCACCCTGCGCGTTGGTGTACTGGTTGTTGACCCCCATGCCGTCGCGCAGGGTCTTGCCCCCGCCGTACATCACCTCGTCGCCGAGGACCCGGAGATCCTTTTCGATCTCGATGTACAGGTCGGTGTCGCCGAGCCTGATCTGGTCGCCCGTCGTCGGGCCGTACATTCCGGAATATTCTTGCCGCGAAATCTGGCTCATCGAATCATCTCTCCTGCCCGAGGCTGGCAGCCCTGCGGGATAGCGGATCTACTTCTTCTTGTCCTTGGGGCTGTCCTGCTGCTCCGGGGCGAACTTGAAGCCCCGCGTCCTGGCGTTGTGGATCGCCTCGGTGCGGTCCGGCCGGTAGCTGGGGGTCGACTCGCTGCCGCTCCACCCCTGCACCAGGCCGTTGAATCCGTACACGCGCTGCTGTCCGCCGAAGGGGATGAGCTCGACCGTCTTCTTGTCGCCCGGCTCGAAGCGGATGGAGGTCGTCGCCGGGATGTTCAACCGCCGCCCGAAGGCCGCCTCGCGATCGAAGGCGAGCATCCGGTTGGCCTCGAAGAAGTGGAAGTGTGAGCCGACCTGGATCGGTCGGTCGCCGGTGTTCTGGACGACGACCTCGGTGACCGGCCGCCCCGCGTTCAGCTCCAACGGCTGGTCGCTCAGCACGTAGCCCCCGATGGGTCGCACGTGCTTCGAGTTGGGGCCGGGATGTTGCTTGGCCATTTCCTGCTCCACCTTCCTGGAGATCGCCTCTGGTTGGCTGCGCCTATCGGATCGGTGAGTGCACGGTGACCAGTCGCGAGCCGTCGGTGAAGACCGCCTCGACCTGGATCATGGGCAGCATGTCCGGCACGCCCGGCATCACGTCGTCGGCGCTGAGGGTGCTGCGGGCCTCGTTCATGACCTCTTCGACGGTCTTGCCCTCCCGGGCCCCCTCCAGGGCCGCGGCGCAGATCACCGCCACGGCCTCGGGGTGGTTCAGCTTGATCCCCCTGGCCTTGCGGGCGTTGGCGACGATGGCCATCGAGAGGATCGTCAGCTTGTCGAATTCCCTTGGTGTCAGATGCACGTCCTGGTCCTTCGCGACTGTCGGTCGGGAGCCGCCATTGCGCCGAGAGGACTCGCCACAGGGTGAGCGCTTACGCTTGACCCTAATGAGGTGCTTTGTCCTACTGATCCGTTTTGGGCGGCTTCGGATCGACCGTACGCCTCGCCCCTGCGTCGCGGGTCAGAAGGCGTGAATCACGCCGTACCGGTCGACCGGTCATCGGCACGGTGCGGACGCCGAGCACGAGCGTCGGTCTGCCACATCTGCTGGATCTGTTCGAGGGTCCTGCCCTTGGTCTCCGGCAGGTACCGCCAGACGAACAGAAAGCCGAGCACACAGGTGCCGGCGAAGAGGGCGAACACTCCCGATCTCCCCAGGGCATCCAACATGCTCAGGAAGAACTGCGTGATGAGGTACTCGGTGCCCCAGTGGGTGGCGGAGGCGATCGCCACGCACCGGCCACGGATGCGGCCCGGGAAGATCTCGTTGATGACCGTCCAGGCGGTCGGCCCGATCGACATCGCGTAGAACGCCACGAACATGACCACACCGATCAGCAGGAAGATGCCCGCGTCGGTGGGATGGTGCCCGGTCGCTCCCGCCGTCCGCGCCGCCGGGGCCATCCTGGCGAAACTGATGCTGACCACCACGAGCGAGACCGCCATGCCCAGCAGCCCGACCAGCAGCAGCGGCCGGCGACCCAGCCGGTCAAGGAAGGCGACCGCGACCAGCGTGAAGAGTGAGTCGACCCCGCCGATCGCCCAGGTGGTCGCCGCCAGTTGCGCCTGCGGGGTGTGGAACCCGGCGGACGAGAAGATCTCGTCGGCGTAGTAGATGATCCCGTTGATCCCGGTCAGTTGCTGGAACAGCGCCATGCCGACACCGAGCGCCAACGGGCGCCGCCACTGCGGCGACAGCACCTCCCGCCAGCCCGCCTTGCCGGCCGAGAGGCTCTCCTCGATGGCGTGCAGTCGCTGAGGCACGTTCCGCTCGGGCACTGTCGCCCGCAGGGACGCCTCCGCCCGGCGCCGGTCCCCCCGTCCGAAGTACCAGACGGCCGAGTCGGGGATCACTGTGGTGACCAGGGCGAGGGCCACACCCAGCAGCGCCGCCGCCACCAGCAGGTAACGCCAGGAGTTGCCGGCCTCGAACAGCTCGTCGGCCAGGTAACCGATGAAGATGGCGAACGTGGTGGAGAACTGGTAGACCGCCAGGAGGCTGCCGCGGATCCGTTCCGGCGCGGCCTCCGCCGCGTACATCGGCCCGGCGACCGAGGCCACCCCGATGCCCAGCCCCAGGATCAACCGCGCGCCGAACATGACCCCGATCACCGGTGCGGTCGCCTGCAGGATCGTGCCCACCGCGAACGTGGCGGCGGCGACCCACAGCGCCCCGCGGCGACCGATCCGGTCCGCGAGGTGGCCGCCGAGCAGCGCGCCCACCAGCGCCCCAGGGGTCACCCAGCTCGCCGCCACCTCGACGGCGAAGGTGTCCGCGTGGAAGGTCTGGCGAATGTCGCGGAGCGCACCGCTGATGACGCCCTGGTCGTAGCCGAAGAACGCACCGGAGAGCACGACGATCGAGACGACCGCGACGAGGTTGCGTCTCGGTGGCCGCCCCCGGCCACGCTTCGGGCCAGCGCTGGCAGTCACGGTCGCCCCCTCCGACGCGAGCCACCGACAGATCCCACCCGGGGAGACAGCCCGATATCAGGAGAATAGAACCGCTAAGTCCTCGTTGTGCGGACCAGCGGAAACGGCCCGCCTTGGCCACGGAAAGACCCCCGCCTCCTCTGCGAGGGGGCGGGGGCCGAAGTGCGGGCGGATCAGGTGGCGCTGATCGTGCCGGTCATCAGCAGAGCCAGGACCAGGGTGCCCAGCGCGACCCGGTACAGCACGAAGACGTACAGGGTGTGGTGGGCGACGTAGCGCAACAGCCACGCGATGGCCGCGTAGCCGATGGCGAAGGCGATGACGGTGGCCACGATCGTCTGCGCCACGGTGGGCACGGACGTGCCCGGGGCGGACGGCTCGAAGACGTCCCCGAGGCTGAACACGCCGGACATCACCACCGCCGGGATGGCCAGCAGGAACGAGTAGCGTGCCGCGGCCTCCCGGGTGAGGTTGAGCAACAGGCCGGCGGTGAGCGTGCCGCCGGAGCGGGACACCCCGGGCACCAGCGCCATGGCCTGGGCGAAGCCCATCACCACGCCGTCCTTCATCCGGAAGTTCTGCAGGGTACGCGTCTGCCGCCCCCAGTATTCGGCGAACGCCAGCACGAAGGCGAACACGATCAGCGTGGTCGCCACCACCCACAGGTTGCGCCCAGCGGTCTTGATCTGGTCCTTGAACAGGAAGCCGAACAGCCCGATGGGGATCGAGCCGACGATCACGTACCAGCCCATCCGGTAGTCGAGGCTGGAGCGCACCGACTTGTCCCTGATGCCGACCAGCCACGTCCGGGTGATCCGCCAGATGTCCTTGGCGAAGTAGATCAGCACGGCCGCTTCGGTGCCGAGCTGGGTGACCGCTGTGAACGACGCCCCGGCGTCACGGTCGAAGAAGATCGCCGAGGTGATCCGCAGATGCCCCGACGAGCTGACCGGGAGGAACTCGGTCAGTCCCTGGACGATGCCCAGGACGATGGCCTCGACCCAGGTCACTCGCCAACTCCGGAGAGGTCGAGCGCCTCGGCGACGGTACGCAGGGTCTGCACCCCGCTGTCCCGGTCCGCCACGAACAGGGTCACCGACAGCGTGGTGACGCCGGCGGCAGCGTACTCCCGCATCCGCTCGGCGATGCGCTCCTTCGGGCCGAGCAGCGAGGTGCGGTCGATGAACTCCATCGGTACGGCGGCGGCGGCGTCGCGCTGCCGCTTGGCCAGATACAGGTCCTGCACCTCGCGGGCGGCGTCGCCGTAACCCATCCGGGTGGCGAGCTGGTTGTAGAAGTTCTGCTGGCGGCTGCCCATGCCACCCACGTACAGCGCCGCGTACCAGCGCACCAGCTCGGCGCAGGAGGCCACGTCGTCACCGATCACCACGGGCACCGACGGCACCACGTCGAACCCGGCCAACTCCTTGCCGACCTTGGCCCGCCCGGCGCGGACCGAGGCGAGCTGCTCCTCGGCGAACTCCGGGGCGTAGAACACGGCCAGCCAGCCGTCGGCGATCTCGCCCGCCAGCTCCAGGTTCTTCGGGCCGACCGCCGCCAGGTAGATCGGAATGTGCTCGCGTGGCGGGTGGAAGCCCAGCCGCAAGGCCTTACCGGGGCCGTCGGGCAGCGGCAACGTGTAGTGCTCGCCGTCGTACGCCACCTCCTTGCGGGCGATGGCCAGCTTGACGATGTCGACGAACTCGCGGGTCCGGGCGAGTGGCTTGGCGAACCGCACACCGTGCCAGCCCTCGGAGACCTGCGGGCCGGAGACGCCCAGGCCGAGGCGGAACCGACCACCGGAGAGCGCGTCGATGGTGGCGGCGGTCATGGCGGTGGCCGCCGGCGTACGCGCGGGGATCTGCATCACCGCGGCGCCGACGTCGATCCGTTCGGTCTGGCCGGCCATCCAGGCGAGCATGCTGGGCGAGTCGGAGCCGTAGGCCTCCGCCGCCCACACCACCGAGTAACCCAGCCGGTCGGCCTCCTGGGCCAACGCCAGGTGGTCGGCCGGTGTGCTCCACGCCGTCTGGTATCCGAGACTGAGCCCGAGTCGCACTGGTCCTCCCCCATCCGTGGCACAGGTCGCACCAGGTTACGCAATGCCGATAACAGACTCGATCACCGGCTCGACACCTTTGGTCCCCCCTCCATCGGGGCAGCCCATGGCGGCGGAACCGGCAGAACCGGCAGAGATACGGGAGCGAGGATATCTCTGGCGGCAGGTTCGAAATAAGGTTCACCCATGCAACAGCGACCGCTCGGCCGAAGCGGGCTGGCGGTTTCCCGGCTCGCGCTCGGCACCATGACCTGGGGCCGGGACACCGACGCCGACGATGCGGCCGCCCAGCTGAAGAGTTACCTGGACGCGGGCGGCAACCTGATCGACACCGCCGACGTGTACGGCGACGGCGACGCCGAGTCGGTGATCGGCTCACTGCTGGGCTCCCTGGTGCCCCGCGAGGAGCTGCTGATCGCCACCAAGGCCGGTTTGCGCCCGGGCAGCGGCCGGCGCCGGGACGGCTCCCGGGGGCACCTGCTGCGGACGTTGGACGCGTCCCTGCGGCGACTGGGCACCGACCACGTCGACCTGTTCCAGGTGCACGGGTACGACCCGGACACCCCGCTGGAGGAGACCCTGGCCGCCCTGGACCACGCGGTGGCCAGCGGCAAGGTCCGCTACGTCGGGGTGTCGAACTTCTCCGGGTGGCAGACCGCGCGGGCCGCCGCCTGGCAGACCGCCTGGCCGGGGCGGGCGCCGGTGGTCGCATCCCAGGTCGAATACTCGCTGCTGGAGCGGGGTGTGGAGCGGGAGGTGCTGCCCGCCTGCGACGCGCTCGGTCTCGGCGTGCTGCCCTGGTCGCCGCTGGGCCGGGGAGTGCTGACCGGTAAGTACCGGCACGGCCGTCCGGCGGATTCGCGGGCCGCGTCGCCGCACTTCGAGCGGTTCGTCGCCACGTACCTGGACCCGCGTTGCTCCAGCATCGTGGAGGCGGTGGCGACCGCGGCCGGCGGGCTGGGTGTGTCGCCGCTGGAGGTGGCGTTGGCCTGGATCCGGGACCGGCCCGGGGTGACCGCGCCGATCCTCGGCGCCCGGACGGTGGGGCAGCTGCTCGGCGCGCTCCAGGTGGAACGGATCACACTGCCCGAGGAGATCACCACAGCGCTGGACGACGTCTCGGCGGTGCCGGTCGGCTACCCCGAGCGCGACGGCTGACCCACGCGCCGGGTCACGGGCAGACCCGTCGGCCAGCGCACCGCGCCCGACGCCGTCCCGGTCACGGCGTCGGACGCTGTCCGGGGAGGTCCTGGATCGCGGTCAGGAAGCGCGACTGGTCGTCGCGGAGCGCGGGCTGGGTGAGTCGGATCCACGAGCCGTCGTCGAACACGATGGTGGAGGCGAGCTGCACGAGCCCGCTCGCGCCACGCTCGGAGTCGACCCGGGCCACCCGGTCGCGGCGCACACTCCACAGCACCCGCGGTTGACGGCGGTCGGGCCGGTCGGCGTCCGGGCGGGGACCCATCCGCAGTAGGTGGAGGTGGGTGTCCGTCACCGCCAGCGGGGTACCCGTGTAGCGCTCCAGGAAGAGCAGGAGGCTCCCAGCGAGGGTGGCGAGGTCGCCGCTGAAGACGTACCGCCGGCGGTAGGCGATCTCGGCCAGCTGGTCGGCCAGCGGGCGGTACAGGCTGAGCCGGAACAGCGCCCGGAACGCCTCCTGCTCCTCGGTGAGCGGGATCGGCTCCCGTTGGGCGGGTTGCTGGGGCAGGCCCGGCTCCGGCGCCGCCAGCTCCGGCACACCGGCAGCGATGGCACCGGCCTTGCCCGGCAGCAGCAGTACGCCCGCGGCCAGCCGCACCGGCGTCAGCACGGCGTCCACCCAGACCACCGGGTTGACGATGTTGAGCAGCCCGAACAGCACCTTCGGGTCGAGCGAGTCGACCAGTTCGTTTGTCATCACGTCGGCGAGCTGCCGGCCAGCCTTGTGCGTGTCCGGGGCTCGGACCGGGCCGAGGCCCACGTAGCGGAGCTCCTGCCCGAGCAGGAGCGGCGCCACCAGGGCGCGCTCCGGCTCGTCGCTGGTGCGAAACTCGTCCCGCAGCTCGCGGGCCTTGTCCCGGGCTGCCCGCGCGCCGCCGAGCACCGCGTCGGTGAACCGACCCAGCCGACCCCGCTCCCCTGACATCACCCGTCGCCTCCCTAGCGGCCCGACGGCTGACCTGCCGGCGGCTGCCTGAAGACATTCTGGTCGATCCAGTCCGAGCCGCCCTGCACCGCTCGGTCGATCTGGTCTTCCACGGGCGATAGCCGCCTGCCCGACGAGGCAGTAGGGGTCGGCGCTCCAGCCGCCCGTCCGAGACCGGGCGGCGCGCACAGGGCGGCACGAACCGCCCACGCCAGCGTCGTTGGTCACCCCCGAGGGGGTGGCGAATGGCCGCTGGGCTGGGCAGCATGGATGGCATGGACTACGAATACGCGCCGCTGCGGCTGCCGCCGAACGTCGACCGGTTGACCGCCGCGGCGCAGTTGGCGATCCAGGCGGAGTTCTCAGGATGGGAGTTGGCCCGGGTGCGGCTGTACCGCGACGGCACGCGGCAGGTGGTGCTGCGTCGCCGGCGGGTCAACCAGCCGCAGCCGGGCCTGTCGTACTGAAGAGTCGGGCGGAAACGCCCGGGGCCCCGAACCGGGCCCCGGGCGTGATCCGACCTAGTGCTGGTGCCCGGCGTGGTCGTGGTCGTCGTCGAGCTCCAGGAACGGATGCTCGTCGAGCCGACCGACCAGCCGGTCGTCGGCCGCCGGCTGGAACGGGCCGACCGCGTCGTCGTCGTCGAACGACTCCAGGTCGACCGGGGTGCCCACCTCGCTGACCATGACCACCCCGTCGAGCGGTTCCAGCTCGGGGACGTCCAGCGCGCCGAGCGAGCCGTCGCCGCTCTGCAGCAGCTCCAGCACCGCCTCGCCGACGCCCTCCACCGGTGCCGGCTCGTCGTCCTCGGGAGTGCCCTCGCGCCGGGCCGCCTCGGCCACCCGCAGCAGCGCGGCGACGCTCGGCACCCGGTAGTCGCGACGCTGGCGTACCGAGATCACCCGCGGGTGCGGGTCGCTGGCCTCGGCCCCGTCGACGCCGCCGAAACGCTCGTCGGCCTCGTCCGGGTCGATCGAGTCGACATCCCACGGCGTCACCTCACCGAAGGCGTCGAGCAACCGCTCGTCGTAGGCGAAGGAGGCGTTGTTCAACGCCACGTACGCCTGCCAGACGTCGTCGTCGTCGACGCGGCCCTGAGCGGCGCGTACGGCGGCCAGGTGGTGGCGGGCCGCTTCGATCACGCGCTCGAGAGCGGCGTCCAGCTCACCGTGCTGGTCGGTCATGTGGGGCAGTCCCTTCACGATGGGGAGATTGCGTGCCGGCGGCAACTGCCGGACACGGCTAGCAGGTGCGGAGGAACCGGTCGAGCACCCGCACGCCGAACTGTAGTCCGTCCACCGGAACCCGCTCGTCGATGCCGTGGAACAACGCCGAGAAGTTCAGGTCGGCGGGCAGCCGGAGCGGGGCGAACCCGAAGCAGCGGATGCCGAGCTGCGAGAACGCCTTGGCGTCGGTGCCGCCGGAGAGCATGTACGGGACCGGCCGTGCTCCCGGGTCCTCCGCGCGCAGGGCCGCCGACATGGCCTCGACCAGGTCACCGTCGAAGGTGGTCTCCAGGGCGGGCTGCCGCTGGACGTACTCGATCGCGATGTCCGGGCCGACCAGCTCGCGCAGCTGCCGCTCCAGCAGCTCGGACTGGCCGGGCAGGCTGCGGCAGTCGATGGTGGCGGTGGCCCGGCCGGGGATGACGTTGTCCTTGTAGCCGGCGCTCAACCGGGTCGGGTTGGCGGTGTTGCGGATCGTCGCGCCGATGATGTTGGCGATCGGGCCGAGCTTGGCGATGGCCGTCTCCGGGTCGTCCGGGTCCAGCTCGATGCCGAGCAGGTCGGAGACCTCCGTCAGGAACGCCCGTACGGTGTCGGTGACGACCACCGGGAAGCGGTGCCGCCCGATCCGGGCGACCGCCTCGGCGAGCGCGGTGACCGCGTTGTCGTCGTGCATCATCGAGCCGTGCCCGGGGCGGCCCTTGGCGTGCAGCCGCAGCCAGTCGATGCCCTTCTCGGCGGTCTCGATGAGATAGAGCCGCTGGTTGTCGTTGACCGAGTAGGAGAAGCCGCCGACCTCGCCGATCGCCTCGGTGCAACCGTCGAACAGGCCACGGTGGTTGTCCACCAGGAAACGCGCGCCGTAGTCGCTGCCCGCCTCCTCGTCGGCGGTGTACGCGAGCACGATGTCGCGCGGGGGTCGTACGCCGGTGCGCTGCCAGTGCCGCACCACGGCGAGCACCATCGCGTCGAAGTCCTTCATGTCGATGGCGCCCCGGCCCCACAGGTAGCCGTCGCGCTGCTCGCCGGAGAAGGGGTGCACCGACCACTCGTCGGCGTCGGCGGGCACCACGTCCAGGTGGCCGTGCACCAGCAGCGCGCCCCGGCTCGGGTCGGTGCCCGGGATGCGGGCCACCACGTTCGCCCGGCCCGGTGCGGACTCGTGCAGGACGGACTCCACGCCCACCTCGGCGAGCTTCTCCGCCACGTACTCGGCCGCGCGGCGCTCGCCCACGCTGGTGTCGTTGTCCCCGGTGTTGGTGGTGTCGATGCGCAGCAGGTCGCGGCACAGGTCCACGACCTCTGCGGTGGGGTCGGGTCGGGCGGAGGCGGCATCGCTCGTCATCGCCTCTTCATACCAGCCCGCGCCGGTCGACAGGCCGGCGCACCGGCGCGGACCGGTCGGAGCGGTGGCGCGGCCAGGCCACGCACCCGTCGCGCACGCGCCGACACATCGACGGGTCGGTTTCGCCGTGAGCGCGTTCGGGTACCGCCGCCTGCGACCGTACGTCCCTGCCGGAGCTTCCGCCCGCCAGTCGAGGAGGGCACCATGTCCACCGTTCCCCTGCCGCCGTTGCCGCCCGCACCCGAGGACGGCTTCCGGCCCGGTGGTCGCAGCATCGCCGACATCGTGGACCGGGAGCACCGGCAACTAATGGCGCTGCTGGACCAGCTGACCGGCCCGGACGCCACGCCGCAGGGAGGGCTGCCGGTGCTCAGCGCCGCGCTGTCGCGGCACCTGTCCGCCGAGGAGCAGTACCTGCTGCCGGCGGTGCGTGCCGCGCTGCCGGCCGCGACCGAGCGCGTGGACGCCGAGATCGCGGCCGACGCCGGTCTGCTGAACGCCCTGAAGGGGCTGACGGATGATGCGTTGACCGAGGTCGCCGAGCGGGTCCGTCAGCACGTCGACGGGGTGGGCGGGCTTGTCACGGAGTTGCGCGCGGTCGCGACCGATGAGGAGCTGATCCGCCTGGGCAACCGACTGGAGATCGCCGAGGAGGCGGCGCCGACCCGGCCGCACCCGGGCACTCCGGGCACCCCTCCGTGGAACCGGATCGTGGAGCCGGCGGTCGGCGTGGTGGACAAGGTGCTCGACGTGGTGACCCGGCGGCCGACGTACCTGGCGGACCTGCCGGAGCCACCCCGCGACTGAGGCAAGGCCACGCTCGCCAATGCATTCATTATCACCGATCCGCTCGGGCTATTCCGCCGGCTGACCCGTGGTCCTACCGTCACCCTATGAACCTGGAGCTGCGTCACCTGCGGGTGGTCTGCGCGATCGCTGAGACGGGGAGTGTGACGAAGGCGGCGTCGGCGCTCGGCCTGGCCCAGCCGGCGCTCACCGCCCAGCTCCAGCGCATCGAACGGACCCTGGGCGGCCCGCTGTTCGACAGGGACCGGCGCGGCGCCCGGCCCACCGCGCTCGGCGAGCTGGTGCTGGCCCGGGCCCGGGTCCTGCTGCCGGCGATGAAGGGACTTCAGGACGAGGCGGCCCGGCTGGCCGGCGCCGGCGGGGCACCGCCGTGCTACCGGTTCGGCGGGGTCAACAGCCCGATCCTGGGCCGGCTGGTGCACCGGTTGGCGGCCGAACACCCGCCCGCCCAGATCACCACGTTCGCGTCCTGGTCGGTGGACGAGTTGGCGCAGTTGGTGGCCGGCGGCCGACTGGACTTCGCGCTCACCGGTGTGTGCGGTGACGCCATCCCGTCGGCCGGGTTCGGGTTGAGCTGGCAGGAGGTGGCCATCGACCCGGTGCTGGTGCTGCTGCCGGAGTCGCACCCCCTCGCCGAACGCGACGAGGTGCGCCTGGCCGACCTGCGCCACGAGCAGTGGGTGGCCGCGCCGGGCGACGGCTGCTTCGGCGACTGCTTCGCCGCCGCCTGCGCCCGCGCCGGCTTCACCCCCCGCAAGGTGTACGAGACCGACATCCGCGGCTGCGTCGACCTGGTGGACGCCGGCGTGGCGGTGGCGCTGTGTCAGGCGACCTTCCGCCCGGTGGCCGGGCTGGTGACCCGCCGGATCGCCGGCACACCGCTGCGCTGGCGGCTCCTGCTCGGCTGGCACCCGGACTCCCCCGCCGCTCAGGGCGCCGACCTGGTGTTGGAGACGGCCAAGGCGGCGTACGTCGACTCGCTGGCCCCGCATCCGGAATACCTGTCCTGGCTGCTGAGCAATCCCGGGTTCGGTGTGCGGCGACCCAGCGGGATCCGACCGGTCTGAGCCGGTATTCCCTGCCGGTGGCGGTGCGAACCGCCGTTGGCCGGGTATCTGGCGGACATGACCGACCTCTACCCGCCCGCCGACGACCGCGAACTGCTGCGCCAGGCGGCCGCCGCGCACACCGCCGCCACCCGCCAGGTGGAGGCGTTCCTGCGCCGCCTACCGGCGGTGCCCGACCCGGCCGACGTCACCGAGTACGCCAATCTGCTCACCCGGGAGGACCAGACCCGCGGTGACCGGGACGCCGCCGCCGACGCGGCCGGCCTGACCATCGGCAGCCTGGAACCCGACCAGGGCCAGTAGCAGGACGCCGAACGGTGCCGTCCCCGCCCGGGACGGCACCGTCGTGCGTTCGCTCAGTCAGCGTTCGATGAGCGGGTCGTGACCCAGGTCGAGCAACGAGTGCCGCCAGTTGTCGTCGGCGTTTCCGCGCGACGGCTTGGCGTCCATCAGCTCGCGGATGCGCTCGACCGCCTCCCGCATCACCTCGATGTCCTCCGGGGTGAGGTCCACCTTGCGCTTGTTCAGCACCTTGAGGATCTCCCGGCCCGGCTGGGGCAGGTCGAGGTTCGGGTTCGGGCTGAACGACTCCTCCCCGGAACCCCGGGTCAGCAGCCAGGTTCGCAGCTGCTCCGACGGGACGTTGACCTCGGCGTGGAAGTCCTCCCAGAGCACTTCCACCTCGGGGTCGAGCCTCGCTTCGCGTACCATCAGGTCTCCTCTCCGGGCGGCGGCCCGGACGTCTCCGGGTCGTCCTGGTCGGTCAACGGACGCAGGCCCTCGGCTGCCAGCCGCGTTCGGCGGGGGTTCGCGGTGGGCGGCGCCAGGATCGGGTCGGGATGGTCCTCCTCGTCCCGATGTTTCGCAGGCTCGCGCGGCTCCTCGTGCTCGTCTCGTCGCGCCGGCCCGCTCATCGCGGGTGGGTGGTCGTGGCGGCGGTGTACCCCCGCTCGCCTGCGGTCACGTCGAAGGTGAGCGCGCCGTCGCGGGCGTCCACAATGACCTTCTGCCCCGGTGAGATCGCCGACTCCAGCAACATCCGGGACAGGTGGTTGTCCACCTCCCGCTGGATCACCCGGCGCAGCGGTCGGGCGCCGAACTCCGGCTGGTAACCGTGCTCGGCGAGCCAGTCGATGCCGGCGGTGGTGAACTCCACCTGGAGGTCCTGGGCGTGCATGCGGCGGCGGGTCTCCTCGAGCAGCAGCGCGGTGATGTCGCGCAGCTGCTCGGCCTCCAGCCGGCGGAAGATGATGACCTCGTCGATGCGGTTGAGGAACTCCGGGCGGAAGTTCTCCTGCAGGCGGCGCATCAGCCTCTCCCGCAGTTCGTTGCTCTCCTGCTCGCTGCCCACGTCCCCGCTGCCGAAGCCGACCGAGCGCTGGGCGCCGGTGATCAGCTCCGAGCCGAGGTTGCTCGTCATGATCAGTACGGTGTTCTTGAAGTTCACCGTGCGACCCTGGCTGTCGGTCAGCCGCCCGTCGTCGAGCACCTGGAGCAGGATGTTGAAGACGTCCGGGTGGGCCTTCTCGATCTCATCGAGCAGCACCACCGCGTACGGGCGGCGACGCACCGCCTCGGTGAGCTGACCAGCCTCCTCGTAGCCGACGTATCCGGGTGGCGCGCCGACCAGCCGGCTGACCGTGTGTCGCTCCTGGAACTCGCTCATGTCCACCCGGACCATCCGGTCCGCCTCGCCGAACAGCGCCTCGGCCAGCGCGCGGGCCAGCTCGGTCTTGCCGACGCCGGTCGGGCCGAGGAACAGGAAGCTGCCCATCGGCCGCTCCGGGTCGGCCAGCCCGGCCCGGGAACGACGGACGGCCTCGGCGACCGCGGTGACCGCGTCGTCCTGACCGACCACCTTCTGGTGCAGGTACCCCTCCAGGCGCAGCAGCCGGTCCCGTTCCTCCTCGGTGAGCTGGCTGACCGGGATGCCGGTGGCGCGGGAGACCACTTCGGCGATCTCCTTCGGACCCACCTCGGGCACCTGCGAGGACGACCCGTCGTCGCCGTTCGCCCGACGGATCTCCTCCTCCAGCTCGGAGATCCGGTCGCGCAGCGCGGAGGCCCGCTCGTACTGCTCGTCGCTGACGGCCTGCTCCTTGTCCCGGCGTACCTCGTCGAGCTCCTGCTCCAGCTCCCGCACGTCGGAGGCGGGCGTGCGGGTGCGCAGCCGCACCCGCGCGCCGGCCTGGTCGATGAGGTCGATGGCCTTGTCCGGCAGGAACCGGTCGGTGACGTACCGGTCGGACAGCTCGGCGGCCGCGACCAGCGCCTCGTCGGTGAAACGCACCTGGTGGTGCGCCTCGTACCGGTCGCGCAGACCACGCAGGATGGCGATGGTGTCGTCGACGCCGGGCTCGGGCACCAGCACCGGCTGGAAGCGCCGGGCCAGCGCCGCGTCCTTCTCGATGCTCTTGCGGTACTCGTCCAGCGTCGTCGCGCCGATCACCCGCAGCTCGCCGCGGGCCAGCGCGGGTTTGAGCATGTTGGACGCGTCCATCCCGCCCTCGCTGCCGGCGCCACCCGCCCCGACCAGGGTGTGGATCTCGTCCATGAAGATGATCAGCTCGTCCCGGTGCGCCCGGATCTCGTCGATCACCTTCTTCAGCCGCTCCTCGAAGTCGCCCCGGTAGCGGGTGCCGGCGACCAGACCGGCCAGGTCGAGTTGGACGACCCGCTTGCCGAGCAGGGTCTGCGGGACGTCACCGTCGCAGATCCGCTCGGCCAACCCCTCGACGATGGCGGTCTTTCCGACACCGGCCTCGCCGATCAGCACCGGGTTGTTCTTGGTACGCCGGGACAGGATCTCCACGGCCTGCTCGATCTCGTCGGCCCGTCCGATCACCGGGTCGATCTGATCGTTGCGGGCCAGGTCGGTGAGGTCCTGCCCGTACTGGTCCAGGGTGGGCGTGCCGCGATCCGGCTTCGGGCCGTTCATCGGCCCGCGCTCGGCGTTGGCCGCCTGCAACGACTCGGGTTGGATCCGGCCGGCGGCCAGCATCCGCCCGGCCGGCGACTCCGGGTTGAGCGGCAACGCCATCAGGATGTGCTCAGGGCCGATGTAGTTGGCGCCCATCGCCCGGGACAGCTGGTGGGCGTCGAGCAGCGCCCGCTTGGCGGCGGGGGTCAACGACAGGTTCGGCGGCACCTCCCCGCGCGGTGCGCCGTCGCCCTTCCCCCCGAGCGCGTTGAGCAGGGTGTCCGGGTCGGCGCCGGCCCGGCGTACGAGGTCCCGCAGGGGTTCGCGTTGCAGCGCCGCCCAGAGCAGGTGGTCGGTGTCCAGGTCGCTGCTCTGGCGCTGGGCGGCCCGCCGGGCGGCGTCGGCCAGCATCTCCCGGGCGTCGGCCGTCATCAGACGGGTGATGTCGACCCGGTGCGGTGGCCGGCGCCCTCCCTCGCCCCGGCCGAAGTATCTGGCCAGGAATTCGTCCCACGGGTCGGAGCCGATGTCACCGGGTCCCATCATGTCTGTCCTCCGCAGTCGGGCGCGGCACGGTCGGCAGGGGCTACCCGGCGCGCGGCCCGACAAACGCCGCAGGTGGTGGCGCAGCGGCATTCCGGGAGTGGCGTCCGGCCGGGGCCGGCCGTTTGGTGGCAGGCTGAGGGGATGACTGAGACCCCGCTGCTGATCGTGGACGGCGCCAACGTTGTCGGCTCCCGCCCGAACGGGTGGTGGCGTGACCGCGCCGGCGCCGCGGCCCGGCTACGCGACTCGCTCGCCCCGGTGGCGACCGTCGGGCTGCCGGCCCGGCTGCCCGCCCCGGTCGAGGTGGTGCTGGTGGTCGAGGGTGCGGCGCGGGACGTGCCGGGCACCGAGGGCGTGCGGGTGGTCTCGGCCGCCGGCTCCGGCGACGACACAGTGGTCGAGCTGGTGGCCGACGCGCCCGAGCGCCGTCGGCTGGTGGTCACCGCGGACCGGGAGCTGCGCGGGCGGGTGACGGCGCTGGGCGCCGAGGTGTACGGCCCGCGTTGGCTCCGCGAGGCTCCCGCCAGCAACTGAGAAATTCTCGCACTGGGACTCCCACAGAACGGACTCCCGGCACTTCCGGGTGCCTTCCGGACAGGCGGGCAGGAACACCGACAGGGCGGATGTTCTTTCGCGGCCCCCGATAGGCTCTAATGGAGATCTCCCCGCCCCCAGGAGGTTCCGCCGTGGCGAGCGTCGCCGAGTTGAAGGCTGCCATTGATGTTGCCCTCCAACAGATCGGGGACGGGCAGACAGCCGTGCAGGCGGCCGGCGAGAAACTGTCCGAGGCGCAGCAGACCCTCGCCGGCGCGCTCGAGGGCAGCGGGCACGAGACGGTGGAGGCGGCCCAGTCGTCGCTGACACAGGCCAGCCAGGAGCTGGAGGAGTGTCTCGCCGCGACACTGGTCGCGGTGGAGCAGGCGCAGCTCTACGTCGCCACCCTGTAGGCACCATGTCCATCATCGAGGACGTCGGTGGGCAGGTCCGTGCCGCCAGCGAGGAGTTCCCGGTGGCCCTGCTCGGGCAGGCGCTGGAGAAGTTCGGCCTGGCAGCGGAGAGACTGCGCTGGGTACGCCAGGAGTCGGCCAACCCGATGGGGGTGCCGGAGCTGTCCGCCGCGACCGAGCACGCCGAGAGCGCCGGCTACGCGTTGCGGGTGGCACAGGAGCAGCTCTCGGCGTACATGACCGCGATCGGGCTGGGCGCGGACGGCACCCCGGCGCCCCGCCCCGAACAACGCGCTCCCCGACACGACACGCCGCCGGCCGCCGGGCCCACAGCGGTCGCGCCCGAGCCGGCGGAGCAGGTGCGAATGAGCCGCTGGTGGTCGGTGCGGGTGGCCGAGCTGACCGGCGGGCGCGAGGGCACCGACGACGAACCCGACGAGCGGGTGGACGACTCCCAGGAGTTGCTGCGCCGAGTGGTGGGTGGTGTCCGCTCCGGCGACCGGGACCGGCTCCGCAAGGAGCTGCGCCGGGCTCCGGCCGACGTGGGGCTGGGCATGGCGGCGCTGGCGCCGCCCCTGCTGCGCGAGCTGGCCGGTGAGCTGCTGGGGCACCCGCCCCGCGCCACCGACCTCGGGCGGCTGCGCGGTGAGCTGGACGGGCGGGTACGCGACCTGCTGCCCGGGCTGCCGCCGCCGGTGCTGGAGACACTGCTGACCCGGGTGTGCCGAATGCCGCCACCGCGCGCCTCCGGGGAGCCGCCGCACGCGGCCGACTCCGCGGTCACCGCCGGGGTGGCGACCGGGCTGCTGCTCGCCCGACTCGGCCGGGACCTCCCCGCAGGCGGCGTGAAAGAGCCAGTGGGCGCGGGACAAGCGAACGGGGCCGAGCAACGAGGCGGTGCGGGGCAACCGGCGCGGGCCGGGCGGCCGGCCGGCGCGGGGCAGTCGGGCGGGGCCGGACAGTCGGCGGGCGCGGGCGCGCGCGTCGGCGGTGCTGTTCAGCGGCCGGGTGCGCAGCGCTCCGGTGGCCTGCTGCCGCACCCCGGTGGCCTGCCGCCGCGCACGGATGGTGTGCCGCCCCGCTCCGGTGGTGTGCCGCCGCGCTCGGGCAGCCCGTGGCGGGACGCGCCGGCTCGACGGAGCTCCGATGGCTGACCGGCGCGGCCAGTTGGCCAGCCGGGTCCGCGACACCCTCGCCGAGGCGTTGGGTGCGACCCGTACCCGCCTGTCCGCCGCCCAGGCCGAGCTGACCGCCGGGCGCGAACGGCTGGCCCGGGTCGAGCGGGCGGCTGCGGCCGTACCGAGCCGGGTGGGCGCCCAGCGGGACCGCCGCGTCGCCGAGATCGACGCCCGCTACTCGACCCGGATCGCCGAGCTGGCCCGGCGCGCCGCCGATGCGGCCCGGCAGGAGGCGCCGGGCTGCGCGGGGGCCGACTGGGCGGGGTGGGCCCCGACGCCCGCCCGCCGTGCGGAGCCACCCGGCGCGCTACGGGTCGGCACGGTCCGGATCGACGGCGTCGACCCGGTGCCCGCGCTGGTGCCGCTGCTCGACGCCGGACACGTACACCTGTCCGGGGAGGATCGCGCCGGCTGCGACGCCGTGGTGTCCGCGTTGCTGCTGCGGGCCGCCGGCCGCGCCGACCCGGGCGCGGTACGCCTGGTCGGGTACGACCCGGAGCAGCTCGGCGGTGGCCTGGCCGGGTTCGCGCCGCTGGGCACGGCGGGGCTGCTCACCTTCGTCGGCCCCGGCGGTCTGGGCCCACTGCTCGACGACCTGGTGGAGCAGATCCGCCGGATCAACGAGACGGTGCTCGCCGGCGAGTACGCGTCGTTGCGCGAGCTGGCCGCGGCGACCGGCCGACGACCCGAGCCGTGGCGGGTGGCGGTGCTGCTCGGCGGTGATGAGCTCAACCGGCACGAGCGCGGGCAACTGGACCGGGTGGTACGCGCCGGCGCGGCCTGCGGGGTGCACCTGGTGGTCCACGGTGTGCCGCTGCCGGAGGACCCGACGGTGACCCGGGTGGTGGCCGGGGTGTCCGGCGCACGCATCGGCGGGTCGGCCGGGCTGCCCGTCCGCCTCGATCCACCGCCACCGGCGACGCTGGTCACCGAGACGTGCCGGGAGATCGCCGTCCGGGTGAACGCGGGCCCACCGCCGACCCCGTTCGCGGACCTGCTGCCCCCGCCGGAGCTGATGTGGCGGGAGGACTCATCCGACGGGCTGACCGCGCCGATCGGCGAGGGGCCGCAGGGCCGGCCGGTGCGGCTGACGCTGGGCGACTATCCACCGCACGCGCTGATCGGCGGACCGTCCGGCACCGGCAAGACCAACCTGATCTTCGCGTGGATCGGCGCCCTCGCCGCCCGCTACTCCCCCGCCGAGCTGGAGTTCTACCTGCTGGACTTCAAGGAGGGCGTGTCCTTCGCGCGGTTCGCGCAGGGCCGGCGCGACCCGAGCTGGCTGCCGCACATGCGCCTGGTCGGGATCAACGTCAACACCGACCGGGAGTTCGGCCTGGCGCTGCTGCGTTTCCTCGCCGAGGAGCTGCGTCGGCGCGCCGACGCGGCCAAGAAGCACGAGGTGACCAAGCTGGCCGAGCTGCGGGCCGTCGACCCGACCGGGCACTGGCCACGGATCGTCGCGGTGGTCGACGAGTTCCAGATGCTGCTGGCCGGTCGGGACGTGGTCGCCCGGGAGTCGGCCGACCTGCTGGAGGACCTGGCCCGACGCGGCCGGTCCCAGGGCATCCACCTGGTGCTCGCCTCACAGGACGTACGGGGCATCGAGGCCCTGTGGGGCCGTCCCGCGCTGGTCGCCCAGTTCACCCTGCGCATCGCGTTGCCCAAGGCGCTGCGGATCCTCGCCGAACGCAACGACGCGGCGCAGTCGCTGCCTCGCTGGCACGCGGTGGTCAACGCCGAGTCGGGCATGGTGGAGGGCAACGAGGTCGCCCGGATCCCGTCGGCCAGCGACTGGGAGACGTGGAGCGGCTTGCAGCACCGGCTGTGGCGGATGCGCCCGGCCGACGCGGCACCGGCCCGGCTCTTCGACGGCGACGCGATTCCCCGACTGGCGGACGCCCCGGACTTCCGTACGCTCGCCGCGCCCGCGGACGGGAGCGTGCCGCGCAGCCCGGTGGCCCTGCTCGGCGAGATCATCGACGTGCAGTCCCGCTCGGCGGCGCTGCGACTGCCGCGCGCCCCCGGGCGCAACCTCGCCGTGCTCGGCACCCGGGTGGACGAGGCCTGCGCGGTGCTGGACGCGGCGGCCCGCTCACTGGCCCGCCAGCACCCGCCGGGCACCGCCCGGTTCTCCATCGCCTGCCTCGACGCCGACGCTGACCCGATCGCCCGTGCGCTCTACGACGACCTGGCCGACGACGCCGCCTGGTACGACGAGGAGACCGTCGGTGAGCTGATGGCCGAGACGGCCGACGGGCTGACCGGGCCGGGGAGCCCGCACTACCTGCTGCTGTTCGCTGTCGATGCGGCAGCCGGCGCGCTGGCCGCCCGAGCCGGTCGACGCACCGGGCTGGAGCAGCTGCGGCGGATCCTGCACGACGGGCCGGAACGACGGACGCACGTGCTGGCCTGGTGGCGGGGAGTGGCACGGATGCGTGCCGACCTCGGCGGGCCGGCCGCGCGTACCGACCAGATCGGCGCCTGGGTGGCGCTGGACACCCACGGCGGCGAGCTGGGTTCCTCGCTCTACCCGGGCACCGGCGGCCCGGACTGGTATCCCCGCCCCTGGCGGGGCCTCTTCTTCGACCGGGCGGTGCACCGCACCGGACAGGT
Organism: Micromonospora sp. C81; assembly: GCF_018070425.1. Taxonomy (NCBI): domain Bacteria; kingdom Bacillati; phylum Actinomycetota; class Actinomycetes; order Micromonosporales; family Micromonosporaceae; genus Micromonospora; species Micromonospora sp. C81. Next base: position 84,728 of record NZ_JAGPXS010000016.1, read on the forward strand.
GATCATCCCTTATGGTCCGTCGCGATGAACGAACCGGTGGCCAGCGAGACGTACACAGCCCAGCTCAGACGGCTTGCTGACCTCACCGCACGAGTGGGTGAGCAGCGCGCTGAGGCGCACACCTGGTACGAGCGGCAGTGCGCCGCTGCCGAGCAGGCTGTCGCCGACGCAGCCGAGCAGCTCCAGTACGCCGAGGAGGAGCTGGTCGCCGCCCGCGAACAGCAGAAACGCGTCGATGCGGAGGTAGCCCACCTGTGGCAGCAGGTCCGCTCGCGCCTCGGCGCCCGTCGCCTCGGTGGCCCGCCCGCACCCGCGAACGGCACCACGGCCACCGATCCGGTGCTGCTGCTCGGAAAGGCCCGTGACCTGCTCGACCGCGCCGGGCAGCCGGGTGAGCTGCCCGGCTCGGTCAACCCGCTGCTGGCGCTGTGCGGGGTGGCAGGCGCCGTCCTGGCGTACGCCCTGGGGGTTGGGGCGCGGGCGTTGGGCGTCGGGTACGGCGGCGATCTCGCGGTCGGGATGCCGGTGCTGGCGCTGGTGGTGACCCTGTTCGGGCCGCTGATCGGTCTGGTGCCGGCGCGGGTGCTCGCCGACCGCCGGCACGCGATGCTCGGTCCCCGGCCGATCACCGTGGTCCTCGGCGCCGGGGTGGTCACCACGGTGCTGCTGCTGGTGCTCGGCCGCTGACGCGCGGGGTGGCCGGGTGGACGCCGCCGACAGCGCCGACAGCGCAAGACCGGCGGGACGCGCGGGCCGGCGAGGTCAGGCCGGGACCAGGACGGCCTCGCGCAGCAGTCGACGGGTCAGGGTGACCCGGTCGGCGTCGTCGGACAACCCGGGCAGGTCACCGACCCGTGTCACTGCGCCGCTGAGCAGGACACGAGCCGCCGCCTCGCAGTCACCAGGCAGGGTGATCGTCCGGTCGAACAGCCGCAGCGCCACCGAGTCCGACCCGTGCGGCACCAACTGCCAGCGCAGGCCCGGACGCAGGGTGACCTGGGAGTCGGCGTCAAGCGCGGCCACCGCGTCGGCCTGGGCGAGCGGCCGGATGGGTGCCGGGCGGGCGGCCGGCCAGGCACGTTGGCGCAGGCGCGCGGCGACCGCACCGGGGTCGGCGCGCAGGAGCCAGTCCCGCAGTGCCTCGACCGTCTCAGTCAGCTCCGGCTCGATGGCGTCCGGGTCGGCGACGTCGGTGCCGAACGGCAGGCTGGCCCGCAGCCGTTGGTCCTCGGCGGCCAGCGCCAACAGCTCCTCGACCAGGGCGTAGCGGGTGAGCGCGCGGATGCCCACGGTCAGGTGCAGCGAGCTGGCGTCCTGCGCCTGCGCGCTGTGCAGCCAACCCCGGGGCAGGTAGAGGGCATCGCCGGGGGCGAGCACCACGTCCAGCGCGGCCTGGCCCTGCGCGGTGGCGCCGACCTCGTCGGCGCGGCCACCCCACGGCTGCTTCTCCAGCGGGTCGGGCAGCACGGGCGGGTGGATCCGCCAGTGTTTGCGGCCGTCGACCTGGAGGACGAACACGTCGTGGGTGTCGTAGTGGGTGGCGAACCCCTGGCTGCCCGCCGGGGTGAGGTAGGCGTTGATCTGTAGCGGCTGGTTGAGCGCGAGGCCCAGGTCACGGGCGAAGTCGACGAGCGGTGGCCAGATCCGGTGCAGGCCCTGCAACACCAACGTGGCGCCGGAGGCGTACTGCTCCAGGACCCGCTCGTCGAGCACCTGGTCGCCGATCTCGGCGCCCGCGCCGCCACCGCCGGTCCAGCGCGCCGCCGGCACCAACTGGCCGTCCTTGGCGACGCGCAGAAAGGGGGTACGCAGACCGCGCCGGCTGAGCAGCTCGTCGGCGTCGGCGGGGCTGAGCAGGTCGGCGAAGCCCGACGCGTTGGGCAGCTCGGCGGCGCGGGAGAGCAGCGGGGTGTGTCCCCAGTGCGCGGCGGCGAACTTGGCCGGCTCGACCGAGACGCAACGGGCCAGTGCCTCGGCGGCGTTCGCGGACGGAACCGCCGGGCGGCCGTGGCCGCCCGGCGGGTCGAGGTGCGTCATGATGTGCCGCTACCGGGCGCTGCCGTCAGCGCCGCCGTCCTGCTGACCCGGGGTGGCACCGCCATCGGCGGGACCCTCCGCGCCACCGTCGGCGCCACCGTCGTGCTGACCCGGGGTGGCACCGCCATCGGCGGGACCCTCCGCGCTGCCGTCGGCGCCACCGTCGTGCTGACCCGGGGTGGCACCACCGTCGGCGGGACCCTCCGCGCCACCGTCGGCGCCACCGTCGTGCTGACCGGGGGTCGCGCCACCGTCGGCCGGGCCCTCCGCGCCGCCGCCGCCCATGGTCTGCATGTCGTCATCGTTGAGTGCCATCGGTACTCCCTTGGGTGTGCCGCCCCGCCGTGCGCCGGGGTCCGTCGTGCTGCGGGTGGTACCCCACGCGCGATCTTCTCTAACCCTCACCGTAGACGCCGAACCGGGGCGACACGGGCAGTTCGCGAGCGGCGGCGGAGAGTGCCAGGATGGGGTGGTGATCCTGGTGGGCACGTCCGGCTGGCAGTACCGGGACTGGCGGGGCCGCTTTTACCCGCAACAACTGCCGCAGCGGCTCTGGCTGGAGCACTTCGCGGCCGGGTTCGCCACTGTCGAGGTCAACAACGCCTTCTACCGGCTGCCGGAGCGGCAGACCTTCGCCGCCTGGCGGGCGCGCACACCGGCGGATTTCTGCGTGGCGGTGAAGATGAGCCGCTACCTCACCCACATCAAGCGGCTGCGCGATCCGGACGAGCCGGTGGCCCGGTTCCTCGGTCGCGCCACCGCGCTGGGTGACCGTCTCGGCCCGGTGCTGCTGCAACTGCCGCCGAACCTCCGGGCGGACGTCGACGCGCTCGACGCGACCCTGCGGCTGTTCCCGGCCGAGGTGCGGGTCGCCGTCGAGCCCCGGCACCCCTCCTGGTGGACCGACGCCACCCGGGCGGTGCTGGAACGGCGTCGGGCCGCGCTGGTGTGGGCCGACCGGCTGGGGCGCCCGGTCGCTCCGCGCTGGCGCACCACGGACTTCGGGTACCTGCGCCTGCACGAGGGGCGGGCACGGCCGTGGCCCCGCTACGGCCGCGCGGCGCTCACCTCATGGGTGCGGCGGCTGACCGACGCCTTCGGCGAGGACGAGCCGGCGTACGTCTATTTCAACAACGACCCGGGCGGCGCCGCCATCGTGGACGCTGTCGCGTTCGCCGCGCTGGCCCGTGCGGCCGGGCACCCGGTGTCGCGGGTGCCGACGCCGGCCGAGGCGGACACCTCCGGCGACTGAGCCCGCCCGAGGCGTTCCTCGGACGGGCTCACGAGCGTCAGGCCGTCACGGCATCATCTTGGCGAGGTCCTTGGGCATGGTGTCCTTCACGTCCTGCCACTCGCCCTGGGTGACGTGTCGGCGCAGGGTGTCCAGCACCACCTGCGTCACCCGTTCCGGGCCGCCCTCCGCGTCGTACGGGAAGCCCTGACGGACCTCGTAGAGGAAGTCGTCCCGGTTGAGCTTGATCGGCACGTCGGACGGCACCCAGCCGTCGAAGTAGATCCCCCGCACGAGCACCGGCAACTGCTGGGCGAACTCGACGCTCTCGTCCACCGGCAGCCGGTCACGCAGCAGGTGCAGCACCGTGCGCAGAGCCGCGTACGACTGGTTGCGCCGTTCCTTCGGCCAGCCGTAGGCGTTCTCGATGTCCTTGAGAATGAGGTTCGTCTTGTCCAGCGAGGACTCGAACGCTGAGATCATCGAGTCAGCCATCGTTCGACCCCCGTTCCGTGCTGTCCCACCGTCGGTCATCCGCGCGGCGAGGCGGCCCCGATGGGCCGCGGCGTGCCCGCACCGGGCTGCCCTGCGGCGCGCGGCGGGCGTTGTCCGCCGTACCGACCACGTGCAGGACGGCACCGCGCCGTCGATCCGTCACCACTCGAACCGTCATCCCCGTCACCTCCGTGTCGTCTGCGGCGTCGACCACCCCCGGGCGGTCGTACCCACCGTCCCCAGCCTGCCGGCGCTGCGGGTGACCCGGCCCCACCCGGATCGGGTGAGGTCAGTTGGCGTCGAGGAGGCCAGCGAGGGTCTTCGCGTTGGTCTGCGCGTAGTCGCGGTAGCAGTTGTCTGTACCGGGCTGGACGTTGTGCTTACCCCAGGTGGGGGCCCTTCCCACCGGAGCGTTGTGCGTCTGTTTATCGGTACCAACCCGGCGGGGTTCACAGTCCGTGACCCCCGCCCCGACCCGGAAGCGGAGCCGTCCCCGTGTCCCTTTTGCCGTTCCTTCGTACCCGCCCCCAACCGGTCCCGTCGGCGACGTTCCAGTTCGTCGCCACGATGATCACCGACATGGGCCACCACGATCCCCGCTTCATGCGGAACGTGGTGGCCCGTCTCGTTCTGTCGGAGAAGCTGGCCCCGGCTGAGGGCCGGGATCTGCTGGCCCGCCTGGATCAGTCGGCGACGTAGTACCCGCTGCCGGCGATGGATTCCACGACCCCGGCGGCCTTGAGCCGTTCCATGGCCATCCGGACGGTCATCCGGGACACGTTGTACTCGGTGATCAGTTCGGAGCCGCTGGGCAGCTTGTCTCCGGGGTTGAACTCCCCGGCGTTGATCCGGGCGGTGATGGCGGACATGAGTCGGTCCGTTTTGGTCTGGGCTGGCATGACGGTCTCCCTGGCAGGATTCGCCGAGTTGACCATGCTGTCCGCCATGTCGTCAATCATCACCGGTGACAACCTGTGATCAGTTCTTGACCTGGCATACCCGGGTATGCCAGATTCGGGACTCGGGTGTCTCCCTGGCAGGAAACGCCCCCTAATCCCCTGTGGGGACCGGTGAACGGGGTTCCCGGTCCCTGCGGGGGTACGGCCGGAAGGGGAACCACGGTGAGCGTGGAGAGGATCCTGACGAACGTCCCGTTCTATGTGGAGCAAAGTTCGTACTGCGTCCAGTTCCATGAGAAGAACCTGTGCACCCAGTGCACCGACGAGGGGTGCCCCCGCCTGGACGAGGCAGCGGAACTGCTCGCCGACTACCGGGAGCAGCGGGCCACCCGGTACCGCAACGCCCGCACCAACTGACCCGCAGAACAAGCAACCGCCCCCGGAGCCGTCATCCGGGGGCGGTTGCGTCTGTGGGCCCTAGTAGGGCAGCACCACCACGGACAGACCCGTGTGGGTGGCACCGAGACGTCCCAGGGCGGGGGTGCCCAGTCCTTGCGCCTGGAGCTTGAACGTGTGGTTTCCCGACCCGGACACGACACCCGCCCACGAGTTGCCGACGGTTGCCCGTACCCCCGCCGCCGCGTTGGCCGGGTTCCAGATAACTTGCCGGCCACCGGGCACCCCGTCAATGAGGCAAGACATGACCCCGGTGACACTCCCGGCGGTGACGAGGGTGAAGTCGCCGGTGAACTCCAGGAAGTACACGGCCAGTCCGGCGGCACCAATGTTGATGGTGACGGACGCGCCGGTGAGGTCGGCCATGGAAGCGGTCAGGGTGTAATTCGAGGACAGGGAAGCGTTGCCCTGCAAAGGGGTGCGGCCCTGGAGCGTCCCGTCAATGTTCTGGGCCATTGTCTGGAGGTGTTCCCAGATTCGCCCGTGACCAGTGGACGCCGGGTAGGTGAATCCCAGTGGGGTGGTCGGCATTGTCTTAACCTCTCTGCCAGGTAATGGCCAGGGTGAAAGCCGGCGACCAGGAACCGCGTCCGGCGAATCTCACAAATGGTGAACCGTCTGAGTCAAAGAATGCAATCCCACCGGCGGTTCCGTTGACCATTGCCTGCGCCCACGAATTCGGGACGGTGAAGATGGTTTCCGTATCAACGGCCAGGGATGGGCCCGCTGTGGTGGAGGTGAGGGTGGGGGTGCCGCCGGGTTTGGTGGACTCCGTCATTAACCGCATGGTGGTGGCCTGAGCGGTGAACGTGCCGCCTTGGATCCGCTGGACCTGAACGGTGGCCCCGGTAACGGTGGCCCCGGTGAGGCTTCGTGGCGCGTCGCCGTAGAACACCGCCCCCGTGTGGTTGCCTCGCCCGTCGTCGCCCTGGGACACGTCGGTGTTGTCGGTGCGCCACCCGAACGAGGCCCGGTACGACCCGGTGTCCACCGGGGACACCACCAGGGTTCCGGTCCGGACAACCTCGGTGGGGTTGGGGGCCGCGATGATCGGGGGCGGGTCGGTGATCGCGGCGGTGAACATGCGGGCCACCGCGACCCATTGGGCTCCGATGCGCAACACGGCCAGGACGTCCCCGGCACCGACGGTGAGGTCGCGGGCCACCTGGATGGTGGTGACTTGACCACCGATGTTGACGGTGACGGTGGAGCCGGACTTCGCTGCGGTGGCGGTGGCGGTGATTGACCCTACGGGGTTCACGTCAGGCTCCTCACGGTCAGAAGCTGCGACCCGCCATCAGCCGTGTACGGCAACGTGAGGGCCTGGACTGTGCATAGCAACCCGGACACCTCATCGGTGGTGATGGACACTGTGTCGCCGTCCTGGAGGCCGGGGTGGGGCACCATTTCGACCTGGAATTCGCGGCCCGCCTCTTGGCGCTTGCGGTCCAGGACGGTCTGCGCGGCCTGGTTCACCTGGTCGATGGTGGTGAGCAGCGGCGACGGGAAGTAGAACGGCACCGGCAGCGGGTTGAACGGGCCCCCGATGGCTTTCGGGCCGGTGGTGTCGTAGGCGACGCCTTGCACCTGGGCCCCGTCTGAGTTGGTGCCCCGGGCCACGACGGTGTTGAACACGTTTTCCCGGGTGGATCCGCCGGTGGATCGGATGATCGTCGCGTCGGGCCCCGTGTCACTGAGGTTCAGGTCGGCGGTGGTGGGTGTCGTGGCCGGGTACACGTGCAGGAACCCGTGTTCGGTGACCCGCGACGCTGCCGGCCACGCGTCCAACAGTTCACCGACTGCGCCTAGCCGGTCTTCTTCCCAGTTCATGCTTGCCGGGACCGCCCGGTCGTTGAGGGCCCCGTCGATGATCACGGTCATGGCCGGTTCGAGGAGTTGCCGCAGCGTGGTGGAGAACGTGCCGGTGGGCTGGAACGGGGTGACGAACCGGGCCTCATCGATGAGGTGCAGCAACCCGACCGCTTCCACGGTGACGGTGTCCCCGTCCGCGTTACTTGAGTGGATGACGAACCAGCCGCGTTGGAACCATTCGGTGATCCCGTTGCCGACCTCAATGCCCAACTGGACGCGCAGCCACTGCCCGTTCGCGGCGAGGGGGTGGGTGTCGGTGGTGGGTGCCCACGACACTCCCTGAACCCGCCGGGGCACGGTGAGGGTGAGCCGCTGCGGCACCCGCCGGGACCGGTCCACTTCTTCGGTTGCCGTGTCGACGGGCACGGAGGCGGCGAGGAGCTTTCCACCGCGCCACGACTCGACCATGACCCGACGCTTGTGGCTGCGGGTCAGGACCGATTGGGCGGTGTCAGACAGGTGGATCATGACCAGTCCGCCTCTGCGATATCCAGCAGGGTGGCGAAGTCATTCGACAATTCGAGGAGAGGGGCCCCCTCATAAGCCTGAACCGAATCGAAGTACAGCAGTTCGGTAGGCCCGGCATTTCCGACGTGAGTGAATGAGGCCCGGAATTGTGTCGCCCCGACCGGGGCGGTGAATCCCACGGTGGCAATGGTCCACGTCGTGGCGTTCACCGCGCCAATAGACACCGACCCGGAACCGCTGATGAACGCGCTGCCGGCGTTGTAGAACCCGAGGGTCACATAGCCAAGCAAAGCGCTGATCCCCAGCGCCGAATACAGCGAAAATGTCAGCCCGTAGGTGGCCCCGGGACCAGTACCAGTCAGGGCCGTTAGCGGTGATCGGATTTCGGTAACACCAGTGCTGTTGGGGGTCCACCGCAGCGAACCGTCACCCACCGCCGACGGGGACGCGACCCGGGCCACCGCGCCGTTCGTGGTGGTCCAACTCTCGGTGGTACTGGTGAACGTCCACTCCTTGATCAGGACCGGGTCGGTGTACGCGTCGGCGATGTCCTGGAGGGTGAACCCCCGGGCCTCCAACGTTTGGGGCCACGCGTCGGTTTCCACCGCGTCTACGGCCAGGACCCGGCGGGGGTCCGACCCGTCCTGACTGTGCCGCCGGTCCGTGGCCCCGACAACGGTGACGTACGAGTCGACACCGTCGTACGCCTTCGTGCCAGGCTGGCGGATCTGCACCACACCTTCCGTGGCCTCGGTGAGGGTGGTCATCAGGTTGTCCCGCTGCGACGTGGACTCCGTGACGAACTCGATGGTCCCCTCGTACTGGCCCCAGTCCCCGGCCACGACCACGTTGCGGCCACCCGGCTTGAACACCGACACCGGGCGCGCGTACCGCTTCTCCGGCCACGCCAGGATCACCGCCTGGGCCGCCAGGCCACTGATCGCGTCGGTGACCACCACCTGGCCCCCGGCGAGGGTGTACGTGTCCGGGGTGGTGGTGTACTCGTCCGTCCCGTTGACGATCGCCAGGTACGACACGGGCACCCCGAACGGCATCTCCGCATCAATGCGCAGGAACGACGGGTCCGGGACTGATGCGTAGGCACCCGCCCGGACCAGGGTTCGTTCGCCACCGGTCACCCGGTACACGTGAACCGAATCGCCGACGGTGAGGCCGGTGACGGACACCAGGACCCGGGGCGGTTCCACGTCCTGTTCGGTGGCCACGATGGTGACAGCCATTACCGCCTCCCGTTCCGGGCGTGCCAGTTCTGCTTACGCTCGGAGCCAGCAATCGCCTTATCGACGTAGCTGTACAGGAACTGACCGTCCAGGTAGATGTTGTTCGTCAGGGTCATTTCCGTTTTCGTCGGGCCACCGCTGCGGTGCGTTCCGGCACCGTCGGAAGCGGACCACGAACCGGTGGAGGCGAACCCCTTCAATTGGGTGCCGACACCCGGAATGTAATGGTCACCGCTGGACTGAACCCGAACCGTGACCGTCTTACCCCTAAGCCCGTTCACCTGCTTTTGGAACGTGACCAGCTTCGACGTGGCGGTGGACGTGTCCGCGTTGATGGTGGTGTTCACGTTCTTCGGGATCTTCAACAACTGGGCGGCGAGCTTGTTCGCTTCCGTTCTCGAATAGCCGGCCTTCTCCGCCATCTTCACCAAGGCGGCCCGGTTGTTGTGGTACGCGTTGCTGGCGTCGTTCGCGCTGATACCGCTACGCTCACCGGCCGTGGCCTCATTGTTGAACGCGGTGGCCATAGCGTTCAGGGCCGCTTCGTTCTCCCGGCCCTTCTGCGTATTGGTGCCCTTCGCCTTACCGTTTTCCTTCAACGCGGCGGTGGCCTCAGCGGTGGCGTTCTTCGCCGCGATTTGAGCCTCACGGAAACTGATGTTCGAATCGGCCAACTCTTGAGCCTTCGCCCGGACATCCGCGAGTCCGTTAGCCGCAGCCGCCGAGTCGGTGCCAATTCCCCGCAGCCCGCCGGCCAACCCCTTGGACGATTCCGCAGCAGTGTTGCTGGACGCGGCGTAACGCTCCAGCAGCGCCTTCCCGCCCGGGATTATGTTGATGAACGCCTCGAAGGTTTCAACGAGGATGTTCAACCCGATACCGAAACCGCGAATGGCACCGGCAACAACGCCGAACGCGCCCCGAACCGCGATAGCCATTGATGCGCCATTGTCAGACAGGTCGCGGAAAACGGAACCGATGGCCCGGCCGATTTCCTCCACACCCTCCCCGACCGCGTTGATGATCGGTCCGGCCTTTTCCACCGCCTGGGCGATCCCCGACAGGGCCGACTGGGCGGCCCTGCCCAGGGACCGGGTCAGTGGGGCCACGAACGTGGACGTGGTGTTGAAGATGCGACGCAGGTCCGGCATCAGGTTCTGGAACGCGCCCCGGGCGATCCTGACGGCGTCCAGGGCGGCCGGACCGAACGACTCGGCCGCGTCACCGAGCATCCGGGAAACGTCGCGCTGGAGGCTGCTGAACGCCCCGGACACGCGGGGGTCCTTCGCGGCGAGGATGAGGCCACCGACCATGCCACCGATCCCGGCACCACCAACGATGGCACCACCGATCACGGCCCCGATGGCGGGTGCGGCTGCGGCTGCGGCCAGGACGACCAGGCCCATGAGACCCGCCATGGCCACCTGGGCGTACGGCCCGGCGGCTTGGATGGCGTTGGACAGGTTCTTCCCGATCAGGGACCCCGCCTCAGACAGGGCACCCAGCCCGGCGGAGAAGCCTTTGAACAGCAGCCCGCCGACCTTCGCACCGACCTTGAGCATCGACCCGACACCCTGGGACACGCCGCGTACGAACCGGTTCCCGGACGTGGACCCGGAGTCCGACCACCGCTTCGCGGCCTGGCCGATGCGGCTGAACCCCCGCCCCCACTGGTCGGATACGGTCCGGATCGCCGACCCGCTCTTGGTGAACTGGCTGAACGCCTTGGCGAAGACACCACCAGTGCGTTCCGCTTCCCGGGACGCCCGCTTGAGGTTGCCCTCCACGGACCGGATGCCGGGACTGGTCTTGTCCCGGGCGACGAGGTCGAAGGTTGCGTCACGACTAGCCACGAGTGATCACCACCGCTGCGTTCTCCAATGCCTGCTGGCACGCGTCACGCCACTCGTCCGCCTCAGCCGCAGGTTCGGTGAAGAACCCCGCCGTGACGTTCTGGCTGTGCCACTGGCTTTTGCCGCGTCGACCGAACGACGGGTGGCGTACCCGCCCCTGGTCCAGGCGGCGGATGTCACTCTTGTCCTTTGTGGACTTCCGGGATCCCTTCAACCGGACCCGGGCGGCCCGGGAAGTCACCGACACCGTCGCGGTGACCTGAGTCTTCGACGCCCACACGTTCAGGCCACCCCGGGCCGGCAAGGTGTCCAGGGCCCGGCGGCGGATCGCGGTCCGGACGGCGGGGATGGGTTCGCGGATTTCCTTACGCAGTTGCCGCATGACCTCTTTGCGTCCCTCGAACGCCTGGAGGTCGCGGATCAGTTGATCCAGCGTCCCCATTCCCCTCACCCCCCTGCCCTTTTCCGCGCTGCTCGTTCCTCGTCCAAAATGTCGACCAGGGTTGCCAGGTCCCGGGGGTCCCAGTTCTCCAAGCCGTCCGGTCCCATCAGCGGCCGGTCCGTGGCGTGTGCCAGGCGGACCAGGCTCAGGCGGACGGAACCGTCTGGCCAGGGTCCAAGGCATCCGCCGGGACGACCGACTCCTCATCGGGCATGTCGGTGACCTCGACGCACTGGGCGTCGAACTCATCCCACTTGAGGGTGATCACGTTCCGCCGAGACAGTGCCGACCAGGCCATGTACCGCATGGCGGTAGAGATCCGGGACGCGATCTCACTGGTGGTGCACCCAAACGGCTGGACCTCAAACTTGGCCGCGTCGCGCTGGTCAGCGACCACGTCATACGTGGCCCCGTCTTCCATCTCGACACGCAACTCGAACAGCATTGACGGCATGTCACTCACCCCTGCGCTTGTTCATAGATGCGACATGGTCGCGGATCTCAGAAAGGTCATCCACGAGGGCCGCCCCGTTTTCAATGATCAGCTCGACGGCCAGGATTCGACGCGGGTCCTGCGGATCACTGGAGAAGGGCCTCAATTCGCCGCACTCCAGGATCGGAACCTCAGTGGTCCCGATTGGTAGACCAGTCAGGAAGTTAGACATTGACGGCATGTCCGATCCCCTTAGCTGGAGGTTCCGAAGGTGACCCCGCCGACGACCGGGAACGTGGCCTCGAACGGGATGATCTGGCCCTGCTCACCACCGAAGGTGACGGGCATGGCGACGATGTTGAAGGTCGCGGTGGGCTGGCCGGTGCCAACCTTCGGCTGGAGAACGACCTCCACCGTGTCGCCTTCCGCGTCGGTCAGGGCCTTCGCCAGGCCACCGGTCGCCCAGATGGACGCCCCGGCCAGTTCCAGGGTCCAGATGGTGGAGTCGACGTCCTGGATCACACCGTCCGGGACGAGGGTCCGCATGGTCTGGATCGGGGTGTCGGGGACCAGCCGCGCCTTCGTGAGCTGGTTCGCGTACTCGACGTCATCGATGGTGATGGTCGCGTTCCGCATGACGATGTAGTTGGCGGGGGCCGGCATGTCAACTCCTCATGGTGATCTGTAGTGCGAACTGGTCGGATCCCTCAGCGGGTGCCGGCACGAACTCGATGCGGTCCACGAACCCCACCGGGAGCAGGGCGTCGACCAGGTCTTCCATGTGGTCGTCAGCCCAGTCAGAAGCGCCCCGTTCGTCCTGAGGCAGCAGAACCACCACCCGCCACGTGCGGATGAACGTCAAGCCCTCTGAGCGGTCCCACGGCCCCGACAGCGGCCACGCGTCACCCGGTAGCGGGGTGGTGGGCCGGTAGGCGTAACCGGTGACCCCGTCGGCGGTGGACAGGGCGTTGGCGATGTCGTCGCGGTAGCTCACCCGATCACCAACCGGCGGTGAGGGGCCTCCAGGCGGCGGATCTCCGGGTCGCGGCCCGGAAGCACCGACCCGCCGATCTCCGCGTCGCCCTGGAGCACGGCCAAGGGAAGTTGCCGCATGGCAAGGTTGCGGGCCACCCGCCGTAGCAGGGCCTCCCGCAGATCCGGCGGGTACACGGCACCCACCCGGCACACGGACCGCTGTGCGGCGGCCTCAGCGTCCAGGGCACCTTGGATTTGGTCTTCGGTGTGGGAGGTCTGACCCAGGTACTCGACAACGTCGGCAACCTGAGGCATCCCGGTCCCGGCGGTGGTGGCGTACACGAACGCGGCGAAGTCCACCGCGTCGTCGGTGGTGGTGACCCGGGCGATGTACCGCCCGGCGGTGCCCACCGTGTACGTGGCCCGGTACCGGCCCGTGCTGGTGGATTCGAAGGTCGGGGTGGCGGTACCCCCGGCGGGGAGGGTGACCACCACGGTTGGAGTCGCAGCCGCCGGGTAGCCGGTCAGGTCGCGGTTCTCCACCTCAATGACCCACTGTCCGCCGATCGGCAGCAACGCTGCGACGCTGGACGTGGCACGGATTCCCATGATGGTCACCCCCTTCCGTTGGATCGGTGTCGCTGGTTACTTGTCCAGGTCCGCGCGGGTCAGCTTCTTGCCCGTGAACGGGTTGACGGCCTCACCGTTGCGCTCCAGTTCCTCGCGGGTGCCTTCCGGCAGGAACGAGGGGACGTGCGGCTTGGCCGGGGACTTCTGGTCCTGGAGCTGGGCCCGCAGTTCCTCGTTCTCGGCCCGCAGCCGCTCCACCTCGTCAACGCTGGTGGCCCGCAGGGTCTGGGTCTGGTTCTGGGTCTGGGTCTGGTTCGCCACGATCAGTTCCTTTCGTTGTCTCGGGAGTCAGTCGTCAGGCCCGGATCACGCCGGGTCGTAGATGACCTCGCGGACGGCGTTCACGTCGCTGATCGCGGTGGCCTTGTAGCCCCAGATCGCCAGGTCCACGTAGGCAACCCGGTACTGGAAGTTCAGCCGCTGCGGGGCGGTGGCCCAGCCGTTGACGAACTCCGAGTCGAACAGGTAGCTGGACGCGGCGACGATGCCGGTCGCGGCCAGGGCCCACGACGGGATGGCGGTGACGCCGTTGACGTCGACGGTGGCGAACCGGGAAGCGACGGTGCCGGAAGCGTTCGTCGGACCCAGGGCCGGGTACAGCCGACGGCCGGTGGTGTCCTTCGCGGCAACCAGGGCCTTGTACAGGTCGATCTGGGTGGCCATGAAGTCCATCGAGAACCCGCCCCGGATGAACTGGAGGGCCGCGAACGCGGCGGTCAGCTCAGAGTCCAGGGTCTGACCGGTCGTACCGCCACCAGTGGTGAGGGTGATTCCGGTCGGGGTCGCGGCGTCCAGGACCGCAACGGCCGCAGCCTCCAGGGCCTCGTACCAGGCCCGCTCCATCTGACGCCAGATCAGGTTGGAAATCTGCGGGTTGCCACCCTGATCCCAGGTTTCCCGGGTGATCTCCACCTTGCCGGAAATGGCGGTCGGGGTGACCGTCTGGCTGGCCTCAGTGAACGTGCCCGGAGTCGGCTCAACGCCCTCGGTGTGGTTGTTCACCAGACCGGAGGCGGTGTTGAACTTGGCGAAGGTGAACGGAGTGGAGTCCGCCAGGGTGCCCTTGTTGATGGCGTTCCACAGCGGGTACTTGAACTCCCGCTGGTCCACGTACATGTCGGGCCGGTACCGGTTCGGGTTCGCGGGAGCAACGTCCGCGCGGTCCACATCGAACTGTGCCCGCATGAACGTCTCGGCCCGGTCCAGGGCCGACTTGTCACCCTGGGAACCCGCGATGAGATCCGAAGAGAAGTCGTGGCTACCGCGCTGGATGTTGCCCTTCCGGTCGAACCGGTACGGGGTGGCCTCGTTCACCGAAGTCATGGCAACCCGGGTCGGGTTGACGACCTGGCGGGTTTCCGCCTGGATGCCCACCGGCTGGTTCTGGATGTTCTGGGCCGCCCATGCCGAAAACAGGGCACTCATGTCCGGCGCAATGGCCGGGGCGGCGGGAGCCTGCGGCTCGATCGCGTCGGTCATCTCATTCCCCTCATGTTGGCTCGCCCGGACAGACGTCAGGCGAGAGTCATCGAATGCGGGCATCGCGGTGAGCGACACCTCCAGCAACTTGGCTGCCTTGACCAGCCACACGGACGGCTCGTTGGGGTCACGGACTACCTGGTCCGGCATGTCGTGCCAGTCCGCCGTGACACTCAGGCCGTCCAGGACCCCATCGGCGGCGAGGGCCAGGGCCTCATCGCCTGCCTTTCCGCGGCTGATCTTGAACTTCGCCATCAGGCCCCGTGGGGTGTCGTCCAGCTCGACGGCGCGACCCAGCGGCTGGGTACGGTCGTGGTCGCGGAGCAGCTTCACCCGGCCGATATCAGCGAACCGTGCCCACCCCTGAGCGAACCGGTAACGGCCGCCCTGGTTGCGCGCCACCGGGCCGTACGGCACCGCCAGACCGGTGATGGTCCGGGCCTCCACGTCGACGGCGAACGAGGCGGACTCACTATCGAACCCGAACGTGGCCCCCTGCGGTTCGGCAGAGAAAGACACCCCACCGTCGCCAGAGGCCGCTACAGCCGCCGGGGCCGCGACGGGTGCCTGAGTAGGTGCCGGGGTCAGTTCCCGCTTCTGCTGGCTCGTGAGGGCCGGCATCCGCTCCTCAGCCCGGACCTCGTCCACGGTCATGGCCCCCATCGCGATCATTTCGCGGTAGTAGTTGACGCGGGCCACCTGATCCGCCCGCATGTAGTCGTCCAGGTCGAACCAGACGGTGTAGCCACGCCGGGTCACGTCGCCCATGGACAGCCGGTCCGCGATGGCCCGCATGTACGGCATCAGCACGTCATTGATGCGGTCCTGGCGGCGATCCACCGCGTTCTGATAGGTGCGGCTGGTGGTGGAGATACCGAGGTCTTCCGGGTCCAGGCCCAGAGCGTTGGCAATCTCAAGGCCAACCTGGCGTTGCAGTTCCACCAACTGGAGATCCGCCGGGGACATCACGTCCACCGCGTTGTACTTCATGGAGAACGGGACGTAGGCGGTGCCACCCGCCTGCCGGGCCTTCTTCCACTTGGCCAACAGTTCGTTGACCTCATCGTCGTCGGCCGGATCCGCGCCCTCAGTTGTGGTGAAGAAATCCAACGGGCGAGGGTCGTCGGCATACATTCCGGCGGCACGGTCGAACTTGATGGCCCGGCGGATAACCGCCCCCGCCACCTTGAGGACACCCGGATTCGGTGAATCGAACCGGATCATCTGCGACGCCGGGACTGGAACGCCGTCAACCCACACCACCGCGTCACGCGGGTCCACGCCGGACGGCAGCGGAGCCAGATTGCGACCGGCGGGCGGTTGCAGCGACACGGAAGCAACGTCAACGTGTCGGGCACTCGTCGGGAAGTCGCCCCAGCCGGATTCGATGATCCGCCACCAAGCGATGCCCTCAAACAGCAGGTCCTCCACCGTCTGGGAGAGGGTCGTGATGTTCGCGACGTCGGGATCAATCTGTTCCAGCAGCGGATTGCGGGCCGGCTTGCGGTCGGGTCCGTACTGGATCAGCGGGAGGCTGGAGATGCTGCAAATCAGGTTCCGGCCCCGCAGTACCGCCGGGATTGACATTGCCTCTTCGCGACCGACCCGAGTGGCGACACCTTTGCCCCCCATTTCGATGACAAGGCGGTCAACCAGTTGTGGGTCAGATTCGGCGGCGAATGTCGCCGGAAGCGCAGGAATGGTAAAGGCGCTCGTGAAGATGGAACGCCAAAAACCTGCCATACCAGGAACTGTAGCCACTAGGCCCACAAAATGCGAGGTTTGCCAATTGGTGTGGGCAGCGTCTTGGCCAGGTGAATGGCTCCGGCGACCGCATAGGCAGCGTCACATTCCCCGCCCCCCTTACGGCTGAATCTCCACACATCCCCGCTCCACAGTTTCTCGGCGGCGAGAATGTGACTGTTTAGCAAAGGATCATCACTGTGCAAAACCTGGCCAGCGTCAACAAGGTCCGCCAGACCCATGCACACCGCTGAGACTTCCGCCCGGATTTCCTCCACCGAACAATTCGCCGGGAACGGAGACACCCGCCCCGGACGTTCCTTCAAATCCGCCGCGAGAGCAGCCGCCGGACCGTTCGGGATCCACCCGAAAGCCTGCGGGCCCACCTTCCGCACCCAACCAGCCAGGTCCCGGCGCAACTCCTGCGTTGCCTGCGGGCCCTCCCACGCCGCGACCACCCGGGTCCGGACCCGACCGTCCGGCATCACCGCTGCGGCAACCAGGGTGGCGTGACGGCGGGTCACCGACACGTCCAGGCACAGCGCCACCCGGGACTTCGCTTCCGCCAAGGAACCCGGCACGTTCCCGGCGGACCAGGCTTGCGGATCCACGGCCGCGTCGAGGGCGGACACCCGCTGGCACATGATCTCCGTGCGGAAGCCGGTCAACTCTTCCCCACCGGCCTCTACGGCCCGCTGAGCGTCCGCCAGGAGGGACGCGCCGCGCAACCGGTGCCCCAGGTTCGGGTTGGCCTGTGCCAGGGCGTCCAGGTCCAGAGGGGAGGCCCCGTCGGGGGCGGACCACTCGAAGAACCCCAACTCGGGGTCAATGACGTTGCCGCCCAGGGCCTGGACCCCGGTGTCCCGCAACGAATTCAGGACGATGGACTTGTCTTCACCCTGGTTGGTGATCAGCCACGCCTGAGCATCCGGGCGGGCGTTCATCGCGGGCATCGCGGCTTTCCAGGCCGTGTAGTTGTGCTGCTCCCGCAGCTCATCCATGATCAGCCGGTCCAGGGTCAGCCCACGGCCACCCTTACGGTTCGCCGCTGCAATCTTGTACTTACCGCCGGACTTGAGCTTCAAATGGGTGTCGTTGTTTCCGCGCATCACGGCCTGGATCTGCCCGGCCAGCAGCGGCACCCCTAGGGCCATCTCAATGGCCCCCTCCCACGCCTCTTTCGCGGTGGCGAGGTTCGCGGACGTACCCAGCAACATGGGCCACTGCTCAACGAACAACCAGTACAGGGCCAGGACTTTGAGAAGGTGAGTCTTCCCGTTCTGGCGGGCCACAATGACCAAAACCTTGCGGAATCGGGGCCGCCCGCCCTCCAGCAGTTCACCCGCGTGGATGACCAACCACTCCTGCCACGAATCCAGCGGCATCCCGAGAATGTCCCGGGCGAAGTCGATGACCTCGAACCCGTATGAGGTTTCCGGGGTCAGTTCCCTAAGCGGCGCAGTCCACAGTCGCGGTTCTACGTGCCCGAGAACGGTCCTGGAGGGCACGGAGAGCGGCTGCGGCAGGGTCAGCGTCACTCTGTTCACCCCCCTTTCCTGAACCCGTTAGACGGGCCGCTGGCGTCATTCTCAAGGCCGCCAGCACCGCCAACAGTTTCGGGCCCACCTCCACAACCGAATCCGGCTGCTGATCAATAAGAGTCGCATATCTGCGGGCCAATTCCACCGCAGCGGCGTCTGAGGCCGTAATGGTCGCGGATCGGACCGAATCGGCCACGATCTCACTCATTGTCGGATGATCATGACTCATGGGGACCTCCGGGCAGGGAAAACACTTACTACGGGGGTGTTGCTATAGGCCCCCATGGGGAAAATCAGTGGCACAGGGTTCACCATTCGTCCCATGGCAGTGGTGCCGGGCTGGTCACTGGCTCACCAATGAACAGGTTGCATGGTGCACACGCAGCCTCAAGGTATCGCGGGTCATCACCAGTCACTGACCTACCCAGTGTGTGGTGCACCTGGGTGGCAGTACCCAGGCACTGGCGTACCTGCCCTGTCCTGGTGGTCCACGTACCTGGGATACGTATCTGACAGGTGAACAGGTCACGGGCCAGGATGTCCAGCCGCAGTTTCCTCCACGCGGTGGTTGATCCTCCAGCCCATTGCTTACTCACCACATAAGTGTGCCGGGCCCCCACCCATTGGATGAAGGCCCGGCGCTCACCAGTCAAGCGAGCTATTTAGTTATCGCGTCCCACGCAGGTACACAGCAGCAGCATACGGTGAGGACCACCGCAATCGTCAGGATCACCACCGCCAACACCGGGTTGGGTTCCTGTTCCTCACCCGGCTTGGGCTTGCGCTTCTGACCCCCGATCGGCGCGTTGTAGCGGATAGGTCCGATCCCGAAACTCCAGCGGAAGTTACTCATGCGACGGCTCCAATGCGGTGGTAGCGGATAGCGGTGACCCCGGGGCAGTACGCCTCAACGTCATCGGGGTGGTTGATGCGGAACTCCAGCCCGTGGATGTGGGCGTAGCGGGTGGCCCACGCCCGAACCCGGTCGGGGTCTTGGTACAGCCACGCGAACAGGTACCGGGTGTTCCCCTTGGCCATGATCAGACCGTGGTCCAACTCGTGGTAGTCACAGCCGTCCCGGTGCGGGTACACGCCACACGTGCGGCACGAGGCCCGGCGTAGACCGTGGGCACATCCGGGGGCGGTGGGGATCGGGCGGTATCCCTGGGCCTTGAGGGTGGGGACTGGTTCGGTGATGCAGATGGACATGGTGTTCCTCGTTTCTCGGCTGCGGGCCGGGTGGGTTGGTTACTTCGCCTGGAGGCGGGTGCGGGCCATTTCAAGGCGGTCCTGGAGGCATTCGAGGGCCATCCGTTCCGCCTCGTCCACTGAATCGGCCACGAAGTTGGTGACGCCCTTCGCGGGGTACCGAACATCCCGGAGGGTGACGTAGGTGAGGTCCCTGTCCAAGGGCTCTCCGTCTTCGGTCAGCGGCACGAGGGTCGCAATGACGCGCTCGGTGAAGAACTGATCTTCCGGCTCCCTTAGGACCGCCTCGGCGTACCGAATGAAGCTGGCCACCTCGTCACGTTCGCTGGAGTGCCATTTGAATACGTCGTGCAGCGTGGACGCGTACAGAGGAATCGAGACAGGGACGGTGAGGTACGAGGCCATGATCATTTCCTTTACTTTCGGCCAACTTCCAACACCCCCTACTACGTAGGGGGGGTGATTGGATTGGAGGATTGGAGACTTTGGAGACCCATTGGAGACCCATTGGAATCCCCAGGTCAGAGGCTTGTGATCATTGGAGGGTTCATTGGAGCCCGTTGGAGGCTCCAACCGTTCCTCCAACGGGATTCCAATGGGTTCATCGATCAGATTCGCTGAGACAGGGGGATGTAGGTGAACTTCGCCCCGTCCGCCTGGACCATCGTGGCCTCAACCATCTGGTTCCAGGCGTAGTACCAGGAGCTGTCCGTCATCCCGGCCTTCTTGAGACAGCGGGCCTTGATTTCCGACTTCGTGCCGCCAGCGGAGAAGTAGTCCTGCATGATCCCGATGATCTTGGCCTGGTTCTCGGTGACGTCTTCCTTGTCCGGGTCGACCGTCGCGGCCACAGTCGTTTCGGTCAGGACCGCCGACCCGAGAGGCTTGCCCCGGGCGTCGGTTCCCAGGTCCACCGGAGCCAGCAGGAACCGGAGGTCTTCACCTTCGGCTTCATCCTTTTGCTTGCTGTTCTCCACCGTCACGATCCGGGTTTTCTTGTCCATCGACACCCGGATCTCGGTGTTCATGGCCCCGATCAGGGCGGAGCTACCGCGCCCGTTCTCACCCTTGTGGCCCTGGTGGTGAACCAGGCTGACGCAGGCACCGCACGCTTCCCGCAGCCTCTCGGCCTGGTGGACGAGGATCCCCATGTCCTTGGATGAGTTTTCTTCCATCCCGGCGGACACCCGGGCCATCGTGTCGAGAACGATCAGGACGGGACCGATCCGGCGGCACGCCTCGACCAGGGCACCCCATTCGGCCTCATTGATCAGGACCGGTCGGGGCAGTACCAGCAGGTTCGCTCCCATCTTGAGGTTGTGGTGTTTCTCCCAGGCCCGGATTCGCTTCTTGAATCCCCGGGCCCCCTCAGCGGCGATGTAGACCACCTTGCCTTGGACGGATTTGTGTCCGTGCCATGGGGTTCCGGTGGTGACGCTGCCGCAGATGTCGATGGTGACGAACGTCTTACCGTTGCCGGACCGGCCGATGATCCATGCCAGGGTGTCCAGGTCCAACAGTCCCTCGATGAGGGGTTCCGGGTCGGGGATCTGGTCCAACCCGTCGCTGTCCAGCAGTTCCGCCATGAGGGCCAGGACTGCGGCCTCAGTGGCTGCGGCGGCTTCGGCTTCGGTCGCCTCAGCCTGCGGGGGCGGGGTGCTGGCCTTAGCCTTGGCTTCCTCGTTCCGCTTCCGCTTGAGGTCCCGGAACCGGTTGAGCATCGCTGTCTTCGCGTGGTCCCTGGCGCTGCAACGGTCGCTGTCCAGGTACCAGGAGGTCTGACTCTTGTGCGGCAGTGGGCAGTTGGTCGCGTACATGGGTTCGTCGTCGGGGTTCCGGAGGTTGCGCACCTCTGCGCCGAGTCCATGCAGTGCCTTGACCAGGTCCAGTCCGGTAGGATTGGTGCCGTCGGAACTGTTGGGGGCCCCCTGCCCGGGGCCCTTTTCCGTGTCAGTCATTGGTGTCGCCACCACCGTTCTCACGGGCAGCGCGACGGGCGGCAGCGTTGGCCTTGCGAGCCTCGCGGGCCTTTGCGGTAGCGGCTTTGCGATCCTCGGGCGTGGTGTCTTTCCACCGCAGTGCCACGAGCATCCGGGCGTATTCACTCAGTTCAGGATTGGTGCTCACCGGCGGTTCTCCCGGCTGGAAGGGATATGGCCTTCCTCCCCAGAAAGGTCATCCCTTGGCTTGGGTTCCCCCGTACCAATGAGCAGTACATTAGCTCCGCGATCTTGACCGTCACAAGGTCATGGATGCCCGTTATGGTCAAGGATGATCACCCATGATCAACGATCACCAGGAAAGATTTTCCCCGGGGCATGCGAAAGGGGCCCGAACCGAAGTCCGGACCCCTTTTCTGCCCTCCGTACCCAGAGGTTTCCTGTCACCGGCCCGCAGCCAGCGTGACGTTTCCTATTCTACGCGGCCCGGCCACCTTTGCGTTCCCGGCGGGCCTGGGCGGACTTGAGGGCCAGCTTGGAGTACCAGGCCCGGCGTAGGTGTTCGGCCATCTCAGCGCGCTTCTGCGGGTCGGTGACCTCCGGGGGTACCTGGGTGAGGAACCGGTCCCGGAACGCCTTCCTGGCGGGTTCTGTGGCGGCGGTGCGGTCAATGGTGCGGCCCCACCGTTCCCCGGCGGCGATCCGGGCGATGAGGGTCCGTTCAGCGGGCGACTTGTCGTCGCGGGTCATCCGACAC
The DNA here is from genome assembly GCF_018070425.1 of Micromonospora sp. C81. Lineage (NCBI taxonomy): Bacteria > Bacillati > Actinomycetota > Actinomycetes > Micromonosporales > Micromonosporaceae > Micromonospora > Micromonospora sp. C81. Next base: position 106,429 of record NZ_JAGPXS010000016.1, read on the forward strand.
CCCTAGGCGTCGGGGGCCCTGGGTGGGCCCCGGTCTTCAACCGCTCAGGTAGTGCTCCCCTCAGGCATCTGGAATATGACGGTGGTCCCCTTCATCAGATCCGGTCGCCCAGCGCCACCCGCCGGTACGCCTCAGTGGCCCGTGCCTGGGCGGCGACCTTGCCGTAGCGGTCCAGCATCGTTCGGGACCGCCACCCGCCCAGCGACATCAGGTCACCTTCTTGGAGTCCGGCTGTCTTCGCCTCTGAGGCCCAGGTGTGGCGTAGCTGGTGCGGGTGGATCGCCCCGATGCCCGCTTTCGCGGCGCGACGGTGCACGACCGCTTCAACCCCTTCGGTGGACAGGGTGGGGCGGCCCCGGGCACCCAGCCACAGGGTGTCGCGGTCGGCGTGGGGGTGCCGCCTGCGGTCCCTGAGGTACCGGTCGAACGCGCGGGCCCCCTTGCCGGACAGGACCACTTGCCGCACCCGGGCCCCGGAGCGGTTGGAGCCTTTCCCGTGCACCACCAAGGTTCGGTCGCGCAGGTTGACGTGTTCGACGTTCAGGGCGGCGACTTCGGCCAGACGCAGCCCACAGTCCAGGAACGCGTACATGATCGCGGCGTCCCGGCGGTCGGTGAAGTCGTTGCCGTTGCACGCGGCGAGCAGGGCCCGGACCTGATCCAGGTTGAGGATCGCGGTGACGGGCTGGTTCGGGGGTGGGGTGCGGATCCCGTCGGTGGGGTCGCGGTTGGTTTCCCCTTCGGCGACCAGCCACCGGAAGAAGTGCCGGACCCCGGCGAACCAGGATCGGGCGGTGCCGGTGGACGCGTTGTCACGTACGTGCACGATCCAGGCCCGGATCTGGTCGCGGGTGACGTCCAGGGGCCCGGTGCCGTGGTGGCGGGTATCGAGCCACGCGGTGAGTTGTCGTAGCCCGTTGAGGTAGGCGCGCCGGGTGTTCGCGGCGTACTGGTCGGCGTCCAGGCTGAGGTCCCAGGACTCCGCGAAGGTGGCGAAGTCGGGGTGACCGTGCATGGTCGCGCCGTTCCCGTGTGAGAGCATGTGGGCACGTTATCGGTACTAGGAGCGTTGTGCCAACTTTGTCGTTCGGATGCCAGCTTACGTTTTACCTGGCCAGAAGGGCGGTTAGTGTCTCCGCGTTCTCCTGTGCGAAGGACCGATAACAGTTGTTCATCAACACGTGCGTCTGACCGGCCTCGTCGGCCAGCTCGCGCAGCTTCGGCGCCCAGTCGGCCAGCTCCCGCTTGGAGTAGTGGTAGCCGAACTTCTCGTGGATGTCCTTGCTGGTCCACTTGTCACTGTGGCCGTGGAAGCGCACCACCGCGAGGTCCGCGGTGGCGGCCAGGATCGGGGGCAGCGACGAGCGGTGGCCCTGCGGCATGTCAACGCAGACGTACGGCAGTTTGTGCTCGCGCAGGAAGGCCAGGGTCTCGTCGGCGTTGTCGCCGTCGAACCAGGAGGCGTGCCGGAACTCGTAGACCGGGCGCAGCGGCGCGCAGCGCTTCGCCACCTCCAGCAGGTACTGCTTGTTGGCCCGCTTGATGGTGAACCAGGGTGGGAACTGGAACAGCAGCGCACCCAGCTTGCCCGCCTCGACCAGCGGGTCCAGGGCGGACAGGAAGCGCGTCCAGACCTCCTCGTACGACTGCGCGGGCAGGTCGTCGGGGTAGACGTTCTTCTTGTCGGTCTCCGGACGCAGGTCCTTGTAGAGGGCGCTGACCCGGGTGGGGTGCCCGGTCAGCAGACTGAACGCCTTGATGTTGAAGGTGAAACCGGCCGGCGTGCGCTCGGCCCACAGCTTCGCGGTCGCCTCGGCGGGCGGCGAGTAGTAGGTGGCGTCCACCTCGACCAGCGGGAACTGCCGCGCGTAGTAGGCCAGCCGCTTCTCCGGGGTGTCCGCCGTCTGCGGGTACCAACCCGAGTCCAGCAAGGTGCGGTCGGTCCAGGACGCGGTGCCCACGAGGATGTCACCCATGGTTCAAGTCCATCGCGTCACGGACCGACCGGCAACCGCTGACGTCGCTCAGGCCGCCCGCCGTTCGCGGGTCTGCTTGCAGGTCACACAGGTGGTGGCGGCCGGGAAGATCTCCAGTCGCTCCACCGGGATCGCCGCCGAGCAGCCCTCGCACCAGCCGTAGGTGCCCTCGGCGAGCCGGCCGAGCGCGTGCTCGTACTGGGCACGGCGGTCGAGGATGGTGCGCAACAGGGACTGCGCGGTGTCCCGCTCGGCGGTCTTGGTGCCGCTGTCGGCCTGGTCGTCGCCGGCGGTGTCGCCGACCTCCACCAGCCGCAGCACCTGGCTCTGGAGCACGGCCTGGTCGTACTCGGCGGTCAGCTCGTCGTAGCGCGCCTGCAGGGAGAGCCGGATCTGGTCGATCTCCGTCTGGGAACGGGTCGTACCGACCGTGTCGTGGACGAGCATCGCTGCCTGCCTTTCCTGGGCCTGTGGCTCACTGTGAACCGGGTGCCGGCGGCGCGAAGCCCCGGTCACGGTCGCAAACGGTGCGCGGGCGATCACCTGCGCTCTGTGAGCCGGGCGATTACCCACGGGATCGGCCGGGCAAACCGGCGAATTCCCGGGGCTTGTCAGCCGTCTCCGCCGGGCTCCACGAGCGCGGGGCGGCGGGGGTCGTCGGCTCGTACCACCACGTCGGCGAAGCTCGCCGGGACGACCTCCTCGGCGTAGCGGTCGAAGGCGGGCAGCGCCCACTCCTGGGCCGGTTCGGTGCGTCGACGCAGCGCCGCCGGGGACAGCTCCAGGTGGACGGCGATGTCGAAGGGCAGGCCGCCGCCGAGCAGCAGCGGGCCGCTGACGAGGACGACGCCTCCGGGTGGCAGGTCGACGTAGTGAGCACGGCTGGCCCGGTCGGCGTCGGCGTCCCAGAGCGACGGGAGCACCCGCCCGGTGCCGCCCGGGCCGGCCGGGTCGAGCACCTCCCGGCGCAGGCCGGCCTCGTCGACCCAGTTCTCGTAGAAGGAGTCCGGGTTGGTGCGGCCCAGCTCGTAGCGCAGGGAAGCGGGGCGGAGGAAGTCGGTGGCGCGTACGTGCAGCACCGGGCGGCCCCGGGCGCGCAGCGGGTCGACGAGCGCGGCGGCCAGCTCGTCCGGGCCGGCGGCGGGAGCGCCGTCCACCGCCACCCGCAGCCGGGCGGGCCCGGTGGTCGCGGCGCGGGTCGCGGCGTCGGCCAGCCGGCCGGTCAGCTCGGTGACGAGCAGGTCAGGCGAGATGGGACGGATGCGCACCGGACCATCCTGCCCCGCGGCGGGTAGGCGGGTGACGCCGGTCAGCTGCTGCGGTCGATGGTGACCCGGGCGTCGTCGGCCAGCCGGTAGCCCACGCCGTAGACGGTGGTGACCAGGGGTACGTCCACGCCGACCTTGCCGCGCAGCCGACGCACGTGCACGTCGACGGTGCGTACGCCGGCGTGCTCGTAGCCCCAGACGGCGTTGAGCAGTTGCAGCCGGGTGAACACCCGGCGCGGGTGGGCGACCAGGTGCAGCAGCAGGTCGAACTCCAGCCGGGTCAGCGACAGCGGCTCGTCGTCGCGCAGCACCGAGCGGGACGAGGCGAGGATGTGCAGGGCCGGGATGGTCGGGCTGAGGGCCCGGGTCGGTGGCCGGTTGGCGGGCGCCTGGTCGGGGCGGCGTTCGGTCGGAACGGATCCGATGATCACGCCCTCGCCGCGCTCCAGCATCTCCCGGGCGGCTTCGAGCAGCCGACGTGCCGCTGGGGTCAGCGACTCCTCACAGGCCAGCGGGATGGACAGCGTCACGGTGAGCACGGGCGTCGCGGTGTTCGCCGGGCGACGCTGACCGCCGGGCGGTCGACCGGGCACCGCGGGTTGCGACGTATGCCATCCGGCGCGCGACGAGGCAGGGCTGACCGACATGGTCCTCCTTGGGCTGGTCCGGGTATCTCCCCACGGCCCGGGACGCCGCTTCATCGATGCTTCCCGGCGCCCGGGCGAGAATCAAGAGGCGGCTGCGTTGCATGAATGTGACAATTGACGAACACATCGGAGCCAGATGCTCGCTCTGCGTACGAAGCCTGATGATTACAGCAGAGTCGCCGAGATGCCCCGATACGGGGGTCCCCGCCCGGTTCACCGGGATGCTCGCAGGCCGCCGGACCAGGGCTTATCGGCTGTGGTCCACGCTGATCCGCGCCTCGTCCGCCAACCGGTAACCAACCCCGTAGACGGTGGTCACCACCTCCGAGCCGTCCAGCTTGGCGCGCAGCCGTCGAACGTGCACGTCCACGGTCCGGGCCACCGCGTGCTCGTACCCCCACACACTGGACAACAGCTGGAGGCGGGTGAAGACCCGGCGCGGCCGCTCGGCCAGGAACAGCAGCAGCTCGTACTCGATGCGGGTCAACGGGACGACCCGGTCGCCCTGGCGGACCATCCGCGAGCCGGCCAGGATTCGGACGTGGGCAGCGTCGGCGGACGGCGCGCCGGCGGCGGGGCTCGCGGCCGGTCGCGGCGTGGGCGCCACGTCCTCGACGGTACGCAGCTGGCCCTCCCCCGACTCGGCCAGTTCGCCGAGCAGCTGCACCAACCGGGCCAGCCGGGGGCTCAGCGGCCCGGGGACGAGGTCGAGGGTGATGGTGAGGGTCGGGCCGGTGCGCGGGCGGGCCGGGCGGGTGCCCGGGTGGCGGCGCGTGGGGATGGCGACGACGGACATGGTGCCTCCTGAGTGGCGGTACGCCCGCCACGCCGGGTGCGGCGTGACGGTCAGCGGCGCGCCCACCCGGTCTTGACGGGGGACGCGAGTGGGGAGGTGTGCAGCGGGGTCGGGCCGAGGGCTGGCAGGCCGGCGATCCGCCAGGCCGCGAAGCCGCCGACCACGTCGGTGGCCCGGTGCAGGCCGACGTCCTGCAGGGCGGCGGCGGCCAGCGACGAGGTGTAGCCCTCCTGGCAGAGGATCATCACCGGCACGTCGTAGTCGACCGCCTGCGGCAGTCGGGCCGGGCAGCGGGGGTCGAAGCGCCACTCCAGCACGTTGCGCTCGACAGTGAGCGAGCCCGGCACCACGCCGTGCGCGGCCCGCTGCGCTGCCGGTCGGATGTCGACCAGCAGTGCTCCGGCCCGGTACGCGAGGTGCGCGCGCTCCGGGTCCAACCGGTGCAGCCGGGCACGCGCGGCGGCCAGGATCTCGTCGATGCCCCGGGAGCCCGGCGGCGGCACGGGGGCCGGACAGTGCTCGGCGGTTACCTGCATTATCGGTTCCTTCCGGTGACAGGGAGTGGATCGTGGGCTCGCCGCGGTCACCAGGACCGGCCGGCTTCGGCGACCTCGGCGACCCGCAGCCGCCCGTCCACCAGGTGGTAGCGGGTCATCCGCAGCAACGCCGGCCGGTAGACGTGCACGCTGACCGCCGGCGCCGGCCCCTGGTTGGTCACCTGGTGCACGTGTCGGGGGCCGAAGCGGCGACCGGCGCCGGCGGGCAGCAGTCGTGGGCGCAACCGGCCGGCGGCGACCGTCTCCTCGGTGAGCGTGCCGCTGACGACCCGGAACCCTCCGGCCGAACCACCGTGGTCGTGCAGGTCGGTGCCCTGCCCGGGCAGCCAGCTCAGTGCCCACACCTCGTGGTCGTCGCCGACGTCGAGGCGCGCGTACCAGCGCTCGGCCGGGTCGAAGCGCAGCGCGACCGGCCAGCCGGCCGGATCGGCCCACCGGGCGGCGACGGTGAGCAGGTCGGGCTCCGGGCGGCGGTGCGTCATGGCGGTTCCTCGCGGGTCGTTCGGCGGGGTGCCCTCGTACTCTAGACGGCAAAGCCTATAGGTTTAGTAGGTAATTCCACCTGCTGGGACGCAGGTCAGACCTGGTGTCCATCAGCGCAGCACCGGCGGGTCCACCCGGTAGCCGGGCAGCGACGGCCACCGCACTGTCAGGACCACCGACGCGCGCTCCGCGAACCAGGAGTGGTCCACTCCCCGACCCCACACCACGTAGTCGCCCGGCGCGGCCAGCCGTACCGTGCGGTCCGGCAGCTCCACCCGGAAGCACCCCTCAATGAGTACGAGCAGAGTGGTGCGCCGCTCCCCGGTCGCCCACTGGGACCGGGCCTGCCCGGGCGGGTGCACTCCCCACTTCACCTCGACATCGGCGCTGTGCCGGATCTCCCCCGGCGGCGCGAAGTGCCCGAGCAGCCAACCGGCATTGGTGGCACCGTCGACACCCGCGTTGCCCACGTACACCGTCTCCGCCATCGGACCCCTCCCCCAGCACACCGGCCGAGCAACGTATCAGGACCGCTGCGACTAACCTGGACCGGTGACCGACCACCTCGACGCCGAGACGCTGGCGTTCGCGCACCGCATGTTCGACCTGGCCCGGGCCGGCTCCACCGAGGAGTTGGCCGCACAGCTCGACGCCGGCCTGCCCGTCAACCTCACCAACGACAAGGGCGACACGCTGCTGATCCTGGCCGCGTACCACGCCCACCCGGACACGGTGGCCGCCCTGCTCAGTCGCGGCGCCGACCACTCCCGGGCCAACGACCGGGGTCAGACCGCGCTGGCCGCCGCGGTGTTCCGCAGCAGCACCGAAGCGGTCCGCGCGCTCCTCGCCGCCGGCGCCGACCCGGCACACGGCAACCCCTCGGCACTGGAGACCGCGCAGTTCTTCGACCTGCCGGAGATGACGGAGCTGCTGCGCGCCGGCTGACACCAGCGCCGACGGGCCGGTATACAGGGTCGGTGGAAGATCCCCTGCCCGAGCAGATGCGGGCCGCCGGCACCACGCTGCTGGCCGCGCTCGACCCCGCCACCCGCGACAGCGCCGTGCACCCGTTCGACGACGAGTCGTCCCGACGCTGGCTGGAATACCGGCCTCGACCCCGGCCCGGCGTCTGCCTCTCCGATCTCGACGTCGCCGGCCGCAAGGCCGCGCACCGGTTGCTGGCCACCGCGCTCAGCCCTTCGGCGTACGCCCAGGCGATGGCGATCATCGCGCTGGAGGAGGTGCTGGACCGCGCCGAAGGCTGGCACCGCGGGCGGCACAGCGGTGACTACTGGGTGGCCGTGTTCGGTGACCCGGCGCGCGACGACCGCTGGGCGTGGCGACTCGAAGGGCACCACCTGTCGGTGAACATGACAGTGGTGGACGGTCAGGTCTCCCCCGCGCCGATCTTCTTCGGCGCCAACCCGGCAGCGGTCCACTACGCCGGCCGCCCGGTCTCCCGCCCACTCGGCATCGAGGAGGACCTGGGCCGGGCACTGCTCGACGCGATCGGGCCAGCCGAGCGATCCGCCGCGATCATCGCCGACGAGGCGCCCGCGGACATCATCAGCGCCACCCGCGGGCAGGTCGACGCCCCGCTGGAGCCGCTCGGCGTCCCGTCCGACCGGTTGGGGCCCACCGGGCGCGCACTGCTCGACCAGGTGGTCGCGCTCTACCTGGACCGGCTGCCGCCCGAGCTGGCCATCCGCGAGGCGCGCCGACTGGACGCCGGCCGGCTGCACTTCGCCTGGGCCGGGCCAACCCACCCCGGGCAGCGGCACTACTACCGGGTGCAGGGCGACGACCTGCTGATCGAGTACGACAACACGAGCGCCGACGGCAACCACGCCCACACAGTGCTACGCCGCCCCGCCAGCGACTTCGGCGCCGACGTCCTGGCAACCCACCACAAGGACCACCACTAGTCCGCCCTGCCCTGGCCCGCCCCGCCCCGCCCCGCCCGGTCGATCATGGACTTGTGGTGGGCGGCTTGGCCCGGTGCGCCACTTTTGCGGGGCACCACAAGTGCATGATCGCCGCGGTCAGGGGTCAGGGCCGGGTCGCCTCGATGAGGAAGCGTTGGGCGTGGGCGGTGAAGGGGCCCTCGGTGGTGATGCGATCGTGCAGGGCCAGGAGTTGTTCGCGGTAGCGGTCCACGGTGAACCCGGGCACCGTCCAGATCACCTTGCGCAGGAACCAGACCACCGCACCGATGTCGGAGAAGGTGGCCCGCAGGGTGGCCCGCCGCAGGTCGACCACCCGCAGACCAGCGTCTTCGGCGGCAGCCGCCGCGTGTTCGGGATGCCGGTGGGCCGGCGGCGGCAGCGGGCCGAGGATCGCCTCACTCAACTCCCGCATGGTGCCCGCCCCGATCTGCTGGGACAGGAACGTCCCACCCGGCCGCAGCACCCGGGCGATCTGCGCCCAGTCGGTCCGCACCGGATGCCGGCTGACCACCAGGTCGAACGAGGCGTCACGGAAGGGCAACGGCCCGTCCGGGTCGACCGCCACCACCGTCGCGCCCACCCGGCGCAGGGTGCGCCGGGCAACCTCCACGTTGGGCGGCCAGCCCTCGGTGGCCGTCAGCAGCTTCGGCGGATGCGGCACCTCGGCGAGCACCTCACCGCCGCCGGTGTCCACGTCCAGAGCGGCGGCGGCGCGCGCCATCCGATCGACGACCAGGCGGGCGTACGCCCACGGTGGACGCTCCTCGGTAGCCCGGCCGGACAGCCAGTCGAAGCCCCAACCGTCGATCGGCGCGGCGGCTGCCTCGGCGATCAACTCCTCGGCGTTCCGTAGATCGGTCATGGCCGTCAGCCTCACCGGCCGGCCACCCGACCGGCAACTCATTTGCGCCCACCACCGCCATGGCCCGGCCGGGCGGGTCGGATCAGGGCCGACCGGCCGGACCGGTCACGCCCGTCCAACCGGGTCACAGGTCGGACGAACCAGGCGGGTCGGGTCACGGGCCGGCAGGCGTGGGGCCCGCAGCGTGGGGCCCGCAGCGTGGGGCCCGCAGCGTGGGGCCCGCAGCGTGGGGCCTGTAATGCTCTGCCGGCAGTGCGCGTCAGGGGCGCGGGCGGACGATCTCGACGGTGCCGTTGGCGAGCGCGTCGAGGCCGCCCGTCTCGGTGCGGCCGCTGTCGAATTGCCGCATCAGCCGGGCGCCCAGGTGCACGCCGATGCCACCGGCGGCGAGCGCGACCAACTCGGTGACCAGGATCGCGGCCGACGCGCCGTGCTCCGGTGACTGCGACCGGACCAGGCAGGTGAGCAGGAACAAGCCGGCCATCACCGCGTTCACCAGGTTGAAGGCGACCGCTGTGCGGCGGGTGCGGTCGACCGGAACGTCCCACAGGTCGATCATGCCGGCCACCGCGGTCAGTGCTGCGGCGACGAGGGCGGCGACGCCGGTCCAGTAGCCGACCTCGCCCAGGAACGCCGGTCCGCCGACGACATCGGTGAAGTCGAAGACGGTGGCGCTGACGAAGAGCCCGAGTGGAAACGTGACCAGCATCGGTTGGATCGGGTGCCCCTGCACCCGCAGCCGGCTCTGCATCGGTCCTCCCCCGGGTCGGCGCAGCTCACCTGACCAGAGTGCTACCCGAGGCCGGTCGGGACGAAACGACGCCGCCCGACTCGCCGCCGAGAGAGAGAACGGGCACCGCCCGGAGAACGGGCACCACTGCGGGCACGCGCACCGCCGCGGGCACAGGCACCACCGCACGCACACGCACCGCCGCGCGCACACGCACCGCCGGGAGGTTGATCCACTCGGGACTCAGGAAACCGGTCCATCCACGAGCCGCGAACACCCCGGATTCAAGGAACCCGAGTCGATCAAGCCGAACCACGAACGCAACACGAGCCACGAACGCCCACCCGCCCGGGCAAGCCGTGGCGCCGGTCCGGTCAGGCATCGCGCCGGTCAGGCGTCGCGAGGGCGGGAGACCGTCCGGACCAGGCGCTCGGCCACCTCGCGCAGCGGAATGTCCAATGACGACGCTGCGGTGCGCAGCACGTCGAGGGCCTCGGCTGGCGGGCACCCGCGCTGAGTCATGATCACCCCGACGGCCTGGCCCACCACCCCGTCGTGCAGCAGTGAGGCGTCCCGCTCGCTGGCGAGCGTGAGTTGCCGCTTGCGGTCACGGACGGCCGCCAGCAGCAGGCCGGCGTGTTCGGCGAGCAGCATCGCGGTCAACTGGTGTTGCGGGGTCAGCAGCTCCGGCGAGGCGGCGTAGAGGTTGATCGCGCCGATCACCTGGTCGTCGATGTCCACCGGCGCGGAGATGACCCCGCGCACGCCGAGATCCCGGGCGCGCGCCGTCCAGACCGGCCAGCGGGTCTCGCCGGCCAGATCGGCGGCGAGGATCATCTCGCGGAGTTGGATGGCGCTCATCGCTGGCGAGTCCGGCCCGTGTCGCAGGTCGTCCAGCCCGGCCAGCCGCTCGTCGGAGGCGGCCACACCGGCGGGTTCGCCGGCGCGCAGGGCGGTGAACCCGCACCAGCGCACTCCGGCCACGGCGTCCCGGGTGACCCGGACCAGGGCCAGCAGCGCCTCGTCAAAGTCGGTCAGGGCGATCAGGCCGGCGGTCAGCTCGCGTAACAGGGCTGCGGTTTCCAGGACACCGAGGGTCTGCACCACCGGCTCCCGCGTGTCGAGGTTCACCTGTTCGCAGCCTCCGTGCGCCCTCGCGCCCGGCCCGCGATCATCGTCACCTGTGTCATCGTCTGCTCTCTCCCGACTCGACCGACCAGCGCTACTACCCGAGGAAACCTGGGTCGAAACGACGTAAATCGGGGCCCCTGCCGCACGCGGAGGCACGACAGGGGCCCCGGTGGCCTACGTCAGCGCGAGGTGCCGCTGAGTCGCCGCCCGATCGACGCGATCAGCCGGTCCAGCTCGGACCCGAACGGGTTGTCGTGCACCAGGTACGTCCAGGTGGCGGTGGGCCGGACCAGGGTGCCGTCGTCGGGCTGCCAGTCCTCATCGAATTCGGTCTCGGTAAAGGTGGCGATGGTGCGGGCCTCGATCTCCGGGATCAGGTCGTTGAACGCCGGCACGGCGGCCCGGTGGAACTCGTCCAGCGGGTCGAGCCGACCCAGCGCGCGCAGGTGCACGCCCTCGCGGACCTCCGACAACTCGGCCAGGTGCTCGGCCCAGAGCCGGTCCAGGTGGAAGAGCGCGATCGAGCGGGCCGCGCGGGCGAGCAGGTCCTCGTCCATCTCGCCGGCCTTCTCAGGCTCCTTCTCCAGCAGCATCACGGCGGCCACGTCACTGGTCAGCAACCGTTCGCGGCGCGCGGCGAGAGCCTTGCGCTGCTGCTCGATCACCACGCTGTAGCGCCAGGTGTTGCGGTGGATCTCGTGGTTGACGCCCTCGGCGACCCGCTGGGCGTGCTCCACCGCGTAGTCGACCTGCTCGTCGGTCACCAGGCCGTCGGCGTTCATCCGCGGCGACGCCGGCACCGAGTCGGCGGCGTGCCGGACGACCAGGTCGTCCTCCAGGCTGACGAAGAAGACCGAGCCGCCGGGGTCGCCCTGCCGGCCGGCACGACCACGCAGCTGGTCGTCCACCCGGCGGCTGTCGTGCCGGCCGCTGCCGATCACGTAGAGGCCGCCCAGCTCGGCGACCCGCTCCTGGTCGCGGCCGTCGCTGCCGCCCAGTCGGATGTCGACGCCCCGCCCGGCCATCTGGGTGGAAACGGTCACCGCGCCGTACGCGCCGGCCTCGGCGATGATCGCCGCTTCCTCGTCGTCGTTCTTGGCGTTCAGCACGACGCAGGGCACCCCGGCCGCGTTGAGACCGGCGGCCAGGCCCTCGGACTCCTTGACGTCCAACGTGCCGACCAGCACCGGCCGCCCCTTGGCGTGCCAGCGCTGGATCTCGTCGATCAGCGCCTCGTCCTTCTCGGCCCGGGTGGCGTAGATGCGGTCCGGCTCGTCCTCGCGGATGCAGGGGGTGTTCGGCGGGATCACCGCGACCTCAAGTCCGAAGAACTCCCGCAGCTGGTCGCCGACCAGCACCGCCGTGGCGGTCATGCCGCAGACCTTCGGGTAGAGCGCGATGTACGCCTGCATGGCGATCGTGCCCAGCACCTCGCCCTCGGCGGTGGCGTCCAGGCCCTCCTTGGCCTCGACCGCGGCCTGGAGCCCGTCCGGCCAGCGGCGGCGCTGGGCCACCCGGCCGCGCATCTCGTCGACCAGCTCGACCGAGCCGTCCCGGACGATGTAATCCACGTCACGGTGCAGCAGGGCGTGCGCGTGCAGCGCCACGTTGACCGCGGAGAGCTGCTCGACGTGCTCCTCGTCGTACAGGTCGATGCCGAGCTTGGCCTCGATCGCGGCCAGGCCGGCGGAGGTGAACGCGACGCTGCGGCCGTCGTCCGCGACCGTGTAGTGCTTGCCCTTGCGCAGGCCACGGACCAGCGCGGCGGCGGCGTGCACCGGGTCCTGCTCGCCCGGCACGGCGCCGGCCAGGACCATCGGCACCCGAGCCTCGTCGATCATGATCGAGTCGGCCTCGTCGACGATCGCGGTGGTCAGGGCCGGTTGCACCCGGTCCTCCACGTCGGTGGCCAGCTGATCGCGCAGGTAGTCGAAGCCCGCCTCGCTGACCGACACGTAGGTGACGTCGCAGGCGTACGCGTCGCGCCGCTCCTGCGGGGTGGAGCTCTCGTTGACCCAGCCGACGGTGAGGCCGAGCAGGGTGTAGACCGGCTCCATCCACTGGGCGTCGCGTCGGGCCAGGTAGTCGTTGATGGTGAGCACGTGCACCGGCCCGTTGCCGAGCCGGACGTGCCCGTACGCGGCGATCGTGGCGGTGAGTGTCTTGCCCTCACCGGTGGCCATCTCGGCGACCTTGCCGGACAACAGCGACATCGCGCCGAGCAGCTGCACGTCGTACGGCCGCTGGTCGAGGCCGCGGCGGGCGGCCTCGCGGCCGATCGCGCAGATCTCCTCGTAGCCGGTGGCGGCACCCGCGGCCTCGGTCAGCTCGGCGTCGTCCAGCGCGGCGAGCTCGTCCTCGCGCGCCTCGACAGCCGGCAGCAGCTTCTCCAGCGGAGCAAGATCCACGGTCGAGCCGGGGCGCTGAAGGAACCGCCGGAACTTGCTCTTGAACCGTTGCGACACACCCATGAGCGGCAACGGTACGCGATTCCGGCCGGCTTGCGCGGCCCGGCCGCCGGCAAGTCGACACCGAACGGAGAGAGCACCTCGACCCCGGCGGAGGAGTGCAGGTCGGCCCCCGAACGGACGGAGTCAGCCGACCAGCAGTTGGTGGGTGGCGAGCTCCCGGTAGAGCGGGTCGGTGGCGGTCAGTTCGGCGTGGGTGCCGACGGCCACCACCCGGCCGCCGTCGAGGACGACGATCTGGTCGGCGTCGACGACGGTGGCGAGCCGGTGCGCCACGATCAACAGCGTCCGGCGGACGGCCACCGCGTCGATGGCGCGGCGCAGTGCGGCCTCGTTGCGCGAGTCGAGGTTGCTGGTCGGTTCGTCCAGCAGCAGCACCGGCGGGCCGGCGAGCAGCGCGCGGGCGATCGCCAGTCGCTGCCGCTCACCCCCGGAGAGCAGCACCCCACCCTCCCCCACCTGGACGTTCAGACCTTCGGGGGTGCGCTCGACCAGGTGCGCGAGGTTGACCTCGTCGAGCACCTGGCGCAACCGGTCGTCGGTGGCGTCCGGGGTGGTGATCAGCAGGTTCTCCCGCAGCGTGCCGGCCAGCACGGGTGCTTCCTGCTCGACGTAGCCGAGCCGGGCCCGCAGCGCGTCGCGGGGCAGGTCCCGGACGTCGTGGCCGTCCAGTCGGACCGCGCCGGCGGTGACCTCGTAGAAGCGCTCGACCAGGGCCAGCAGGGTGGACTTGCCGGCGCCGGAGGGGCCGACAAGCGCGGTACGCGTACCGGCGTGCACCGCGAAGCTGACCTCGTGCAGCACCGGCTCGCCGCCCGGGTAGCCGAACCCCACCCGATCGAACTCGATCATCGGTGCGGGCCGGCGCGGGGTGGTCGTCGCGGCGGCGGGAGCGGCCCGGTCGGCAGCGCCCTCGGCGGGCACGGCCAGGATCTCCTCGATCCGCTGGAGGGCACCCAGACCGGACTGCAACTGGGTGTACGCCCGCAGCACCTGGGCCAGCGGCAGCGCCAGGAGGAACAGGTACATGACGAAGGCGACCAGGTCACCGACGGAGATCGCCCCGGCGGCGACCCGTGCACCGCCGATGCCGAGCACCAGCAGGAACGCGCCCTGCACGGTGATCGAGCCGATCGGGCCGACCAGTGACTGCACCCGCGCCACCCGCAGGCCGGCGTCGTACGCCTCCCGCGCGCTGCCGGTGACGGTCTCCGCCTCCCGGGCCTCGGCGCGACTGGCCCGGATGGTCCGGGCCGCCGAGATGGCCCGCTCCACCGCCGAGGTCATCTCACCGATCCGCTCCTGGGCGGCTCGGGCCAGCGCCCGGACCCGGCGGGCGAAGGTGGCGGCGAAGCCCAGCCCCAGTGCCACACCGAGCAGGGTGACGCCGAACAGCAGCGGGTCGAGCAGCACCATGGCGATGCCGGCGCCGACCACCGTCACCGCCCCGGTGACCGTCTCGAAGAGCCCGGAGGTGACGACCGCTCGCAACAGGGTGGTGTCCGAGCCGACCCGGGACAGCAGGTCGCCGGTGCGCCGGCGGTCGTACTCGGCGATGGGCAGCCGCAGCAGGTGACCGGCGAGCCGTCGCCGGGTGCCCAGCACCACCCCTTCGGCGGTGCGTTGCAGCAGGTAGTCGCGCAGCCCACCGATGGCCGCGCCCAGCACCACGAGCACCACCAGCACCGCTACCAGGTCGGCGACGGGATTGTCGGCACCGATGCGGTCGAGCACCGTGCGGGTGAGCAGCGGCTGCGCCAGCGACGCGGCCGCGCCGACCAGCGACAGCACGCCCACCACGACCAGGGTGCCGCGGTGCTCCCGCAGGTACGGCAGCAGCGCCCCCAGACCGACCGGTCGGCCCGCAGCGGCGCCACCGGCCGGCCGGTCCGTCGAGGTGCCGCCGGTCGGCCGGTGCGTCGAGGTGCTCATGCCGGGAACGGTAGTCCGCCGCGTCACCCGGGCGGGCGCGCTCCGGCCCGCCGGGTCGGTCCGGCCCGCCGGGTCAGGTGGACAGCACCACCTGAAGCTCCTGGCGACGGCGGTCGGCCAGATCGGTGAGCAGGGTGGGCGCCTCGTCGAACGGCACCACCGCCGAGACGAGGTGCTTGCGGATCACGTCCCCGTACGTCCGGAGCAGGTCGATGGTCTCGGCAGAGAGTCGCTCGCGGTCCCAGGTGGGTGCGAGCCCGCGCGGCACCCGGCCGATCTGCGCGCAGCGCAGCGAGAGCCCGTTGTGGTGGAACTCCTCACCGAGCCGAACCGCGTCCGCGCCCTCCTGGTAGAAGGCGAGGTCGATGACAGTGCCCTGGGGGCGCAGCAGCCGCAGGGCGAGCTGCAACGCCCACGCCTGCCCCCGGCACTGGAACACCACGTCGGCGCCCCGGTCACCGGCGGTGTGGGCCCACCGGGTCTTGAGCACGACCGCCGGGTCGTCCGCGTCCGGGTCGAGGGTTTCCAGACCGAGCGCCTCGGCGACCTGGCGACGGTGCGGGGTGGGGTCGAGCACCACCACCGAGGCGGCGCCGTTGCGCCGGGCGAACAGCGCCGTCAGCAGCGCCACCACCCCGGCGCCGACCACGGCGACGCGCCGGCCGCGGACCCCGTCGCCGAGGGAGCGGACGTCGGTGCCGTGCAGGTCGGCCGCGGCGTGCAGCAGACCGTTGGCGCAGATCGGACCCATGTGCGCGACGTAGACGCCGAGCAGCGGATCCAGGTCGTCGGGCAGCGGCACGAACCGCTCGGCGACCGGGTCGGCGAGCCAGCCGGTGCGGTGCCCGTACGTCATCGCGCCGACAGTGCCCACGGCGACGGCCGGGGTGTCGCTCTCCACCACCCGGCCGACCTGCATGTAGCCGAGCCGGTTCACCGGGTACGGGGTGCTCGCCTCGCCCGGTTGGAACAGCCCCAGGTCGGCGTTCCAGGTGACGTTCAGGTAGGGGTTCGTGCCCTTGACGAAGCTCAGCTCGGTGCCGGCGGAGACGCCGCTGTAGAGCGTCTCGACCCGGAACGTGCCGGGACGCAGCGGGGCGGCGTCCTGCTCGACCAGCTCGACCCGGCCGGGGCCGGTTACCACCACGACCTTGTCACGCATCGACGGTCACCCCCGTGCTGATTGCGGCCGGGGCGGTCGGGGTGGCGAGCCGCACGGTGGTGCCGGTGCGGGCCGAGTCGGCCACCGCGAGGGCCAGCCGTTGGGTGGCCAGCGCCTCGGCGTACGGCACACGGACGTCGTCGCCGATGCCGCGGACGGCGTCGACGAAGGCGCGGTCCACCGCGATCCGCGCGGCCTCCGGGTCGGCGGGGACGTGTCGTTCACCGTCGGCGTCGCGGATCGTCAGGCCGTCCTCGGTGAGCGAGAGGGCCAGCCCGTCGGCGAGGATCTCCAGGCCGGCGCGGTGCTTCCAACCCAGCACGCAGGCCGCGCTGAGGGTGCCGACAGCCCCGTCGGCGAAGCGCAACGCGGCGGTGGTCACCGAGTCGATGTCGGCGCCGTCGACCGGCGGCGGGGTGCCGTTGCCGTACGCGGTGACCTCGGTCACCTCGCCGGCCAGCACACGGATCAGGTCCAGCACGTGGGCGGCCTGCTCGACCACCGGGCCGCCGGAGCGGTCCCGGCGCGACCACCACGCCACCGGGGGGACCTTGTCGAGCCAGGCGCCGCTGACCATCCGCACCGGGCGGTCGGCGAGCAGGTCGCGGGCTTGGTCGAGCACGCTCAGGTAGCGCCAGTGATGACCGACGGCGGTGCGCAGCCCACTGCGCGCGACCAGGTCGGCGATCCGCTCGGCGGTGCCCAGGTCGACCGCGACGGGCTTCTCGACGAACATCGGCACGCCGGCCTCGATCACCGCCTCCTCGGCGGGACCGTGCGCGAAGGGCGGGACGCAGACGTACACCGCGTCCGGGGCCGCGGCCAGCAACTCGGTGACGTCGCCGAAGACCTGGCCGCCGTGCTGCGCCGTCAGCGCTGCCGCCGCCTCCGGTGCCACGTCGGTCACCCCGATGAGCTCGACGTCGTCGAACCCGGACAGCACCCGGGCATGGCGCTGTGCCACCCCGCCAGCGCCCACGAGACCAACCCGGCATTTCCGCATGCGACAACCTCTTTCGAGAACGTTTCCTTTTCGATGGGAGCAGTCCCCTGGGGTGTCCGCAATCAAACGTTCATGCCCTGGGAACGCGACAATGTCACTGTTGTGATCAAGCTGACGCCCTGGAAGCGGTTAGCGCGTGGTGGCGAATGGGAAGTAACAGTGTCGCTATTTCCACGCACGAACGGAGGGGGTGCCCGTGCGGGATACGACCGTGTCACCGGTGGTGGAGGCGTGGGCCACGTACCGGACCACCTCGGCGGCGGACTGGCCGGCACGCCGGCTGCTACGCGCCAAGGGAGGGAGCCGGGTCAGCGTGGTGCTGCCGGCGCGCAACGAGGAGGCCACCGTCGGCGCGATCGTGTCGACCATCCGCGAGCACCTGATGGACCGGGTCGCCCTGGTCGACGAGCTGATCGTGGTGGACTCGCGGTCGACCGACCGCACCGCGCAGGTGGCCCGTGCCGCCGGCGCGGAGGTGGTCAGTCAGGACGAGATGACCCGAGGGCTGCCGCAGCTCACCGGTAAGGGCGACGCGCTCTGGGCCGGGCTCGCCGCCGCCGAAGGGGACGTGGTGGCGTTCATTGACGCCGACCTGCGGGAGTTCCGGCCGCACTTCGTGAGCGGGCTGCTCGGCCCACTGCTCACCGACCCGTCGGTGGACTTCGTGAAGGGCTTCTACCACCGCCCGCTGGTGGGCAGCGCCAGCGTGGAGCCGGACGGCGGGGGCCGGGTGACCGAGCTGATGGCCCGCCCGCTGCTCAACCTCTTCTGGCCCGAGCTGGCCGGCTTCGTGCAGCCGCTGGCCGGCGAGTACGCCGGCCGCCGTGACGTGCTGGCCCGGGTGCCGTTCGTCTCCGGTTACGGCGTGGAGACGGCCATGCTGATCGACCTGCTCGAGCTGGTCGGGCTGGACGCGTTGGCCCAGGTCGACCTGGGCGAGCGCAAGCACCGCCACCAGGACACGGCCGCCCTTGGCCGAATGTCCGCCCAGATCATGCTGACCGCCTGGTCCCGGTTGCAGCGGCGCGGCTGGGCGGTCCCCGGCGCGACGCCGGAGGCATTGCTGACCCAGTTCCGTCGCGGTGGGTCGGACACGCTGCCGCACCTGGACCGGGAGATCGTGGTCAGCGACGTGTCCATCGAGGAACGCCCGCCGCTGGCCGAACTGCGCCACCGCGTGCCCCGTCGCCGGGTGGCCGCCGCGTGAACGCCAGGAAGGGACGAGCGCGATGAGCCTCACCGTGTTGATGAACGCCGGTCCGTGGCTGTCGGTGCCGCCGCCCGGTTACGGCGGCATCGAGAACGTGATCGCCACGCTGGTGCCGGAGCTGCGGCGACTCGGCGTCCGGGTGGTGCTCGCCTCGGTGGGCAGCAGCACCCTGCCGGTGGACGAACAGATGTCGGTCTTCGACGACGGGCAGTTCGCGGCGTTGCAACGGCCGTACAACCAGGTCTGCGGGATCGCCCAGGCGCACCTGGCCGGTGTGGTCCGGGAGCTGCACTCCCGCGACGACATCGACCTGGTGCACGACCACGTGGAGGCGGTCGGCCTGGCCACCCTCGCCGCGATGGGTCCCGCCGGCCCGCCGACCCTGCACACCCTGCACTGGGACCTGGCCAAGCACCCCGCGCTCTACGGCGGGCTGGACGGCGGTGACCGGGTCCGGGTCAACGGCGTCTCCGCGTCGCAGCTGGCCCGCGCCCCGCTCGCGTTGCGGGAACACTCGGTGGGGCACGTGCACCTGTCCACCCCCCTGGCCGTGGACGCCGACCGGCGGCCCCGACCGGAGAAGGGCGAGCATCTGCTCATCCTCGGCCGGATCAACCCGGGCAAGGGGCAGGACGTGGGTGCCCGGCTGGCACACCGGGTCGGGTTCCCGCTGGTCCTGGCGGGGCCGGTCGGCCCGTACCATCGGCCGGCCGATCTGGCCGCCGCGGGCGACGAGGCCCGGCAGAACCCGGACGTGCGGTTCTTCCTCGACGAGGTGGCGCCGCACGTCGACGGTGACCTGGTCCGCTGGATCGGCACCGTGGCCGGTCAGGAGCGGGACGACCTGCTCGCCAGCGCCCGCGCGTCGCTGTTCCCGTTGCGCTGGGAGGAGCCCGGTGGCACGGCGGTGGTCGAGTCACTCGCCCTGGGCACGCCGGTGGTGGCGACCGCCCGGGGCTGCCTGCCGGAGCTGATCGAGCACGGCCGCACCGGGCTGCTCACCACCGACGAGGAGGAACTGGGCGACCTCGTGGTCGCCGCCGACCTGCTCGATCCCGACGAGTGCCGGCGGGTGGCCGCGCAGCGGTTCACCCCGGCGGTGATGGCCCAGCGCTACGTCGAGCTGTACGAGCGGGTCCGCAAGCTGTCCAGCGCGCCGAGGCTGCTGCCGGCCTGAGCGTAGGCGCGGCGGTGTCTGGACGGCCGGTGACTGGGCGGCGGTTTGTCGGCGTCGACAGCGGGTAGGCGGCAGCGCTCATGCCCGCCGCGCAGCGAGGAGCCGGGAATGGTCGGACCGATGGCCCACTCCCGGGCCCGACCCAACCCGGCCGACGGCAAGCCGCTGGTCCGGCGGGCGGCGGCGACGGTCGGGGTGCTGTTCCTGCTGATCGGTGTGCTCGGCTTCGTGCCGGGGATCACCAGCGGCACGGACAACCTGCGCTTCGCCGGCCACGGCTCGGGCGCCTTCCTGTTCGGCGTCTTCCAGGTGTCGGTGCTGCACAACCTGGTGCACCTGGCGTTCGGGGTGGCGGGTCTGGTGCTGGCGCGGACGATCACCGGCGCGCGGGCGTTCCTGGTCGGCGGCGGCGCCGTCTACCTGGTGCTCTGGCTGTACGGACTGGCGGTGGACCACGACACCGGGGCGAACGTACTGCCGGTGAACGACGCCGACGACTGGCTGCACCTGGGCCTGGGCATCGGCATGATCGCGTTGGGCCTGCTGACCGGGCGACCCCGTCGGTGACCTGCCTCGCCCTCGGCACGGGGCCCGTTTGATCCGCTTCGACCCCGGGTAGTGGTGAGATCCCGACCCCGCAGCGAATCGAGGGCACCAATGTCGAGCCGGATCACCTGCGAGGTGCGCACCACGGCACCGGTGGCGGTCGTCCGACTCACCGGCGCCCTGGACCTGGGCACCATGCGGTCGGTGCACCACGCGCTCCGCGACGCACTGGTCGACCAGCCGGACGCGCTGGTGGTCGACATGGCCGAGGTCGACGTCAAGGACCGGCTGGCCCTGTCCGTCTTCGCCGCGACGGCCCGTCGGGCCGAGGAATGGCCGGGCGTGCCGGTGGTGCTCTGTTGCCCGTCGCCGGTCGCCGCCCGTTGGCTGTCCGAGTCGACGACGTGCCGGGTGGTCCCGGTGTCCCCCGACTGCGCGGAGGCGACCCGGGTGGCGGGCACGACGTCCCCGTTGCGGATGCGGGCGCGACTGGAGCCCGTTGCCGGCGCCTGCCGGCGAGCCCGGGAGCTGGTCACCGAGGCGTGCGCGCGCTGGAATCTGCCGGACGCGTCCGGCCCGGCGGCCCTGGTGCTCAGCGAACTGGTCGGCAACGTGGTCCGGCACGCCGGCACGCCGATGCAGGTGACGGTGACCCTGCGCCGGCCGTATCTGCACCTGGCCGTGGTGGACGGCAGCAGCGCCCAGGCCCGGGAGGGCGGGACGGACCTGCACGCCGAGGGCGGGCGAGGGCTGCTGCTGGTCCGGGAGCTCACCCAGCGCTGGGGCAGCGTGCCGGCCGGTCAGGGCAAGGCCGTCTGGGCGATGCTGCCCGCGACCTGAGCGATGGCGGTAGGTGCGCCGGTACTGGCGATCTGACCGAAATTACCGCTCTGGGCTGGTTACATGGGGAGAGGGTCGGGTAGGCACGCCCGTCCTTTCTGCCGTCACGACGGGGTGAGCAACCATGCCCAAGCGGGTAACCACGGAACCCGGTCGAGATCGGGGCCCGGCGATCCTGGCTCCGGCCCGCTTCGGGGGCTTCCCCGGACCGGTACGCGCGCCGGTCCCCGGCAACTCGTTACTCAAGTTCCTCGCCACCACCGATCACAAGCAGATCGGCCTGCTGTATCTGCTGACCTCCTTCGCCTTCTTCGTGTTGGCCGGCCTGGAGGCGATGGTGATGCGGGCCGAGCTGGCCCGCCCGGGGATGCAGTTCCTGTCCCCGGAGCAGTACAACCAGCTCTTCACCTCGCACGGCGCGGTGATGCTGCTGCTGTTCGCCACGCCCGCGGCCTTCGGGTTCGCCAACTACATCGTGCCGATCCAGATCGGCGCGCCGGACGTGTCGTTCCCCCGCCTCAACGCGCTGGCCTACTGGTTGTACCTGTTCGGCGGGCTGATGGTGGTCGGCGGCTTCCTCACACCGCAGGGGTCGGCCGACTTCGGCTGGACCGCCTACACCCCACTGAGCAGCGTCGAGAACTCCCCCGGGGTGGGCGCGAACATGTGGGTGCTCGGCCTGGTCGTGTCCGGGCTCGGCACCATCCTCGGCGCGGTCAACCTGATCACCACGATCCTGACCCTGCGCGCCCCCGGCATGACCATGTTCCGGATGCCGATCTTCACCTGGAACATGCTGTTCACCAGCGTGCTGGTGATCCTCGTCTTCCCGCTGCTGGCCGCCGCGCTGCTGGCGCTCTCCGCCGACCGGTTGCTCAACGCCCACGTGTACGACGCGGCGACCGGCGGGCCGATGCTCTGGCAGCACCTGTTCTGGTTCTTCGGCCATCCCGAGGTCTACATCATCGCCTTGCCGTTCTTCGGCATCATCACCGAGGTCATCCCGGTCTTCTCCCGTAAGCCGATCTTCGGCTACACCGGGCTGGTGCTCGCCACCATCGCGATCACCGTGCTGTCCATGACCGTGTGGGCGCACCACATGTTCGCCACCGGGCAGGTGCTGCTGCCGTTCTTCAGCATCCTCAGCTACCTGATCGCGGTGCCCACCGGCGTGAAGTTCTTCAACTGGATCGGCACCATGTGGAAGGGCCAGCTCACCTTCGAGACACCGATGCTGTTCGCCATCGGCTTCCTGGTCACGTTCCTGCTGGGTGGCCTCACCGGCGTGCTGCTGGCCAGCCCGCCGGTCGACTGGCACACCCACGACAGCTACTTCGTGGTGGCGCACTTCCACTACGTGGTGTTCGGCACCGTGGTCTTCGCGCTCTTCGCCGGCTACTACTTCTGGTGGCCCAAGATGACCGGGCGACTGCTCGACGAGCGGCTCGGCAAGTTGCACTTCTGGACCATGTTCATCGGCTTCCACGGCACCTTCCTCGTGCACCACTGGCTGGGCAACGAGGGCATGCCCCGGAGGTACGCCGACTACCTGCCCAGCGACGGCTTCACCACCCTGAACACCATCTCCACGATCTTCTCGTTCATCCTCGGCGCGTCCACCCTGTTCTTCATCTACAACGCGTGGAAGTCCTGGCGGTACGGGGCGATGGTGACGGTGGACGACCCGTGGGGCTTCGGCAACTCGTTGGAGTGGGCCACCAGTTGCCCGCCACCGCTACGCAACTTCGACCGGATGCCGCGGATCCGGTCGGAACGTCCGGCGTTCGACCTGAAGTACGGCCCGCTCGTCGCCGACCTGGGCCGGGATCTGCCGCAGCGCACCACCAAGCCGCCGCAGCAGTTCAGCGACGAACTGCGGATGGAACACCACGCCCCGGAGTCGCCGTCGGCCGAGGGCGCGCACGGCGCCACCGAGGCGGCCGAGTACCAGCCGGCGCCGCGGTCCGGGGCACGGCCGGTGGACGTGCCGGACCCGGACGGCGTCCGCCGGCCCAGCTTCGAGGAGAGCGACCCGCCCGAGGACGCCGACGACGCGCCGAAGCCGCACGAACGCTGGCGCCACCCGCACAGCGACGGCAACCCCGAGGAGCGCTGACCAGGGGTACGCGCACAGAAGGGCCGACACCCGGTGGGTGTCGGCCCTTCGCCCGTACGTGTGCGGTCAGTCCCGGGCCGGCGCCAGGCCAGCGGCGGTGAGCGAGCGGCGCACGGCGGGCTGCACCCGGGTCAGCCGCAGCGGCACCCCGGTCCGCTCCGCCGCGTCCCGTCCGGCCATCAGCGCGGCGATCCCGCCGGCGTCGAAACCACCCGCGCCGACCAGGTCGACGACCACCTCGCTGGGCTGGCCGGTGACCGCCTCCAGCATGGCCCGGCGCAGCTGGTCCGCGCCGTCGCGGTCGATCTCGCCGCCGACCTCGACGACCACCCGGTCGCCGTTCTGCTTGACCGAGATCCGGGTCTTGCCCGGGTCGGGCTCGGCGGCGCCGTTCTGCCACGGGGGCGGCGCGTCGGCGAGCATTGCCTGGCGCAGCCAGGTGAGCGCCCGCGACAGCAGCCGGGACACGTGCATCTGCGAGATGCCGAACCGGGCGGCGATCTCCGCCTGGGTCTGGTTGCCGTAGAACCGCATCGCCAGGATGCGCCGCTCACGCCAGGGAAGCCGGTGCAGCAGGCCGCTCACCGTGACCCGGTCATCGACGGATTCGAGCGCGTTGTCCGACTCGCCGACGAGGTCCCCGAACTCCGCGGAGCTCTCCCCGCCCACCGGGGCGTTGAGTGAGGCGGGGCTGTAGCCGGCCGCCGACTCCAGCGCGGCGAGGATCTCCGCCTGCGGGGTCTCCAGTCGGGCCGACAGCTCGGCCACCGACGGGGCTCGGGACAGCTCGCTGGTCAACGCGGCGGTGGCCTGCCCCACCTCGAGGATGAGGTCGCGCAGCCGGCGGGGCACGTGTACGCCCCAGGTCCGGTCCCGGAAGTGTCGTTTGATCTCGCCCACGATGGTGATCGCGGCGTACGCGGTGAACGAGCCCCGTTCCGGGTCATACCGGTCGACGGCGTTGACCAGCCCCAGTCGGGCCACCTGCTCCAGGTCCTCCAGCGGCTCTCCACGACCCCGGTACCGGCGGGCCAGTCGCCCGGCGAAGGGCAATGCGAAGCGAACCAGGTCGTCCCGGGCCTCTCCCCGCCGCTCCGGTGGCAGCCCTTCGATCCGGGCCGCGTACGCCAGTGCCGCCGCGTCGAGATCCTCCAGACCTCGCTCGGTGGGTGGTGGTGTGGTCGTGGTCGTACTCGTCTGTCCGAACATCCGCGCCTCCCTCAGGAAGGTCCCCCGCCCGGATCGGGAAACCGGTCGTGCGCGTGGTCGAGCCACGCACCGGGCCGGAAAAGTGGGTCAGTGACTGGGATGCCAGCGGGCGACACCGCCTCTACGCAGCGCAATCAGGCCGTCGCAGCCAGCGATGTTCCCGCTCCGTAGGTACTCAATCACGGGACCCCGGGTTCGCGAGGATGTTTCGGCGTGCTCCGCCTCAGGAGACCAGCAACCCCTGGTGGCCGCCGCTGTCGCGGAGCACTGCCAACGCCTCGGCGGCCCCCAGCGGGGGCGGCACGGGCAGGTCGTACGGCTGGGCACGCATGACCTCGGTGGCCCGGCGGGTGGGCACGGAGGTCACCGGGTAGCCGCGGGCGCTGGTCCGGTCCAACGCCCGACGCCGTCGCCCGAACCCGGCCACGGCCAGCCACTGGGGCAGCCCCGCCAGCGCGGGCGAGCGCATCCCGGGCGGCTCGGGCAACACGTCCACCGAGCTGAACGCCTCGCTGCCGGCCAGCCACCACTCGGCCTCGTCGACGGTGCGCCGGGCGGCGTTCTCGCACCAGTACGGCACCAGCCCCGCGCGCACCACCTGCCACGGATCGAGCAGCCGGCCGCATTCCACCACCAACCGGTCACCGGTCTTGCCGGCGCCGCGCAGCCACCGCCGGTACAGGTCGGCGACGCCCGCGCTCAACGCCGCCGGTCGGGGCACCAGCACCCGGTGCAGCGGGTGCTCGTGTCGTGCCGACCAGTCCCGCGCGGCCGTCTCGAAGCCCGGGTCGACGCCGTGCTCGGCGTGACCCGACGGCACGGACACCTCCGGCGGCTCCCACCGGGCCACGCTGCCGCCGACGGAGCGCAGGACCTGCCGCAGCGCGTGGCTGTCCGGATGGAAGTCCACCGGGTCCAGCCCGCTGGCGGGGCAGCCGACCTGGAAGCTGTGCCCAGCGTTGCGCTCGAGGACCGGCCAGGTGCGCGCGTCGTGGACCAGCAGCACCGGCGCGCCGGGGAGCAGGCGGTCGGCCAGGAACTGCGCGTACGCGGCCGGCAGGGCCCTCCACGCGGCGGTCAGCGCCACTGTCACGCCGGCCAGAGCGCCACGGCTGGCCGGGCAGTGCACCTGCCGCAGGTGCAGGTCGGCGTTGCCGGCAAGCAGCCGGGTGGCGAGTGTCGCGCCGTGCTCCAGGGCGGCCGCCGGGCGGTCCACCGCTCCGTCGGACCAGTGCACGATCATGTCGAAGCCGGCCGGCAGCAGCGGCACGCCGAGGGCCACCGCGAGGTGTGCCGCACCGCCGTGCGGAGAGCCGATGAGGACTCCCGGGTAGCGCCGGCGGGGGTACTGGTCGACGAACCAGCGGGCCACCCGGGCGGCGTCCACCTCGTCGGCCTGGGCCACGGTCAGCGCGACCCGACCGGCGGCGCGGGTGACCGCGGCACGGCGTACCGGCTCGGGCGCACCGGGGAAGCGCGACGTCGGGCCGGTCTGGCCCAGGTCGGCGCAGTCCACCCCGCGCAGCGCCCGGGCGGTGGCGGCGACCAGAACCCGGGCGGCGCTGCCCGCGGCCACGACCCGGTCGCCGGCCATACCGGCGCCATCGGCCGTCAGCCCCTTGTGCACCTTGTGCACCGGGCCCACCTTGCCTCGTTCGCTCACCACGCGGCCCGGCTTCCCGTCCCGATGGGGTTCAAACGGGGCATCACCCACCCGGCGGCACATTCCGCCGGTCGGCGGGGTGCGCCGGTCATCCTCGGCGTTCGGCGACGATCGGCGGGAGCGGGCCGGCAACGGCCTTCTCCCATGTGCCGGAACACGGCGGCGGGAGGTGTTTCGCCCGGGCCAGGGCGGGCACTTCCGGGGCCATGCGCACCGAGGACACCAGCGAGCCAGCCGCCGCCACGATCACCCCGTACGAGGACGGACCGCTGCTGGTCCGCGGCGACTTCGAGCTGGTCACGCCGGACGGCGAGCGCATCGACGCGCGCCGGGGCACTGTGGCGTTGTGCCGGTGCGGCAAGTCGGGGCTCAAGCCGTTCTGCGACGGCACCCACATGGCGATCAACTTCCGCGCGGGCACCACCCGCGAGGGGTGACCCCACGTCGCCTCGTCACGTAGCGAGAGCGCGCGCGGACGGCCCAGACCATAGGCACCACGCCGCCTTTGCTCTGCACCCATCCACGCACCGGCTACGGAGCGTGTGTGGCGCATGGGCGGGTGCAAAGCAAAGGGAGCGGCAAGCCCTCACCCAACGTCCGGCGCTCTACGCAGACCCCACACGATTGGATCTGATCCGTCGGCTTCCGGGTGTGACGAGCCCTTCGGATCAGACGAGCGCGGGCGGGGCCGGCGGGGTCACAGCGGCGGGCGCGGCCCTGGCGATCGAGACGGTCGGCGGCACGGTCGGCGGGGCGGGTGGCCGCAGTGAGCTGCGACCGGCGGCCCAACTGTCCAGCAGGTGCCCGGCGAACAACCGGTCCACCGCGAGCCCGGCCGCCGCGCCGAAGAGCACGTCGGGGGCGAGGTCCGGCTCGACACGGACCAGGCCACCGCACATGTCGTGCGCGGCGATCTGCTCGTGCACCGCGTCGGCCTCGACGTGCTCGTCGTAGAAGCGGGTGGCGACCTCGTCGAAACCGAGGCGGCGTAGCCCCTTGCCGTAGCGGCGGTTCGGCAGCGAAGACGTCATCTCGAACGCGGCCAGGTGCCCGAGCAGCGCTCCGCGCAACCGCCGGTGCAGGCCGAACAGCGACATCAGGTTGTTGGTCGCCAGGGTCACCGCCGGCACGGCGTCCAGGTGAGCTGCGTACGCGGTGTCCAGCCCCAGCCGGTCAAGGGTGCGGCGGAACAGCTCGGCGTGCATCCGGTCCAGCCGGCCGTTGCCGTACTCGTCGGTCTGGATCTCCACGAGCGCGGCCTTGGCCGGGCCGCCCAGGCGGGGCAGCGCCCAGCTGTGCGGGTCCGCCTCACGCAGGTGGTAGACGGAACGGTGGACGACGAACTCGCGGAACTGGGTGAGGTCGGCGCGTCGTTGCAGCGTCGCGGCCAGCGGCGGCCCGTCGTCGGCCGCGACCAGCTCGGTCAGGCCGGCAGCCACCCCGGCGGCGGGCACTGTCGGCGTCCCGACCAGCCGGCGCAGTGCCGCCTCGAAGACCCGTTCGCAGCGGGCGCGCAACGCGAGCAACGTCGGCTGCCACTCCCACGAGTCGTCCACCCCGAGCCAGCCCCGGTAGTGCAGCTCGTAGCAGAGGAACAGGGTCAGTTGCAGGTCCTCGTCGGTGATCGGGTCCGCCGGGCCGAGGTCGACGCCGAGACCGGTCGGCAGGTCGTGCGGCGGGCGCCGCAGAGCCTCGACCACCGCCGCGGAGAGCGGGCCACGCGGCCGCGGCAGGATCGCCGGGCCGTAGCGGCGGTCAGCGGTCTCGGACATGGGACCTCCAGCATCGTCGGGCCGCTTCTGATGCCCTGGCCCAGGGCGACTAAACGAGGTCGTCGGCGTTCGCGGTGAGCGTCACCTGCTCCCGGACCTTCCGGGCTGGAGCGCCTTCGGCGTACAGGCCGCGCAGGTCGGCGAACGCCGGTTCCGGCGGCGCCAACGACACCGCCGGGTCGACAACCGCCTCGAGTACGCAGGGGCGGTCCGCCGCGAGGGCCTCGTCCCAGGCCGCGCCGACCAGCTCCGGGCGGTCCACCCGCACCCCGTGCAGCCCGAGCAGCCGGGCCCAACCGGCGTACGGCACGTCGGGTCGGCGGCGGGTCGGGTCGGTCGACGGCTCACGCCCGCCACCCATGCCGTTCTGGTCGCGGTTGTTGAGCACGAGCACCACCAGCCGAGGATCGCGCCACTGCTGCCAGTGGTGCGACACGGTGATCAGCTCGGCGAGCCCGTTGAGCTGCATCGCCCCGTCGCCGACCAGCGCGATGACCGGTTGGTCGGGGGCGGCGAGCTTGGCGGCCACCGCGTACGGCAGGGCACAGCCCATCGAGCCGAGTGTGCCGCACAGTTGAGCCTTCACCCCCGGTGGCAGGGTGAGGTGCCGGGCGTACCAGTAGAGGACCGAGCCGACGTCGACCGCGACCGCGCCGCTGCCCGGCATCCGGGCGGACAGCTCCTGGAGGACGAGCTGCGGGTTGACCGGATCGGCGGGCGCGGCGACCCGCTCGGCGGCGACCTCCCGCCACCGGTCCACCGAGCTCTCCACGGTGGCGCGCCACTGCTGCTCGGGCCGGCCGCGCAGGCGGGTCAGCAGCGCCCGCAGCGTTTCGGCGGCGTCACCGACCAGCGGCACGTCGGCCGGGTAGCGGGTGCCGATCCGGCGACCGTCGATGTCGATCTGCACCGTGCGGGCCTGCTCGGGCATCGGGAAGTAGTCGGTCCACGGGTCGTTGGTGCCGACCATCAGCAGCGTGTCGCAGCCACCCATCAGCTCGGCCGCCGCCGGGGTGCCGACCTCGCCGAGCACCCCGGTGTGAAACGGCAGCCGCTCGTCGAGGACCGGCTTGCCCAGCAGTGAGGTGGCCACCCCGGCGCCGAGCCGGTCGGCGATCTCGATGATCTCGGGGGCCGCGTCCCGACCCCCCTGCCCCACCAGGATCGCGACGCGCTGGCCGCCGCCGAGCAGTTGCGCGGCGGCGTCGAGGTCCACCTCGTGGGGCAGCACCCGGGCCAGCGGCTCACCCGGGGTCGCCGTGATCACCCCGGCGGCGTACGTCTGCAGGTCGGGCACCACGGCTTCCTGCAACTGCCGGGGCAGCACGACGCAGGTCGGGCTGCGCGTCGCCGCCGCCGTACGGAACGCCTGGTCCAGCAGCGCCCCCACGTCCTCCGGGCTGCGGCCGTAGCGGACGAACTGGTTGCACACGTCGCCGAAGAGGCGACTCAGCCCGATCTCCTGGTGGGCGCCGCCGAGCGGCCCGGAGATGTCCTCCCCGACGATCGCCACCACCGGCTTGCTGTCCAGCTTGGCGTCGTAGAGGCCGTTGAGCAGTTGGACGGCGCTGGGCCCCTGGGTGGCGAGGCAGACCCCGATACCGCCGGTGAACTTGGCGTGCCCGGTGGCCATGAACGAGGCGGTTTCCTCGTGCCGCGCCGGGATGAACGCCGGCTCACCGCCGGTGCGGTCCAACGCCTCGATCAGCGGGGCGATCGCCTCGCCCGGATACCCGAAGGCGCGGGGCACCCGCCAGGCCAGGAGCCGCTCCACCACCAGATCCGCGACCCGCCGCTCAGCCATTCTCGCGCCCCGGTGTACTGGGGTCGACGTAGCGCAACACCGCGCCGACGCCGTCGGTGAGCTCGGGCGCCTCCTCGGGGCCCAACACGGTCAGCGCCGCGTCGGTGCCGACGAGTGCCCGGACGAGTGCCGCGTCGGCGCGTACCCGCTGCGGGTCGGTCACCGACATCGCGGCCAGCTGCCCGGGGTCGACGGCGATCTCGGTCGGCTCTGCGCCGATCCACAGCTCGCCGTTGGCCGACGGGTCGTCCACGATGATCATGGTGTCCACCTGGTTGCGTTGCAGGGCCGAGACGACCGCGTCGAGCCCGCCGCCCACGTCCTCCTGCACACCGAACCTGTCCAGCGCGGCGCTGATCCGTTGATCGGCGACCTCCGCGATGGTCTGCACGGTGAGGTCGTCCAGCAGGGTCTGGTCGGCGCCTTCGGCCCGCGAGCCCGCGTCGGTGCGCACCATGAGGTCCTGCCAGCGCTCGGGCATCTGGGCGGCGATCATCCCCGTGGCCCGGACGTCGCCGGCGATCACCACCACCTCCGCGCCGACCTTCTCGGCCAGCTGCACGGTCGCCGCGGTGACGTCACCGGCGTTGCGGTGCCAGGCCTCCATGGCGGCCTTCTGGTAGATGTCCTGGGACCAGCCGCCGGGCTGCGGTTTGCGTAGCGGGAAGGTCTCCCCGCCGACGACGTGGGCCCGCCGGGGCACTCCTCCGGCACTGATCGCGATGGCGTCCGCGCCGATCCGGTCGGCCAGCACCCGTACCCAGGCCACCTGTTCGCCCCGCTGGGCGAGCAACGGCATCACGTGCGGAAGCGGCGCGAAACTGGCCAGATCGCGCAGTGGTGGCGCGGACAGGTACTCGGAGAGCACCACCCGGCCGTGACTGGCGAAGACCGCCAGACCGTAGTCCCCGACCATCGGGTCGTGGCCACGGATCACCCGGTCCAGAGCGGCGATGCTCGCCTCGTCGGCTCCCTGTTCCATGAGCCGGCGCTCCAGGGCGCGCCAGCGCAGGTCCAGGGCGGGATGGGCATCCTCCGTGTCCGCGGAGGCGTCCAGATACACCGAGCACCACGGCCCGGGACGGTCGTAGAGCGGGCGCAGGAAGGACAGCTGCATGCTCGACCCCTTTCCAGCTCGGCCCCCCGCTTACCCGGGTCGCCCGGGATGTCACCTCGTGGCCGTGAGCCCGTGACCAGGTTTCATTCACGTCGTTCAACTGAGGACGTCGATACGATCTGTGAACACATGCGGACTCTCGGTGGTGGAAATGGACAGCGGACTCGAAACCCGACGGATCGTGCACCCGACGGAGCGGATCGTCACCGGGCGGCTGATCCGCCTGCTCGACGGCTACACGCGCGAGGTGCGTATCGGGCAGCCGGTGCTGGTGGCGGTGCTCGCGGCGGCGGCGTTCGCGCGGCTGCCCGCCCTGCTGCTGCGCTCGCTCTTCTCCTTCGGCGGTGGCGGCACCCGCCGGCGCTGGAAGCAGTTGAAGCAGGGTCCGGAATATCTGGTCACGCCGGTGCGACTGCGTAACACCGCAGGGCAGCTCTGCGAGGTGGAGCTGCACGGTCACCTGCCGCAGAGCGCCCTGCACCCGGCGGACCAGGTGCAGCTCACCCTGCGCCCGCAGCGGGACCCGGAGCTGCCGCCCCGGATCGAGCGGATCGTCAACCTCACCACCGGGCAGCTGCTGACCCCGCGTACCGCGACGCTCTGGTCGCACCTCGGGCCGCCGCTGCTGTTGCAGGCGTTCCTGGGCGCGCTGCTGCTGGCCGGCGTCGTGGCCTGCTCCGCGCTGACCTGATCGCTCAGGCAGGCGGCCGGCGGGTCAGCCGACCAGGGCGGGTTGGCGGCTCAGCCGACCGGGGCGGGCTCGCGGGCCGGTTGGCGGTCGACGCCGAGCATCCCCCGGCGGCGGGCCCAACGCTCGAAGGCCAGGGTGGCGAACGGCGGCACCGCGCTGGCCAGAGCCACCGCCGTGGCCAGCAGGCTCCACCGGCGCAGCCGGGCCACAGCCAGCACCAGCAGGGCGTACGCGACGAAGAGGCCTCCGTGGATCGGCCCGAAGATCTTGACGCCCAGCTCGTTGTCCGGCGGGCCGTACTTGACCAGCATGCCGACCAGCAGGGCCAGCCAGGAGCAGGCCTCGGCGATCGCCGCCGCGACGAACAACCGGGTCACCTTCTCGCGCATCCGCACGCCACCACCTCTCAGGGCCGCAATGCTATCGGGGCGGCCTGACTGGGCTATCAGGGCGGGCAGGTGGGTAGGAAGGGACCATCGGGTCTTTCCCCGCCCGCCCCGGACGTGCGAGGTTAGGGGGGACCAGCGGTGACAAGGTGGTGACCATGGGCGAGGACGTCGGCGTACGAACCTTCAGTCGAGAAGACCGGGCCCGTTATCGCGACAAGGTCCGCCGCTGCCTGGACGTCTTCGCCGAGATGCTGCGCGAGTCCCGTTTCGACGTGGACCGGCCGCTGACCGGCGTGGAGATCGAGCTGAACCTCGTCGACGAGGCGTCGAATCCGGCGAT
This sequence comes from Micromonospora sp. C81, assembly GCF_018070425.1. Lineage (NCBI taxonomy): Bacteria > Bacillati > Actinomycetota > Actinomycetes > Micromonosporales > Micromonosporaceae > Micromonospora > Micromonospora sp. C81. The sequence goes on from NZ_JAGPXS010000016.1 coordinate 138,264, forward strand.
GCGCAACGCCGACGTGCTGGCAGCCATCGCCGATCCGAGCTTCCAGACCGAGTTGGGCCAGTTCAACGTCGAGATCAACGTGCCGCCGCGCCGGCTGGCCGGCACCGGCACCGCCGACTTCGAGGAGTACGTGCGGGCCAGCCTCAACGCCGCCGAGGTGAAGGCCCGGGCGATCGGCGCCCACATGGTCATGATCGGCATTCTGCCGACACTGCGCCCGGAGCATCTGACCGCCGAGACGCTCTCGGCGAACCCCCGCTACAAGCTGCTCAACGAGCAGATCTTCGCGGCCCGCGGTGAGGATCTGCCGATCGCCATCAGCGGCGTGGAGCGGCTGGCCGTCACCGCCGACACGATCACCCCGGAGGCGGCCTGCACCAGCACCCAGTTCCATCTGCAGGTCAGCCCGGCCCAGTTCGCCGACTACTGGAACGCCGCCCAGGCGATCGCCGGCATCCAGGTCGCGGTCGGCGCGAACTCGCCGCTGTTCTTCGGCCGGGAGCTGTGGCGCGAGACCCGCATCCCACTGTTTCAGCAGGCCACCGACACCCGGTCGGAAGAGATCAAAGCCCAGGGGGTACGCCCCAGGGTCTGGTTCGGCGAACGTTGGATCACCAACGTGTTCGACCTGTTCGAGGAGAACGTGCGCTACTTCCCGGCGCTGCTGCCGGTCTGCGACCCGGAGGACCCGACGCAGGCCCTCGCGGCCGGCGAGGTGCCCAGTCTCGCCGAGCTGCGCCTGCACAACGGCACCGTCTACCGGTGGAACCGCCCCGTGTACGACGTGTCCCGCGGCCGACCACACCTGCGGGTGGAAAACCGGGTGCTGCCCGCCGGACCGACCGTGCTGGACACCATCGCCAACGGCGCCTTCTACTTCGGACTGGTCCGCGCCCTCGCCGAATCGGACCGCCCACTGTGGTCACAGATGTCGTTCAGCGCCGCCGAGGAAAACTTCACCAGTTGCGCCCGGCACGGCATCGACGCGCAGGTGTTCTGGCCCGGCCTCGGCTACCTGCCGGTGACCGAGCTGGTGCTGCGCCGGTTGTTGCCGATGGCGCATCACGGTCTGGACCGGTGGGGGCTCGACCCGGCCGAGCGCGACCGGCTGCTCGGCGTCATCGAGCAGCGCTGCCTGACCAGCCGCAACGGCGCGACCTGGCAGGTGGAGACGCTGCACCGACTGGAGTCCGCCGACCACCTGGACCGACCGGAGGCGCTGCGCGAGGTGGTCCGCCACTACGTGGACCTGATGCACAGCAACCGACCGGTGCACGAGTGGCCGATCCCGTGAGCGCCCCGGGTGGCCCGATCCGCACGGGGCTCAGCCTCGCGGGGTGGGAACACCGAAGAGATCGATGATGCCGCCGGGAAGCTGGGCGAGCAGGTCGTGTCGCTCGTCGTCATCGAGCGCCTCGGCGACGGTACGCAGCACCGCCTGGGCGTGTTGACGCACATGGTCCGCGTTCGCGACCTGCTCGCGGTCCCCGACCTTCTTCAGGAACTCGCCAACATCCCACCGACGGCCCTCCGGATTGCGAGTGACGGACCCGCTCAACCGCTCCGGTAGCTGTGCCGCCAGGTTGTCGGCCTCCCGTCCGGCGAGCCGTTCACCGAGCACCGACAGGACGGCCTGCACGGACCGCACCGCCTCGTTCTCACCGAGACCAGCGCGCTGTCGTACCGTGGCGATCATCTGCTCGTACTCCATGCTCCGCTCCTTCGGTCTCCTCGACATGCCGTCAGGCCTGCCTGCGGACGAACGGGGCGAGTTCCCCGGCTCCCTGACCACAAACGGGGTCACGCGCGGATCCGGACTCCCCTCGTCGCTCAGACCTGCGGCGTCGGGTCCCAGGGGGACGGGTCGTCGCGCAACCGGCTGTAGAGGTAGCCGTCGCGCCACTGACCGGCCCGAAACTCGCTGGCCCGGATGACGCCCTCAAGCTGGAAACCGGCCTTCTCCAGCGCCCGTTGCTCGGCGACGTTCTCCGGGTGCGTACCGGCCTGGATGCGCTGCGCCGGGCTGTGGTGGAAGAGGTAGTCGCAGAGCAACGCCTGTGCGCGCCAGCCGATGCCTCTCCCCCGCCACTGCGGCAGCAGGGCGATGCCGATCTCCCAGTACGACGCCCGTCCGGCGTAACGCCCAGCGGTGTAGCTGACGATGCCGGCGGCGGCCTGCTCCTGCTCGACCTCCACGACGAGCCGCCCGTCGTCCTCGCCGAGATAGCCGTCGACGGCGAACCGCCGCGCTGGCGCCCCCGCGTCCTTGAAGCCAGCCCAGTCCAGCCCGATCAGGCCCGGCTCGGTGCAGAACCGTCGGAGCATCCCCAGGTCGGCCTCGCCAACCGGGCGCAGCCGGACAGTGACGTCGGTCGAGACAGGCACCGACGTGCCTCCACTTTCCATGGCGACACGCTAGCTGCCCGGCCAGCGGGAGACGCGCCGCCCGGAGCTTGCGTCGCGCGCGCAGCACTCCCCCGCCGGCAGACCTGACCGCCGGTCAGACCTTGAGCAGCACCTTCGTACAGTCGTCCTGCTTCTTCTGGAAGATCTTGTAGCCCTTCGGGGCGTCGCGCAGCGGCATGCGGTGGCTGACGATGAAGCTCGGGTCGATCTCGCCGCGCTGGATGCGCTCCAGCAGCGGCCGCGTGTAGCGCTGGACGTGGCACTGACCGGTCCGCATGACCAGTGAGCGGTTCATGAACGCGCCCATCGGGAACTTGTCGACGAAGCCGCCGTACGCGCCGACGACCGAGACCACCCCACCCGAGCGGCAGGCGAGGATCGCCTGGCGCAGGGCGAACGGCCGTTCCGTCTCGACCCGGGCGACCTGCTTCGCCCGGTCGTACGCGTACATGGCGGCGTTGCCGTGGTGGCCTTCCAGGCCGACCGCGTCGATGCACGCGTCGGGCCCCCGGCCGGCGGTCATCTCGTTGAGGGTGTCCAGCACGTCGGCCTGCTCGTAGTTGATCGTCTCGGCGCCGGTGTGCTCCTCGGCCAGCCGCAACCGGTACGGGAACCGGTCGATGACGATCACCCGCTCCGCGCCCAGGAGCCGGGCGCTGGCCGCGGCGAGCAGCCCGACGGGCCCGCTGCCCCACACCGCGATCACCTGGCCGGGTTTGATGTCGCACATCTCGGCGCCCATGTAGCCGGTCGGGAACACGTCGGCGAGCATGACCGCCTGGTCGTCGCTGACCTCGTCGGGCACCTTGAGCGGGCCGATGTCGGCGAACGGCACCCGGGCGTACTCGGCCTGGCCGCCGGCGTAGCCGCCGAGCAGGTGGGAGTAGCCGAAGATGCCGGCCGGCGAGTGCCCCATGATCTTCTCGGCGATGCCGGCGTTGGGGTTGGAGTTCTCGCAGACCGAATAGAGGCCGCGCTGGCAGGACGAGCAGTGCCCGCAGGCGATCGGGAACGGCACCACCACGCGGTCGCCCGGTTTGAGGTTGCGGACCTCCGGGCCCACCTCGACCACCTCGCCCATGAACTCGTGGCCGAGGATGTCGCCCTTGCGCATCGCTGGAATGTAGCCGTGGTAGAGGTGCAGGTCGGAGCCGCAGATCGCGGTGGTGGTGATCCGGACGATCGCGTCCCGGGCGTTCATGATCTTCGGGTCGGGCACGTCGATCACCTTGACGCTGTCGGTGCCCATCCAGGCGGTGGCCTTCATGGTCGGTCCCTTTCGGATGCGTGGGCGGTCAGCGGCGCGACGACGGCAGCGGCTGGGCGGGACGCTGCATGGCCTGCTGGCGTACGGAGATGCCGTTGGGGCTGCCCTCGGAGCGGACCACCTCGCCGGTCTCCAGCACCTGCTTGAACCGGCGCAGGTCGTCGCGGACCTGCTGCTCGGGCTCCTCGCCGAAGAGCTTCGCCACCACCCGCCCGAGCGCGCCGGCCGGAGGCGCGTACCGCAGCTCGACCCGGACCTCGGTGCCCCGGTCACCGGGTGCGGGCACGAACCGGACCCGCCCGGCGTTCGGCACCCGGGTGCCCGGCAGCGAACGCCAGGTGATCGACTTGTTCGGCTGGTCGTCGATGATCTCGGCGTCCCACTCGACGCGGTGACCCGCCGGGCCACGGGCGATCCAGTGCGAGCGGCGCAGGTCGTCGGCGCGTACGGACTCCAGGTGCGCCATGAACCGGGGAAGGTTCTCCATGTCCCGCCAGAACCGGTACGCCTCGGCGGGTGAACGGTTGACGGTCACGGCGATCTCCATCCGGATCACCCGGGCCCGGGCCCGTTGGGCCCGCCCGATCCGCACGGCGGAGAGCACGTCGACGGCGGTGATGCCGGCGATCGCGAGGGTGCTCAGCGCGACCCGGCGGCGTCGTTCACCGCTGCGGTCCGCGAGTGCCCTTCCGAGCAGGGTCAGGTCCATGGCGTCGCCGGCCACCCGGCTCCAGGCCCAGCCGGCGGGGCGACGGCCGCTGAGCAGACCGGCGGCGCTGCCCAACTCCCGGAGGCCCACGGCCGGGAGCACGGCCCGCGCGGACGGGGAGTCGTCCACCCCGGTCAGTCGCGCGACGGGTCCGGGCGCGACCAGGGCGCCCACGCCCAGCGCCAGGCTCAGCAGGCCCAGGGCGCTCGGCAGCGTCGCCGGCACCGGCCCGTCCAGTTCGGGCAGGAGCACACTGTCGATCCGGGTCATGCCTGGTCCCTTCCGGTGGACGTGACCGCCGGTCCGCCGGCGGAGCGGCGGTGGTCCCGCCCCCGTGACGCTATGCGGTAGGCGTGACGTGCGCGCCCGGTTCGGGGTAGAACGCCCGATGTGGGCAGCGTGGGCGCAAACGCTCCGTCGACGGTCGACATCGTGACAGTGACCGATCTGGATCGCTTGCGGGCCGTACCGTCGGCCCCACCCGCCGCGCCGCCGGAAGGACGACCTCATGCGCCGTGCCCTTCTCCGCCAGCTGACCGCCACCGTCACCGTCGCACTGCTCGTCGTGCAGGCCGCCGAGCCGGCTGCCGCGCGTACCCCCGGGTCGGTGTCGCCCACGCCCGGCGGCGTCCGCACCGTGGTGCGCGACGCGGCGACCGGCGCGCCGGTGTCCCGGGCCTGCGCCGCGCTCGTCCCAGTGGACGCCGCGGCCCTGGCGGCGGTGACGCTCGGCGAGGACCAGCTCGGTCGGTACGGGGGCTGCGCCGACGAGCAGGGGGTCCTGGTGGCCGCCGACGTCGCCCCCGGGACGTACCGGCTGCTGGTTCGCCCGTACGACACGACGGCGCACGGATGGCAGTGGGTCGGCCGGCACGGCGGCACCGGTGACCGCAAGCGGGCCCGGGAGGTCCGCGTGCGGGCCGGCGCGGTGACCACTCTGTCGGACGTCCGGCTCGACCCTCCCGGCACCGTCGTGGGCGTGGTGACCGACGCGACGGGCGCCCCGGTCCCCCGCGCGCGGGTGATGGTGGTGCCCTACGTGCCGCATCCGAAGTACGACGACCACGGCCCGACCACCGACGAGTACGGCCGCTACACGATCACCGGTCTCGGCCCGTACGACTGGCCGGTGCAGTTCGCCGCCGCCGGGCTGGCGACCGTGTGGTCCGGCGGTGCGGGCAGCCGGTTGTCGGCACGGCCGGTTGCGGTCCGCGCCAACGAGACGGTGACCCTCGACCAGGCGCTGCCCGCCGGGACGCCGCTGAGCGGGAGCGTACGAGTCGACGAGCTGCTCACCTACGCCCAGGTGATCGCGTTCGACGCGCTGACCGGGGACCTGGCCGGCGTCGCGGACGTGGGCACCGGTTACACCCTGCGCCTGCTCCCCGGGCAGCGGGTGAAGCTGCGTTGCGACTGCGCGTACGCCCCGTCGGCGTGGCACCGGAGCGCGGCCGGTTTCGACGCCGCGACCCCCGTACGGGTCCGTCGCACGCCGGTCGTGGTGGACTTCGACCTCCGGTAGCCCCCTGGCCTACCACGCCCAGCGGAGCACGGTGATCAGGCCGACGACGGTGAGCGCCACCAGGACCAGACCGGTCAGCCCTGCGACCAGGCAGCCCAGCGCGTCCCACCGTGAGCTGTGCTCCTCCGGCCGGGGGCCGGCCTCGGTCCAGGTGACCGGGGCGGGGCCTTCCCGCTCGGCCTGCTCGACCAGCCGGCCGAGCCGCGCACCCGCCACCGGCCCGAGCCGGTCGGTGGGGTCGGGGGGCCACATATTCTGGCCGGCCACCGGAACCTTCTTCCCGGCCCGTTGGTGGGAGTGGTGGAGAAGGGGGGTGACGGTGTCCGACGGTGATCTGATCTCCGAGCTGTACGCCGGCTGTTTCCGACGCCTGGTGGTCCAGCTGTACGCGGTGACCGGCGACCTGACCGAGGCGCAGGAAGCGGTCCAGGAGGCGTTCACCCGGGCGCTGGTGTCACCACGGCGCTTCGCCGCGCTGGAGAACCCGGAGGCGTGGTTGCGCCGGGTCGCGGTGAACTGGGCCCGCAGCCGGTACCGCCGCCGCCGGGTGCTCGACGGGCTGCTGCGCCGCATCGGCCCGCCGCCGGCTGTCGCCGACCACTCCCCGGAGCACCTTGCCCTGCTCGCCGCCCTGCGGGTGCTGCCGGAGGGGCAGCGGCACGCCCTGGCTCTGCACTACCTCGTCGACCTGCCGGTGGACGAGGTCGCGGCCACGCTGGGCGTCTCGTCCGGCACGGTGAAGTCCCGGCTGTCGCGGGGCCGGGTCGCCCTGGCGGCGCTGCTCGCCGACACCTCCGACGCCACCAGCACTGGCACCAAGTGCGCCTCCGACGCTACGGAAACCGGGAGGATCGATGTCCGGTCGTGAGTTCTCCGGGTTCGACATGAACACCCTGACCGAGGCCGTGTCGCCACAGCCCTTCGACGCGCTGCGGTCCACCGCCCGGTCCCGCCGACACCGGTCGGTTGCGATGGTGGCGGTCGCACTGGTCGCACTGGCCGGGCTGGCGGTCCTGCCGCTGGTGGCCGAGCCGGACCGGGCCGCGCCGGCTGACCCTGCGACAACGTCGGATGCGCAGTTCAGCCAGTTCACGCTGACCGGACCCAACTCCGGCGTCGACGTGCGGCAGGACGGTTGCGTCGTGCGCTTCGCGTATACCGGCGACGGTGGCCGCAGTTGGTCGGACTGGGACGCGGCGCGCTTCGAGGGCGCCAGATGTGCGGCCGGGACCGCCGCCGGAACGCCGGGCAGCGGCACGGACTTCTTCGTACTCGGTGAGCGGTCCTACCTGGTCACCGACTCCGGGCTGGCCCAGCTCTCCACCGACTACGGCCGCACCTGGCGGGACGCGGATGCCGCGATCGTCGCCGTACCCGCGTTCCCGGCGACGGCCCGACCGGTCCTCTGCGGGTTCGGCTGTAGGCCGATGCTGGAGCCGCTGGCGGTGGACCCGTCGAGTGGAACGGTATACCGGCTCACCGCCACGGCACCCTCGTGGCGCCCGCTGTTCAGCCTCTACCCGGCCGCGGACGGCAGCATCTGGGCCACGTACCAGAGGGGGAGCGCCGATGGGTCGACCGTCGCCCGCAGCGCCGACCGGGGCGCGACCTGGACCTCGTGGGAGGTGGGCGACGACGGGAACGTGATCACGGCGGCCGGGCTCGACAACCGGGAAGGGTACGTGCTGACCCAGTCGTCGGATGGCGCGGTGCGGCTGCTGCGCACCACGGACGGCGCGAAGACCTGGACGGACACCGGCGCCGACCTGCAAGATCAGATGCCCTACGACCTCACGGTGGGATCGGACCGGTCCCTGCTGGCGATCACTCCCGGCGAGGGGACCGACTCCGACCGCCGCGGGCGGCTGCTGGTCAGCCGGGACGACGGACGGCACTTCACCGTCGCCCGGGAGTACGGCCGGCTCGTCGGTGCGGTCAGTGTCGCGCCCGGCTACGCCTGGCTCTTCGGGCGCGACGACGGGTCGACGGGCGAGCCGGACCATCTGATCGTCACCACGGACGCGACCACCTGGACCCGCTTCACGCTGAAACCCTGAAAACCGCGCGCCGCCCGGAGTTAACAGTGACCCGTACCGGGTAGCCGGCATCCGCTGCTACCGGCGGTCGGGGAGGTGGGATGACGGCGACGAGCGCCTTCTTCGAGCGGTTGACCGTTGCCGGCCGTGACCCGCGGTTCAGCAAGGTCTGCGGGAGCGTGCGGTTCGACATCCGGGACGGGGGCCACCTGGAGCAGTGGCTCCTGGACATCGATCATGGCCGGATGCGGGTGACGAGGAGCGGTGGTCCCGCCACCACCGTGATCCGGGTGTCCGCGCAGGTCGCGGAGGCGATGGCACGCGGTGAGGTGAACGGCCTGGCGGCGATCACCCGCGGCGACATTCTGGTCGACGGTGACCTCGGCCTGGCACTGCGACTCGGGCGGCTCTTCCCGCGCGAGGCGGGGCCGCTTCAGCGCGACGACCGCGACAGCGGCAGGTGACCGATGAGGGACATCGCGGGCACTGTGGCGTGCATCGACGGGAACACCTTCATGGTGTCCGACTCCAGTGGCGATGTGGAGTCGTCCCCGGCCACGCCGGTCGGGTTGTTCGCCGCCGACACCCGCTTCCTGTCCCGCTGGATGCTCTTCGTCAACGGCGAGTGCATGACCGCGCTGTCGGTGGACGACAGCCAGTACTACGAGGTCACGTTCTTCGTGGTGCCGGGCGCGGCGGTCGACTACGTGCAGGCGGACCTGTCAGCCATCCGGCGCCGGCGCATCGGCCCGGACCTCACCGAATCGCTGACGATCTTCAACTACGGCGACCGGGACACCGACCTCGACGTGCGGCTGGAGGTGGCAGCCGACTTCGCCGACATCTTCGAGATCAAGTTCGACGTCGGTGAGAAGGTCGGCACGCACTACACCCACGTGGGCCCGAACGAGTTGCGCCTGGGCTACCGGCGCGGCACCTACCAACGTGAGGTGGTCGTGTCGGCGAGTGAGCCGGCCGAGTTCGACCCGGACGGCATCCGCTTCCGGGTCCGACTCCGCCCCGGCGAGCAGTGGTCGACGCAGCTACAGGCTGACATGAGGGCGCTGCGTCCGGACGGCGTCGACCTGCGCTCGGCTCTGCGGGCTCAGCGGCCGGACGCCTCCACACTGCCCACCAGCCTGCGGGCCTGGGTCGAGGCGGCCCCGACGCTGGACACCGACAGCGTCGCCCTCCAGCAGGTGTACCACCGCAGCCTGGTGGACCTGGCGGCGCTGCGCTTCGCACCGCTCTCGCTCAGCGGCGCCGCCGTACCCGCAGCCGGGTTGCCCTGGTTCATGACCCTGTTCGGCCGCGACAGCCTGCTGACCTGCCTGCAGACCCTGGCCGTCACCCCCTCGTTGACCCCACCGACGCTGCGGATCCTCGGGTCGCTGCAGGGCGTCCGCACCGACGACGTGTTGGAGGAGGACCCCGGCCGGATCCTGCACGAGCTGCGCTACGGGGAGTCGGCCGCGTTCGAGGAGCAGCCGCACTCCCCCTACTACGGCACGGTGGACGCCTCACCGCTGTTCGTCGTGCTGCTCGACGAGTACGAGCGGTGGAGCGGCGACACGGCGCTGGTGACCGAGTTGGAGCAGGAGGCGCGAGCGGCCCTGGCGTGGATCGACCAGTACGCGGACCTGACCTCCACCGGCTACATCTGGTACCAGCGACGCAACCGCGCCACCGGCCTGGACAACCAGTGCTGGAAGGACTCCTGGGACAGCATCTCCTACGCCGACGGGCGGCTGCCGGGCTTCCCGAGGGCCACCTGCGAAACCCAGGGGTACGCCTACGACGCCAAGATCCGGGGAGCGCGGCTGGCCCGTACCGTCTGGAATGACCCGGACTTCGCCGACCAGTTGGAGCGCGAGGCGGCGGCGCTGTACGACCGCTTCAACCGGGACTTCTGGTTGGAGGACCGCGGCTACTACGCCCTCGCGCTCGACCACGACGGCACTCCGGTCGACAGCCTGTCGTCCAACATCGGGCACCTGTTGTGGAGCGGGATCGTGCCGCCGGAGCGGGCCCCGCGGGTCGTCGAACACCTGATGGGTCCGAGACTCTTCTCCGGTTGGGGCGTGCGCACCTTCGCCGAGGGGCAGGGCCGTTACAACCCACTCGGCTATCACAACGGCACGGTCTGGCCGTTCGACAACTCGTTCATCGCCTGGGGTCTGCGCCGGTACGGGTTCACCACCGAGGCGGGCCGCATCGCCGAGAGCATCCTCTCCGCCGCCACCTACTTCGAGGGCCGGCTGCCCGAGGCGTTCGGCGGGTTCGACCGTGACACCACCCGGTACCCGGTCCGGTACCCGACCGCCGGCAGCCCGCAGGCGTGGTCCAGCGGGGCGTGCATGCTGCTCATCCGCACCATGCTCGGCCTCGATCCGCACGAGGACCACCTGGCCGTGGCCCCCGCGCTACCGGCCGCCTTCGGGCGGATCGCGCTCCTAGACGTCCCCGGCCGCTGGGGCAAGGCCGACGCCTTCGCCCGCCAGCGCCCCAACCAGCGCTAGCGAGACGCTCAACTGACGGTGAAGCCGCCGTGGGTACGTGTCTCCCGCAGCCAGTCGAGCCAGGCCACCCACAGCTCGTCGGTCTCCCACTCGGCGCGCAGGCTCGTCGGCGACGCGTCGTAGAGGATCAACGCCTGCTCGATCTCGGTCTCGCCCACCACCCAGGGGCCGTTGCTCGTCAACTTGAACTCGGGGATCCCCACCTTGCCGGGGCTGGTCTGCGCGGATGCCGCCCGTTCGGCCTCCTTGTAGGCGTCGCGTCGACGCTGGTCGTTGCGCCAGTCGGCGACGCTGTCGAACGGCCAGTCCGGAAAGGGCTGCGGCGTTGCCTGGTAGGTCATGCCGGCCCATCGCATGCGTTCCCGGCAGAACCCCATGCCGGCGATGTTCAGGGCGAACTGGTAGGCGTCGGCGAGCGACGAGTACTCGTCGTAGCACTGCGGCCAGTTGCCGCACGACCCGTTCAGGTCTATGCACGCTTCGGCGTGGGCGCGCGCGGTAGCGGCGGGTTCGGGCAGATCAACGTGTTCGAAGCTGTAGCCCATCGGACCCCCGACCGCCGGCAGAGCAGGAACTTGGCATTCTGCCCGACGCCGACGAGCGACGCCCCTCCGCGCGTACCCCGGTCAGGGCTCATCCCCCGGCGGGCCCGGTGGCCCGGAAAGTGCGCCGGTACGCGTCCGGCGGCACGCCGACGGTGCGGTGGAAGTGCCGCCGCAGTGTCGTGGCGGTGCCCAGGCCGGCCGCCTCGGCGATGACGTCGATGCTGTCGTCGGTGTTCTCCAGCAGCTCCTGGGCGCGGCGGATCCGCTGCGTCGACAGCCACAGCAGCGGGGTGGTGCCGGTGACCGCCCGGAAGTGCCGAGCCAGGTTGCGCGAGCTCATGTTCGCCTGCCGGGCCAGGTCCTCGACGGTCAGCGGTCGGTCCAGCCGTTGCAGGACCCAGGGGAACAGGGCGGCGAGCGGGTGGTCGTCGCGGGCGGGCACCGGGGTGGTGACGTACTGGGCTTGGCCGCCGGCGCGGTGCGGCGGCACGACCAGGCGGCGGGCGACGGCGTTGGCGACCGTCGAGCCGTGATCGCGGCGGATCAGGTGCAGGCACAGGTCGATCGCGGCGGCCTTGCCGGCGGAGGCGAGCACGGTGCCGTTGTCGACGTAGAGCACGTCCGGGTCGACCCGCACCCGGGGGTAGCGGGCGGCCAGCGCCTCGGTGTGGGCCCAGTGCGTGGTGGCGCGCAGCCCGTCGAGCACCCCGGCGGCGGCCAGCACGAACGCGCCGGTGCACAGCGAGACCATCCGGGCACCGGCGCGGTGGGCCGCGCGGACCGCGTCGAGCAGGTCGGGCGGCATGTCCACGTCGACGTCCTCCACCGCAGGGATGATCACGGTGTCGGCGCGGGCGAGTCGGTCCAGCCCGTCGTCGGGCTCCATCTGGAACCGTCCCACCCGGACCGGGCCGGGGCCGCAGACCACCACCTCGTACCACGGGTCCGCCTGGCCGGTGGGGTCGCGGGCGAAGACCTCGCAGGCCATGCCCACCTCGAAGTGCAGCATCCCGTCGGTGGCGGCGATCGCGACAGAGGTCATGTCCGAAACTGTACGGGTAATGGCGTTCCCGACACTGGTCGGTCATCGGCCGCTGCTGGAGGCTGTACCCAGTCGATCTTCTCAGGGGGCAGCAATGGGTCAGCGTGTGGCGGTGTTCGGGGCGTACGGGCACACCGGACGGTTCGTGGTGACGGAGTTGCGCGAACGCGGGTTCGTGCCGCTGCTGCTCGGCCGCGACGAGAGCAGACTGGCGGCGTCGGGGCTCGCCTAACGGGTGGCGTCGGTCGACGATCCGGCCTCGCTCGACCAGGCACTGATCGGCGCGGACGCGGTCATCAACTGCGCCGGCCCATTCGCCTCGACCGCCGCGCCGGTGATCGAGGCCGCGCTGCGCGCCAGAATCCCGTACGTGGACGTGGCGGCCGAGATCGAGGCCAACGTCGACACGTTCGCGCACTTCAGCGAGCCCGCCCGTGCGGCCGGCGTCGCGGTCGTCCCGGCGATGGCGTTCTTCGGCGGGCTCGGCGACCTGCTGGTCACCACGGCGATGGGCGACTGGACGTCGGCCGACGAGGCGCACGTCGCGTACGGACTGAGCAGCTGGCACCCGACGGCCGGGACGGTCGCCGCCGGCGCCGTCTCCCGCGAGCGCCGCGACGGTCGCCGGGTCCGCTACACCGGCGGCCGGTTGGAGTACCACGTCGACGAGCACGACCTGCCGAGCCTGGCGTGGGACTTTCCCCCGCCGCTGGGCCGGCGGCGGGTGCTCGGTGAATTCACCATGGCCGACGTCGTCACCGTCCCGAGCCACCTGGCCATCCCCGAGGTCCGCACCTACATGGCCGCCGACGCCGCCACCGACCTGGCCGCCGCGCAGGCACCGGTCCCGACCGACGAGTCGGGCCGCTCCGCGCAGACGTTCACCGTCGACGTCGTGGTGCGGCGCGGCGACACGCGACGACGTGTCGTCGCCACCGGCCGGGACATCTACGCGGTCAGCGCACCCCTGGCCGTCGAGGCGGTCCGCCGCATCCTCGCCGGTCAGACGAGGACGAGCGGTGTCGCCTCCGCCGGCGAGATCTTCGACGCGCCCAACTTCCTCCGCGCGCTGTCGCCGTCAGTTTCCGTCGACCGGCACCCCGACGAAAATCGGCCCGAACTCGTTACCCAGAATGCGTAATAATCCAATAGCCCGGCGCGCCGGAGACTTAAAAGAAACTTAAGACCACGCGCGTGAAAAATTGTTATCCCGAGCGCCGGAGCCGGCCACCAGCGCCTTCGCGGAGCGACCTCCTTAATTCTTTTCCCGCGAGTTGATGCAGGCTCCTGACGTGCACATACTTCTTCCGACCGGAGCGTTATCGCCGACTCGAAGGACAACACTGGTAATGCGGACTCCCCCCGCGCACGTCGCACCGCAGGACCGGGCGCTGAAGCGTCGTCGCCTCACTCGCATCACGCTCGCCTCCGCGGTCGTCGCCGCGCTCGGCGCGAGTGGCATCTATATCGCCGGCGCCCAGGCCGAAGAGGTCGACGTGCCCGGCCGGGTCCAGGCGGAGGCCTTCGCGGCGCACTCCGGCGCGCAGGCCGAGGGCACCGGCGACACCGGCGGCGGCCGGAACGTCGGCTGGTTGGCCAACGGCGACTGGCTGCGGTACGACAATGTGTGGATCACCGGCGTCGACCTGACGGCCCGGGTTTCCTCGCACAACGCCACCGGCGGCACCGTCGAGCTGCACCTCGGCGCGCAGGACGGCCAGCTGCTGGCCAGCTTCCCGATCGCGCAGACCGGCGGGTGGCAGCAGTGGAAGACCGTCACGGCGAAGGCGTCCGGTGTGCCGACCGGCGCGCAGACCGTCTTCGCCGTCATGAAGAGCACGTCGTCGTCGGACTTCGTGAACCTGAACTGGTTGACGTTCGGTCCCCCGGCGGGCACGTCGCCGAGCGCGTCGGCCAGCGCCTCGCCGACGCCCACCGCCTCGTCCGCGCCGAGTGCCACCCCGTCGGCGTCACCCTCCTCGTCGGTGCCGCCGACCGCGCCGGCCGGCGGTTGGGTGCCGGTCGACCAGGCCAAGTGGAACAAGGAGCTGGCCGCGTTCAACGCGCTCAAGCCCAAGGCGGTGCCGCCGGGCACCACCCGGGTGCCGGAGTTCCACACCGACTGCGGTGTCGCGAACTCCGCCGCGGACGACCCGATCGTCCTGCCCGGCCTGTCGGGCGCCTCGCACATGCACACCTTCTTCGGCCCGAAGGTCGACGCCTTCACCACGACGGACAAGCTGTTCGCCGCGGCGAACACCTGCAACGCCCCGGGAGACAAGAGCGCCTACTGGACCCCGGAGCTGCGCAAGGACGGCAAGCCGGTCCCGATCAAGAGCATGCGCATCTACTACGGCTCGCGGGTCAAGGACCCCTCGACCGTCAAGCCCTTCCCGCCGGGCCTGGTGGTGGTCGAGGGTGACGCCAAGCGGCAGGTGGACACCCCCAGGAACGCCGGCAGCAACCAGTTCTGGTGCGCGGGCAGCGCCGAGATCGGTCGCAGCGCCGACGGCAACTGGCCGAGGTGCGCCCCGGGCGGCAACCTGATCTTCCAGCTCGTGTTCAAGGACTGCTGGGACGGCCAGAACATCGACTCGCCCGACCACAAGTCGCACATGGGCGACCCGGTGAACGGCGTCTGCACCGGCAAGTACCCGGTGGCGGTGCCGGACCTGTCCTTCATGGTCAACTACGAGTCGCTGGGCGGTGACGGTCTCAGCCTCTCCTCCGGCAAGCCGTCCTCCATGCACGGCGACTTCATGAACGCCTGGGAGCCGGATCGCCTCGCCGACCTGGTGAAGTCCTGCCTCAACCAGAACGCCAAGTGCGGCATCGACACGACGTTCGCCGGCGGCTGACCAGCGCCTCCACCCGTTGTCGACGGACGGCCCTCTCGCTCAGGCGAGGGGGCCGTCCGGCATCGTGCCCGGCCCAGCCCCGTGGCGACGCCTGCCGATCCCGTCGCGGAGCTTCCCGGCCCCCTCGCGGAGCGTCAGGATGGATGTCGCCGTCAGCGCGACGGCACGGTCGTCATCCTGCGACAGGCCCACCAGCGCGCGTGCGGCGATGCTGCCCCGGATGTCCGCCAGCGCCTCGGTCAGCCGCCGACGCGCGGACGGAGTCAGGGTGCCCCGGGCGAGGCGGTCGACGAGCCTGGTCGCGATCCGGTCCGCCGCCGCGGGATCGGCCGCCAGCACGCCCAACACGTCGGCCGCTTCGGCGTCCTTCGACTCCTCGACGACCATGTCGATCAGCGTCGGGACCGCGTCCGCCGCCCCCCGTGCACCGAGCGCCAGCGCCGCGTACCCGCGGACCACGACGTCGGGGCTCGCGAGGGCGTCGCGCAGCACGTCGGTCGCCGCGTCGTGCGGGATCTCGGCGATGGTCTGGACGGCACGCTCGCGTACGTCGGCCTGCGGTGAGCGGAGGCCGTCCGCGAGCAGCGCCAGGCCCCCGTCCCCCGACTGTGCCAGCGCCCATCGCAGGGCTCCGGCGACGTTCGGGTCGGACTCGTTGAGCGCCGCCTCGACGAGTGCCTCCACGGGCACCTGAGCCCCGTCGACCGAGGACAGGGCCGCGCGCTGACGCCTGCCCGCGCTCGGCGAGCCCAGTGCCTGTAGGAGCGCGACGACCTGGAGGACGTCCTCCCAGCCGGCGGGTTCGGCGGCACCGATCCGACGCAGTCGGGTGAGCAGGTCCAGTTCATCGGCGATGCGCTGTCGCGTCCGCTGGATCAGGTTGTCGACGAGGTCGGAGGGTGCGAAGCCGGGATCGTCGAGTGCCCGTCGGACGTCACGCAACGACAGACCCAGGGACCGCAGGCTCTCGACCTGGAAGATCAGCCGGATGTCCTCGTCGGAGTACTCCCGATAGCCGGCGCCACTCCGACCGGTCGGCCGGACCAGGCCGAGCGAGTCGTAGTGCCGGAGCATGCGAGCGCTGACCCCGGACCGGCGCGCCACGTCACCGATCAACACCTGCGCATCATCCCTTCTCACCGATCGCGCCGAGGGCCACCACGCGCTTCGCCTCCTCGATCGCGAACTCGACACCGGCATCCGGGTCCCGGGTCAGCCGTTCCGTCGCGATCGCGTGCGCGCGTACGTGCGGGTCGGGATCCGTCATCGCGGCGCGCAGGATCGGCGTGGTCACCGCACCGAGCGCGACCAGCGCCCGGCTGAGACTCAACCGCGTGTCCCGCGTGCCGCGCCCGAGCTGCGTCGCCAACACGTCGGCCAACTCGGGCTCGTCACCCGGCGGCACGAGGACGACCGCCGCTCGCCAGGCGCTTCGCGCCACCTCGTCGTCCGGGTCGGTCAGCAGCGCCCGCGTCAGCGCCGGCCAGGCCCGCCGATCGCCGATCTTGGACAACGTGTGCAACGCCTGGCTCCGGGCCTGCGCACGCTCCGAGCTGAGTTGGTCGGTGAGCTTCGGTACGGTCAGCGCGGTTGGGTGACGGATCAGTGCCCAGGTGAGCATCTCGCGTACGGAGAACTCGGGCTCGATCGCGCACCGCTCGACGAGGGTGTCGACGAACAGTGGGTCCGGGGCCGTGCCGACTGCCAGCGCCGCGCGCAGCCGCACCGACGGGTCGGCGTTCTCCAGCGCCTGGAGCGCCCGCGTGGTGTTCGTGTCCTTTTCCGGCCTGGTCATCGGGACCACCTCCTGGACCCCACTGAAGACCTTGCCACTGTGTCAAGGTCAAGGCGGCCGACGGGCACCCTGCGGGTCACCCGGAGTGCGGCGCTGGCTGGTCGGCGGACGACACCGACCCGCGCCGTCGGTCGCGCCACGGCAGACGGGTACGGCGGCAGTAGGGCAGGGTCACTCCACCGTCCAGGCGACGCCGGGGGGTCGGACGCGCGCGGACAGTGGTCCGCCCGCGGCATCGGTCAACCCGACCCGGCCGACGAGTGTGCCGCTGCCCTCGTGTGCGGCGCGCAGCAGCTCGGTCGGGATGTCGGTGAACATCAGCTTCGCTCGTCGGAACATCGCGAAGCCGTCCTCGGTCACCGCTCCCCAGCTCAGATACAGGAACCGCGCTCCCGGCCGCCCGTGCACCCAGGGGCCGCCGACGTCGAGCATCCCGTCGATGTCGCGGCTGGACACCTCGAAGCACCAGGTTGCCGTCGGCGCGTCGGCCGGCACCAGCTCGACCACCTCGGCCTTGCGCTGGACCCCGACGTGCACGTTGCCCAGCCGCAGCGCGTCGGCCTCCGCACCGGCGCGCCGCCCCGGGAGGTCGCTGCCGTCGATCCGGATCCGCATGCTGGCGACTCTAGGCCGGACGGGGGTGTGCGGCGGACAGGCGGGTCACCGCACCGCCCTGGGCGACAAAAGCAAAGGCAAGGAGATAACTCTCCCTGCCACTTCTAACGTATATCGCACCTGGGGGCTTGCGGCAAGACCCCGGTCCTGGCGCAGAATCTGCGGCCGGACCAGCATCAGGACGTAACGGGGGGCATGACGTGGGTGTGTTGTCGATGGACGGGGACCGCAGTGACCTCGCACCGGTGTTGGATCTTCGGGAGGTTGACGAGACGCAGGTCGGGGTCGTCGGTGGCAAGGCCGCGCACCTGGGCGGGCTGTCGCGGATCGACGGCGTCCGCGTGCCGGCCGGATTCTGCGTGACGACGGCCGCCTTCCGGCGGGTCATGGCGGAGGCACCGTCGATCGACGACCGGCTCGATCAGCTGTCGCGCCTGGGCCCGGACGACCGGGAGGCGATCGGCGCGCTCAGCGCGGAGATCCGCCGGAGCATCGAGGGGACCGCGATTCCGGCCGAGCTGGCGGCCACGATCACCAGCGCGCTCGCCCGGTTCGGCGACGAGGCCGCCTACGCCGTGCGGTCCAGCGCGACGGCAGAGGACACTCCCACGGCCTCCTTCGCGGGCCAGCAGGACACCTACCTGAACGTGGTGGGGCCGGAGGCGGTCCTGCGACACGTCAGCCGATGCTGGGCGTCGCTGTTCACCGAGCGGGCCGTCATCTACCGCCTGCGCAACGGCATCGACCACCGCGCGGTCCACATGGCTGTCGTCGTACAGCAGATGGTTTTTCCGGATGCGGCCGGAATCCTGTTCACGGCCGACCCGGTCTCGGGCAACCGGAAGGTCGCGACAGTGGACGCCAGCTTCGGGCTCGGCGAGGCCCTGGTGTCCGGCCTGGTGAACCCGGACGTCTTCACGGTGCGCGACGGGGAGGTCGTCACCGGGGCGGTCGCCGCCAAACACCGTGCCGTCGCTGCTCTGCCGGGCGGCGGTACGCGGGAAGTGGCGATCGACAGGCAGCGGCAGAAGCAGCCGGCGCTGATCGAGGAGCAGGTCGTGCGGCTGGTGCGGCTCGGGCGACGGATCGAGGCGCATTTCGGCCGTCCGCAGGACATCGAATGGTGCCTGGTCGACGACGACTTCCAGATCGTGCAGAGCCGGCCGATCACCACGTTGTTCCCCATTCCCGCGGCCGCTGACCAGGAGAACCACGTCTACCTGTCGGTCGGTCACCAGCAGATGATGACCGACGCGATGAGGCCGCTGGGGCTCTCGATGTGGCAGTTGACGGCCATGGCCCCGATGCTGGAGGCCGGTGGGAGGTTGTTCGTCGACGCCACCCGGCTACTTGCCTCACCCGCGAGCCGCGCCGGCTTCCTGGAGATGGCGGGGAAGTCAGATCCGCTGATGCGCGACGCGTTGGAAACGCTGCTCGATCGCCCGGACTTCATTCCGACGGTCCCGGACGACGGGGGTCCCGGCAGGCCGACGACCGGCGGCGCGTCCGCCCCGATCGAGACCGACCCGGCCATCGTGACCGAGCTGATCGAGCGCAGCGAGGCGTCCATCGCCGCGTTGCGGCGCGACATCGCGACGGTGACTGGTACGGCGCTGTTCGACTTCCTGCTGGAGGCCTTCCAGGAGCACAAGCGGATCCTGGGTGAGCCGCTGAACATGCAGGCGATCATGGCTGGCATGGAGGCCACCTGGTGGCTCAACGACCGGCTGTACGAGTGGCTGGGCGAGAAGAACGCCGCGGACACCCTCACCCTGTCGGCTCCCGGCAACATCACGTCGGAGATGGGCCTGGCGCTGCTCGACGTCGCCGACGTCATCCGTCCGCATCCGGAGGTGGTGGCGTTCCTGCGGGGCGTCGAGGACGACGGCTTCCTCGACGAGCTGCCGAAACTCGCGGGCGGGACCGAGGCGTGCGACGCCATCGAGGCGTACCTCGACCGGTACGGCATGCGCTGCGTCGGCGAGATCGACATCACCAGGCCACGGTGGAGCGAACGCCCCAGCACGCTCGTGCCCGTGATCCTCGACAACGTTCGGCTCTTCGAGCCGGGCGCCGCCAGGCGGCGCTTCGAGCAGGGGCAGCGGCAGGCGCGGCAGAAGGCGCAGGAGGTGTTGACGCGCCTGCGGGCGCTGCCGGACGGGCAGCAGAAGGCCGACGAGACCGAGCGGATGATCGACCGGGTACGGACCTTCATCGGTTATCGGGAGTACCCGAAGTACGGCATCATCAACCGCTACTTCGTCTACAAGCAGGCCCTGCTGGGCGAGGCCGAGCGCCTCGTGCGGGCCGGCGTGCTCACCGAGACCGAAGACGTCTTCCACCTCACGTTCCAGGAGTTCCACGAGGTCGTGCGCTCGCACCGGGTGGACGACGAGCTGATCCGGCAGCGCAGGGACGCGTTCCGGTCGTACCAGGCGCTCACGCCTCCCCGGGTGCTGACCTCGGACGGCGAGGTCATCACCGGTGCCTATCGACGCGACGATGTGCCGGCCGGCGCCCTGATCGGTGTGCCGGTGTCCGCCGGGACGGTCGAAGGACGCGCCCGCGTCATCCTCGACATGGCACAGGCTGATCTCGAAGCGGGTGACATCCTCGTCACGACACACACGGACCCCAGCTGGACGCCGCTGTTCGTCGGCATCGCCGGCCTGGTGACGGAGGTCGGCGGGTTGATGACGCACGGCGCGGTGATCGCACGGGAGTATGGTCTGCCGGCTGTCGTGAGCGTGCTCGACGCCACCCGGCTGATCCGCGACGGGCAGCGGATCCGGGTGCACGGCAGCGACGGGTACGTCGAGATTCTGCCCGGGTCGGCGGCGCAGGAGGAGGAACGACGATGACGATGTCTGTCCGACGTCTGGCGGCCGTCGTGGCGACGGCGTCGACGGTGGTGTCGCTGGCGGGGTGCGGCACCGGCGACGCACCCGAGGCGCGCACGACGCCGAGCCCCGAGGTGACGGCCAGCCCCGAGGTGACGGCCTCCCCCTCGCCGGCCGCCGAGCAGGAGTTCCAGCGGCTGGAGAAGACGTTCCAGGCGCGACTGGGGATCTACGCCGTCGACACGGGCACCGGCCGCACTGTGGAGCACCGACCCGACGAGCGGTTCGCGTACGCCTCGACGTGGAAGGCGTTGGCCGCCGCCGAGGTGCTGGACGGCACCACCGACGCCGAGCTGGACCGGGTGGTGCGCTATTCGGCGCAGGACCTGGTGTCGCACGCACCGATCACCGAGAAGCACGTCGCCGAGGGCATGAGCCTGCGTGCTCTCGCCGACGCCGCCGTGCGCTACAGCGACAACACGGCCGGGAATCTGCTGCTGCGTCACCTCGGGGGCCCGCAGGGGTTCGAGAAGAAGCTGCGCGGGATCGGCGACACGGTCACCGACCCGGCCCGCTACGAGACCGCCCTCAACGAGGCGACGCCGGGCGACCGGCGGGACACCAGCACGGCGCGGGCTCTGGCGGGCGACCTCCGGGCGTACACAGTGGGGGATGCCCTGACGCCCGCGGACCGCGACGTGCTGCTCGGTTGGCTGAAGGGCAACACCACCGGCGCGGCGCTGGTCCGCGCCGGGGTGCCCGCCGGCTGGGTGGTCGGGGACAAGACCGGGACCGGAGGGTACGGCACCCGCAACGACATCGCGGTGATCTGGCCGCCCGATCGTGCCCCGATCATCGTCGCCGTGCTGTCCAGCCGCGACAAGTTGGACGCCACCCCCGACGACGCGCTCATCGCCCAGGCCACCAGTGTGGTCGTCGCCCAGCTGTGACCGCTCGGCCGGCTCGCGCTCAGGCGACGAGCAGGAGCACGCTGATCGCCAGCATCACCAGGGCGGTGCTCGCGTGGACGCCGTACGCGATCGCCTTTGGGCCCTTGCTGCGCAGCACGATCAGCGCGTCACCGATGGGTATGAGGGTGGCGGCCAGCATGAACCAACCCAACAGGTCTGACGTCGCTCCGATGATCAGGACGAAGATGAAGAGCCCCGACGCGATGTCGCGCACGCCCTTGACGGTCAGCCAGGCCTGAAACGCCCGGTCGTCGGTCGGCGTGCCGGGGATGCCGAAGCCGGTTGCGGCCTGCGGTGCCCAGAAGACGCGCGCGCCGATGACGATGATGCCTACGCCGATCAGTGCGGCGAGCACGGTGGCGACGGTGGTGAGCATGGGTTGCCTCCCCTTTTGACGGCAGCGCCCGCAGCGACTGTTGCCGGCGCTAGTTGTTCTAGCAACGCTAGATCTAGCTTCGATAGGAAGTCAAGCGTTGCTAGGATGCAGTCATGTCCGGCATCAACGAGCGCCGCGAACGCGAACGCGCCCACCGTCACCAGCTGATCGTCACGGCCGCGCGCGAACTCGCGGAGACCGAGGGCTGGGAAGCGGTGACGACGCGACGCCTGGCCGAACGCGTCGAATACAGCCAGCCGGTGCTCTACAGCCACTTCAACGGCAAGGAAGCGATCGTGAGCGCCGTCGCCATCGACGGCTTCGGCGAACTCGCCGCCCACCTGCGCCGCGCGAGACTGGCCGCCCCCGAGCCGGGGCAGGCCCTGCGTGCCGTCTGCCGCGCCTACCTGGATTTCGCCACCGAACGACCCGCCCTCTACCAGGCCATGTTCGTCCTGCCCACCGACCTGAGGTTCGCCAGCCCCGAGACACCGGCTCCCCTGCGGGCGGGCTTCGACGAGTTCGTCAGCTGCTTCGACCCGGACGACGAGCGCCGCGAACTCATCGCCGAGGTCACCTGGAGCGCGTTGCACGGCATGGCCGTCCTGTCGGAGACCGGCCGCATCCCCCCAGAGGGCCAGGACGCACGACTCGACTTCCTCGTCACCCAGTTCACCGCGCCGAATGCGGGCGGCGCGGCGACCGTCACGGCTTGACTCCGATGTAACGGATGCCCGTGGCTCGGATCTCGCCTCGGTGTGCGGCCGCCCGCTCGTGGGTTACCGAACTGGGGTACAAGTCGGGGAAGAGATAGGGGGCCTCGGTGAGCAGCCGGGTGTGAAACCGGGCCTGGAGCGCTTGGACGATGGCGTGGCCGTTGTGCAGGCCCTCGCGTTCGGCCCAGTCATCGAGGTAGGTATGCCAGGGTTGCCCAGATGCGAGCCACAGCTCCCGGTGGTGGTGTAGCCAGCCGTGCTCGCCGTTGTCGGGCAACCGGTCGAAGCTCCATCGTGCGGTTGCCTCGTCGAACTTCTCGTACGACCACTCGACGATGATGAGCACGCCGCCCGGCGCGAGGGCCGCCGCGGCTCGGTCGAGTGCCCGGTCGAGGTCACTGACGTGGTGCAGCGAGGCACAAGCCACGATCGCGTCGACCGGGCGGGTCCCCTCGTGGTTTTCGAACTCCGTCTGATGGAAGCCAGGCTCGGGCGGTGCGGCTGGATCCACGCCCACGGCGTCATAGCCGTGCTCCCGCATGGCCGGGACGAAGCCGCCGGTCGGGCCGCATCCGATCTCCACCACATGGGATGGTGCCGGTGGCAGGTGAGCTTGCACGAAGGGCCAGAGGGTGCTCAGCCAGCGCTGCTCAGCGGCTGTCGTGTCGATCATCTTGTCTCCTTCGAGTCGGCGGCCGAGGGGTGCGGCCAGCACCCCTCGGTGCCGTGATGTGTCGTCAGCTGCTGCGGAGCAGGCGCACCGACAGCGGCGCGAAGACCGCCGTCAGCACCGCGCAGGCGATCAGGATCCAGGCGAGCTGGAGGCCGGGTGTGCCGCCGGCCATCAGCTCTCGGGCGGCGGTCACCAGGTGGGTGACCGGGTTGACATCGACAAAGGCTTGCAGCCATCCGGGCAGCGTGGCCGGGTCGACGAAGATGTTGCTGAACAGCGACAGCGGGTACAGCAGCGCCTGGGTCACGCCGAGCGCGGCGCCGGGTGACTTCATGAGCAGCGCCAGCGTTGTCCACACCCAGGACAGGCTGACGCTGAAGGTGACGACAAGCAACACCGCGGCCACCACACCGAGGACGTTGCCGTGTGGGCGGAACCCCAGTGCGAGACCGAGCCCCACGACCACCGCCGAGGCGAGCACGTACCGTACGGTGTCGCTGAGCATTGCCCCGATGAGTGGTGCGGCGGGTCGGATCGACAGCGTGCGGTACCGGTCGAACGCGCCGCTGGCGAGGTCGATACTGAGCGCGGCGCCGGTGGTGCCGGTGGTCACCAGCAGTGTCATCACGAGGATCCCCGGGACCAGGTAGCCGACGTACGTGCCGGTCGATCCGCCGACCGCGCCGCCGAACAGGTACGTGAACATCAGGGTGAACACGACCGGGTGGACGGCAATGTCGAAGATCTGGACGGGGGTACGCCTGATCTTCAGCAGAGCGCGTCGGGTGAACGCCAGGCTGGCGGTCAGGGTGCTGGGCCGGGACGGTCGTGGGCGGGTGGCGAGCACTGCCCCGGGCCGTCGGGCGCCGGTGACACTGTCGAGCGTGGTCATGCGGTCTTCTCCTTTCGGGCGCCGTCCGCAGTGGCCGGACGGCCGGTCAGGGCGAGGAACACCTCGTCCAGGCTGGGCTGTCCGAGGGTGAATTCGGTGACCTCGACCCGGGCTCGCGACAGCTCGGCCAGCGCGTGCACCGCTGCCGCGGCGGCGGCCGGCCCGCTTTCCGGCACCTGTGCGGTCACGGCGGCTGGATCGGAGCCGAGCGCCACGGGCCCGTGCAACGCCTGGCTCAGCAACCGTTCGGCGGCGGCCCAGTCGTCAGGTTCGGCCAGACGGACGTGCAGGGTGCCACCTCCGACCGATGCCTTGAGTTGGCTGCTGGTGCCCTGGGCGATGAGGGTGCCGTGGTCGATGACGGCGATGCGGTCGGCGAGCTGGTCCGCCTCGTCGAGGTACTGGGTGGTCAACAGGACCGTGGCGCCCTCGGCGACGAGGACCCGGATCACGTTCCACACGTCGTTGCGGCTGCGCGGGTCCAGCCCGGTGGTGGGCTCGTCCAAGAACAGCAGGTCGGGGGTGACGATGAGTCCGGCGGCGATGTCCAGCCGGCGCCGAATGCCGCCGGAGTACGTCTCGACCAGACGGTCGGCCGCCTCGGTCAGAGAGAAGGCGTTCAGCAGCTCCTCGGCCCGGGCTGCCGTGCCAGCACGGGAGTGGCCGTGCAGCCGACCGAGGAGAACGAGGTTTTCCCGTGCGGTGAGCCCATGGTCGAGCGAGGCGTACTGGCCGGTCAGGCTGATCCGGTCACGTACCGCAGCGGCGTGGCTGACCACGTCGTGGCCGAACACCCGCGCGCTACCCGCGTCGGGGCGCAACAGCGTGGCCAGCATGCGGATCGTGGTCGTCTTGCCGGCGCCGTTGGGACCGAGAAACCCGTACACCGAGCCCGCGGGGATGCTCAGGTCGATACCGTCCACGGCTCGGGTCGCGCCGAACGTCTTTACCAGGCCCGTAGCTTCGACGGCCAGGTCGCTGGAGTTCGTCATCGGGTCCAGCCGTCCTCGTCGACCAGCTCGCCCTGCTCCGCGCTGACATCACGGGCGACGGCGAACGCCGCGGCGGCCTCGGGCAGGCTCGGCGCTCCGGTGAGGGCCGCTTGCAGGGCCTCGGGCGAGTCCCACCGCCACATGTCCACCCAGGTCCGCTCGTCGACGCGGATCAGTCGGGTCTCGGTCGGACCGGCGAATGCCGCCCGGATCGCTTCGATGAGCTTCGTGCGCCGCTCCAGCACCGCGTCGGCGTCAGCGGGGTCGGCCGTGAATCGTGTCGTCCGGATGAGAGCCATCTCCGCACCTCTTCTTTAGAGTCGTTCTCTAGAGCTTAACTCTAGTGTTAAGGTACAGGTATGCAACGGGTCAAGAGCACCGGCAAGAAAGGCGAGAAGTCCCGGCAGACCCGGCGACGGATCCTCCAGGCCGCCTACGAACTGTTCGTCGCTCAGGGCTACGGAGCCACGACGCTGCAAGGCATCGCCGAGCGCGGCGACGTCGCCGTACAGACCATCTACTTCGCCTTCGGCAACAAGCCCTCGCTGCTCAAGGAGCTGGTTGACGTCACCATCGCCGGCGACGACGAGCCCATCTCCACGATGCAGCGGACCTGGTTCCTCGACGCCCTCGCGACCGACACTGCCGAGGCGCATTTGCGGGCACACGTGCGAGGCACCTGCGAGGTGCTCCAGCGGGTCGCGCCGATCATGGACGTACTAAGCGCCGCCGGCGCGCAGGATCCGAGTCTGGCCAGCATGTGGCCGCAGGACGCCGATCCGCGACTCGAAGTCCAGACCGTCGCGGCGCGCAGCCTCGTGGCCAAGCCCGGCGCCAAGGCCGACCTGCCCGTCGAGCACGCTGCCGACCTGCTCTTCGGCCTACTGAGCCCGCAGTTGTACCTGCTGTTCGTCCGCGAACGAGCCTGGACCCAAGATCGCTGGGAACAGTGGGTCTACGACACGCTCCACGCGCAGCTCTGCGCCTAGGACGAGCTTTCGGCTACCGCGAACTCAAGACCGGCCGAACCGCGTCCTGCCACCAACCCGTGCCCTGACGTACGGGTGGGCGCGCGAGCGAGGCCCGGTGATCTGCCCGCCGGTGGCATCATCGTTCGATGAACGTTCGTCGCCTGGCGGCCGTCGACATGCACGGCACCCGAGGCACCGCCCGCCGACAGCGCATCATCCTGACCGAGTTCCTGGTCGGCGTGGTTGCCATGGTGGCGCTGGGCATCTGGTTGCTGGCGTCGTCGAGCAGCCTCGGCAGCCGGGCGATCGGCCTGTGGTTCACCGGGGCGGGGCTCAACTACGCGCCACTGTCCATCCACGCGATCGCACTGACGAGACCCGGCGCCCTCGACGCCGAACTCACCGGTGTCGACATCGACCGGGAGCTGCGCCGCTACACCGTTCTTCAACTGTGGGTCTTCGTGCCGCTCGCACTGGTCGTCTTCGCCGTACGCGACGCACTCGCCCGGCGTCGGGCGGCTCAATGACGCCCCGAACCCGGTCGATCATGGAGTTGTGGTGGTCCGCAAAGCCACAATTCATCCCCGGACGGGCACCACAACTCCATGATCGGCCAGCGTCAGTCCGTGTTGCCGTTGTCGTACGTCATCTGGTGGCGGCGGATCTCGGCATGATGGTCGGCCGACCAGGCCGCCAGCGCCAGGACGGTGGAGAGCAGTGACCTGCCCAGCTCGGTGAGGGCGTACTCGACGCGGGGCGGAACCTCGGGATACGAGGTCCGGGTGACGAGGCCGGTGCGCTGGAGGTGCTTCAAGGTCAGCGTCAGCATCCGCTGTGAGATGCCGGGGATCGCGCCACCCAGATCCGAGTAGCGGACCGGCCCGTCGGCGAGCGTGCCGATGATCAGCACACTCCATTTGTCGCCGACGAGGTCCAGGACCTCGCGGATGAAGTCGGCGTCCTCGTCGTTCCAGTGGGCACAGGGCCCCGGAGCCGCCCGGACGTTAGCCCGGACGTTGGTACGCCTGCGCCGAAGATCCCCTGCGCTCATCCCCTGCCACCTCTCCGTCAGCCCCTTGCCACGAACATGAATGTACCTTTTGTGGCCTTCCAATTCTCATGCATCATGGTGTTACGAACAAGAAGTGAGAATAGAGGAGGAGTGCAATGAAGATCGAGTTCTGGTCGGACATCGTCTGCCCGTACTGCGGGCTGATGGACCACCGGCTCCACCAGGCCCTGGACCGGTTCCCGTACGGCGATCAGGTGCAGGTGGTCCACCGGTCCTTCCAGCTCCACCCCGACCTGCCCCGCGAGGGCGTCAGTCAACGAGAGTTGATCACGATGGCCGGAGCCCCCGCGACGACCGTCGACCGGGTCCTGCGGCCCATCGAACGGGCCGCCGAGGCAGAGGGCCTGACTCCCTACCACGCGGTGGATCGCACGCTCGGGCCGACTGACCTGGCCCACGAACTGCTCGCCTACGCGACCGACCAGGGCCGCGGCGCCGAGATCTGGACGGCGATGTTCCGCGCGCACTTCGGGCAGGCCCGCAAGCTGTGGACCGCCGACGAGGTCCTCGACTTCGCCGCCGAGGTGGGCCTGGACCGCGCCGACGCCGCTGAGGCCCTGCGCAGCCGCCGCTACCGCGCCCGGGTGGCGACCGACCAGCGCGAGGCAGAGCGCCTCGGGGCACGAGGCGCGCCCTTCCTCGTGTTCGACGGCCGCTTCGCCGTTCCCGGAGCGATCGGCATCGACGACCTGCTCGCGGTCATCGCCAAGGCGTGGGCCGAGAGCCATCCCACGCCACAACCCCTGCCGACCCTTGCCGGCACCGGTGACGTGTGCACCCCGGACGGCTGTGCCGTACCCGACCGCACCAGCTGAGCCGCCCGCGCCCGTCGATCATGGACTTGTGGTGGGTGACAAGAGCCGCGACCCGTTTGCAAACGGGCACCACAACTCCATGATCGACCCGGACATGACCGAGGAGGAGGCGGTCGCCGCAGGGATGCCGGAGCGGGCCGGCCTCTCCCACGAACAGATGAACGTGGTCGGGCAGCCGGCCCGCCCGGAGTACGCGGGGCTGTGGCAGCGCTACCGGCGGGCGGCCGCACCAGCGCCGCGAGCCCTCGGCATTCCCCTCACGACTTTCGCCGAATGGACGAGCGACGCTCAACGCGATTCGTCGCAGCGATGAGTGGCTGACGCCCTCAGCGGGCCAACGCCTAGCGAGCCGCCTTGTCACTGAGGGACCGCGGGTACCGGAAGGCACCCAGCAGTGCGGTGATGACACCAGCGACCAGCAGGACCCTCACCACGTTGTACACCACCGTGTCGCCCGTGGAGCGCGGCGGGAAGACGTCCTTGACGAGCCAGCCCACGCCCAGCCCCAGCCCGATGCAGGCGTACATCGCGGCCCGCAGGCGTGGAAGGTGCTGCGGGCGGCCGAAGATCCGGGGCACAGTCGTGCCGCCACGGCTTTTGACGAGCAGAACGGCGGCCATGGCCAGGTTGGCGGCGGCGCATACGACGGCCAAGGCCACGTCCACGGATCCCATGGGGCCACACGCTAGCGCACCTGCGCCCGGGCCAAGGATCGAACAACGTTGCATGGTTCGTACCGTGTTGGAACACTGCGGCGGTGCCTGGTCCTGCGCTCCCGCAACTCCTTCGGCCTCGTGCTCTGAGGCCCGGAGATCTCATCGTCATCGCATCGCTGTCTGGGCCGCTGCAAGCCGTCTACGAGCCCGATCTCGACCAGGCGGTGGCCGTGCTCGAACGGATGGGATTCCGCGTACGCCGAGCACCGCTGCTCGAAGCGGGGCGTCACCATTGGTGGAGCGCGGGCACGCCGACGGAGATCGCCGCAGAGTTCAACGCTTTGCTGCGTGACCCTGAGGTGCGCGCCATCGTGGCGCATGACGGCGGTCAGACGGCGCTCGGCTACCTCGACCTGATCGACGTTGACGCGATCGTTGCCGATCCCAAGCCGATCCTCGGCTACAGCGACGTCTCACTGCTGCATCTGGTGCTCTACGCACGCACGGGTCTGGTCGGGTTCCACGCCGACATGGCCACACCCGGGCTCGGCGGGGCATGGCAGCGTGCGCCCGCAGCGCGCCAAGCCGAGCTGGAAAAGCTCTACGTGACGCTGCTGACCGGGACGGAGGCGATCGGCGCGCTGCCGGTCACGCCGTCGTGGGAGTGCTGGCGTGCCGGTCGCGCCGAGGGCCCGCTGATCGGTGGGGTGCTCAATCGCATCATGCGGGCGCAGGCGACGCGGTACGCGCTGCCTCTCGATTGGTTCGACGGCGCGGTGCTCTTCTGGGAGGAGATGGGCGGCTACGCGTCGTGGGTGTGGAGCGATCTGCAGGTGTTGCGGCACTGCGGGATCCTCGATCGGATCGCCGGCATGGTCGTGGGAGTCCCGCATGCAATCGACGGGCTCGGGGCGCCCGACCAGTCCCCAACCCTGCCGGAGATAGTCCTCGACGTCCTCGGCAACCGTGACATCCCGGTCCTGGGCAACGTCGAGTTCGGACACGCCGGCCCGAATCTGCCGATGCCGGTTGGCATCCGCGTCGCCGTCGACGCGGGGCAGCGGACGTTGTCGCTGCTCGAACCGGCGGTGCGGCCGCACCCGACCACGGCATCGAGCCGCTGAGCCGATCAGAAGGCCCGCAGCCTCGATGTGCCCGCGGTCGGTTCAGGTTCTGGCAACCAACGCTGTGGCCCGCCAAGTCGTGAACTAATCTATGACAATCGATTATGTCGGTTCGAGGAGAGGAACACCGATCGTGAACGTCGGTAACCGAACCCTTCCACGGCTCCTCTCCATCCTGCTGACTGTCGTGCTCGCCACCGGCCTGTCCCTGGTCGGTGCCGGGCCGGCGGCGGCCGGGCAGACCAGCCTGCGGGCCGCCGACCCGAGCGTGATCCGCGTCGGTGCCACCTACATCTCCGTCCAGTCGCTCAACGGCGGGATCGCCGTACGGCAGGCAGCCTCCCCCGACGCGCTGGCCGCCGCGGCCGCGCGGCAGGTCTGGACGGACAGCCGCAACCTCGGTGAGGTCTGGGCCCCGGAGATCGTCACCGATGGTGGCCGCTACTACATCTACTTCTCGGCCGGGCGCGGCACCGCCCACCGCATGTACGCGATCCACTCGGCGTCACCGGCCAGCGGCTACACGGCCGAGCGGCAGCTCGCGCTGCCCGGCGGCAAGTGGGCCATCGACGGCAGTCTGTTCACCTTCAACGGGCAGCGGTGGTTCGTGTGGTCGGGTTGGGCCGGCGACACCAACATCGAGCAGAACATCTACCTCAGCCGGATGAGTGACCCGCTCACGCCGACCGGCAGCCGGTACGTCATCTCCCAGCCACGCGAGAGCTGGGAGCGCGTCGTCGGCAACCCGTTCATCAACGAGTCCCCCGAGGCGATCCGGGACCCCAACGGGCAGCTGCACATCGTCTACTCCGCCAACGGCAGCTGGAGTGACCAGTACTGCCTCGCCGACCTGCGACTGCGCGCCGGAGGCGACCCCACGTACGTGTGGGACTGGTACAAGTCGAACGGCTGCCTGTTCGGCTCGAACCGGTCCACCATGATGGCCGGCTGGGATCCCACCCTGTACGTCAACGGGCCCGGTCACCACAGCTTCGTGCTGCTCAACGGCGACATCGCCACGAGCCCGCCCGCCGGGCCGAGGTTCCCGCTGATGTACCACGGCGTACCCAAGGGCACCGCGTATTCCTGGGCGAACCGGCACTGGTACACGGGCACCTTCTGCTGGTGGGGCAACGCCACCTACCGCCGCGCCAATGTGCCCGGCCCGACAGCCGACACCGGGTTCAGCATCAAGTTCTTCGAGTGACCGCGCCGCGGGCACCCGCCGAACAGACAATCCCGCAGCGGGTCATCGACGCTTGTCCGAGTTCCCTAAGATCGACGGCGACACATGTCATCTGTTGAGACACGGGGGATTTCGATGAGGATTCGACCAGGCATCGCCGAGCTGATGGCTGTGGCGTCGGTGGTGGCGGCGGTGACCGCCCTGCCGTCGGCCGCCTCGGCGGCTGAGGTGGCGGAGGTGGCGGAGGTGGCCACGCGGGCCGCCGGGGTGGGCCCGCCCTGCGTCCGTGAGGATCTGCGGCTGCCCGCCGGGGCGTGGCAGCGGATCACGGTCATGCACGCCGACCCCAGCGGCCGGTTCCAGATCGCGCACGGGACGGACACCTCCTGGCGCGAACACCTCATCCGGTGGGACGCGGGTGTGCCGACCAACCTCGGCCCGCCGACCGGCTCACCGACGGACGTCAACGAGCAGGGCGATTTTGTCGGCAACACCTCCTCCGAGGACGGGCTCTACCGCAGCACCGCGTGGCGGTACTCCGCTGGGCAGGTGACCGCGTTGCCAGGCCTGCCGGGCAGTGTGCAGACCATCGCGAGCGCCATCGCCGGGGACGGCACCGTGGTCGGGTGGGTGCGGTTCGCCGACGGGCAGCCGACGGCGGTGACCTGGGCGGCGGACAACAGCGTCCGGGTCCTGCCGGGTTCCGGCGACAGTCGGGCGATCGATGTCGACGTCGACGGCACCGTCATCGGTTACCTGTCCGAGAAGCCGGTGCGTTGGGCGCCCAACGCCCAGCCTGAGCTGCTGCCCGGCTACGCGCCCGGTCCGGACACCACCTGGGCGCTGACCGGGATCAGCGCGGGTGTGGTGGTGGGCCAGGAATACACCGGGTCCCGCCAACTCGTTCTCGCGTGGGCGCCCAGAACAGCCCCGGTCCTGCTCGCTGAGGGGGCCGTGGCGCACGCGGTCAACGCGCGTGGCTCGGTCGCCTACGAGCAGACCTACGAGAACCAGCAGTGGCTTCGGCAGGACGGCATCGACCGCGCGCTGCCATTCGGTCCGTCTCCGTACTCGGTTGCCGACATCACCGGCCTGAGCGACGACGACGTCGCGTACGGCAACCACTACTCGACCCCGGTCCGGTGGATCTGCGGCTGACCCGGTCCGTACTCGCAACGGCGGTGGCCCAGGTCGGACGTTCGGCCCGGGCCATCGTCGCCACGACCCGAGCCCCGATCTCCTACCGGAACGACTACGAGAAGATCCGGCCGGCCACCGCGAAGCTCACCAGGATCGCGCCGGCCAGCGGCACGGCCACCGCGACGGCGAGGGCCCGCCGTCGATGCGACCCGCCGGTCAGCACCACGATCACCAGGCCCAACGCAAGGTCGATGACCACGTTCCACCACACGGCGGCCCCGTGGTCGGGGTCGGTCGCCTTGCCGGCAAATCGGGCCGCCTCCTCGAAGAACACGGCGGCCGGCAGCGCCACCCCGACGACCTGCCGCCACCCCTCACCACGCGCCCACGTCCCGCCGGCGCCGAAGACCACTCCGGCGAGCACGCCGAAGAACATCCAGACCAGCGACGACGGTGCCCAGAGCACCGCGAGGTCGTCGTCCTGCAGGAGCGCCGCCGCCAGGTAGTAGCTGGGCACCGCGACGACGAGCAGGACGGCGGCACCGAGTGCCGAACGCAGCCACCCGGACCGCGCCCAGTAGCCGAAGAAGAAGGCAGCGACCGCCCAGGTCGCTGTGGAGTTGCCGAGTTCCGCGAAGGGATACGGCAGCCACTTGATCCAGCAGAAGTCGAGAAAGCCGAGCAGGAATCCGCCCACCACGGAGGCGAGCGCCACCGCACGGTCGCCAGGTCGCATGGCGGCAGAGCATACCGAGTATGCCCCGCACTGACCTGGTCGGCCCTCCCCCGAAGCCGCAGCCAGTCAGTGGGTGAGGCCAACCAGCGTCGCCAGTCGCGCCACGCCGGCCGGCGCCGGGTTCGCGCGGGCGATCTCGGCAATCACCGTACGCGCCAACGGCCGGCACCGAACCTCGGCCGGCGCGACGCTGTCCGCGTCCACCAGGGCGCGTGCGGCGCCACGCAGGTCACCCACCTTCAGGTACGCCCGCGCGACATCAACCAGGTACGCGCCCCGATACTCGGCCGGCAGCCGCCGCCACGCCTCCCGCCGCACCACCGTCATATGCCTGTGCAGCGCCTCGTCGGCGGCACCCCGTTGCCCCGCCGACAGCACCCGCGCCACGTCGACGACGATCGGCCCGAAGCTGGTGCGGTGCGTGTCGTCGTACCCCCGAAGGTTGGTGGCGACGCCCGCGGCCCGGTCGGCCAGCTCGTCGGCGCGGCGGGCGTCGCCGCAGCCGGCGGCGGCCAGCACGGCCTGCACCAGCAACGTCCCACCCACGGCCCGCTCCCCGCCCGTTGCATCCCGTTACTCACCTCCACCGCCCCGAGCGGCGCCACCTTAAGAAAGTTAAGATCAAGCTCTTGTAAGTTAAGAATTTCAGCGCTACAAATTGTGTATGACAGAGCAGGCGATGGACTGGCAGGAACTCACCAGCCTGACGCGAGGGCAGCCGTTCGTCGTCGAGCGGGTGCGCCTGGCGAGCAACGGCGTCGCGATCGAGGGCGAGTTCGAGCCACCCCAACTGGCTCAGCTCAACATCGAGGATCAGGTCTTCGTCACGGCGTTCGTGCGCTGCCACGGTTCGATCAAGGAGATGGAACGCATCTTCGGGGTGAGCTACCCGACGATCAAGTCACGACTCAACCGGATCACGCAGATGCTCGACTTCGTCGAGACCGACCCGGCGCCGTCGCGGGCCGACATCATCGACAGGCTGCGCCGCGGTGAGATCACCGCACAGCAGGCGTTGGGCGAGCTGGACGGCCGGTCGTGATGCCGCAGTTGGTGACCGTGAGGGTCAACCGCCCGGACCGCCGACCCATCCGCGTCTGGGTTCCGGTGCTTCCCGTGGTGCTCGTGCTCTTCCCGGTCGTGGTCCTGGTCGTGCTGGCGGCGATCGTGGCCTGCGTCGTGTTCCGCATCGGTGTGGTGCGGGCGCTCGGCGCCGGTTGGCGTGTCATCTCCGCGCTGCCCGGCGCCCGCTTCGACATCGAGCAGGGCCGCACGGCCGTGCTCGTGGCTATCCGATAGGAGAGGTTCGCATGACCGAACAACGCAAGGACATCCTCGACATGCTGGCCGCCGGCAAGATCACGGCCGAGGAGGCGGAGCAGCTCATCGCCGCCCTCGAACGGGACCAGGCACCGGCGACGACGAGTCACGACGTCCGACAGAAGGGCAAGGTGAAGTACCTGCGGGTGGTGGTGGACGCCACCGACAACGGCGAGCCGTCGCGGGTCAACGTGCGGGTGCCGCTGCAACTGCTGCGGGCCGGCGTACGGCTGGCGGCGCTGGTCCCGCCGCAGGCCCTGGTAAAGGCCAACGCCTCACTCAGCGACTCGGGTGTGCCGATCGACCTGACGCAGCTCAAGCCCGAGCAGTTGGAGGCGCTCGTGGAGCACCTCGACGAGGTGACCGTGGAGGTGGACTCCCCCGATGCCACAGTGCGGGTCTTCTGCGAGTAGGCGCCGTCTGATGGGACGGCACCTCGAGAGGGTGCTGGAACACCCTCCCGAGGCTGCGCCCGCCGCAGCAGAGCACAGGTGAACTGCCAATCTGAAGTTTAGCCACTCACCAGCAAACCAGCGGAGGGACCACTCGGACGGGTGGTCCCTCCGCTGGCATCCCGGACAGGTCGGCTGGGACAGCCGACGACAGGGCAGCGCACGTCGCGGCCACCCGGGGTGGCTCGCCCGTTCAGCCCTTGGCCTGGCTGCGGCGGACCCGCCGACGGGGCTTCTCGTCGCCGCCGGCAAGCCGGGTGAAGGTGAGCATGTTCGCCAGCGCCACGGCGATGATCGCGACGCCGACCTGGATCGCGAGCACGACCCAGTCCCAGCGCAGCACCCACACCTTCACGCCGGCTCCGTCGTCGATATCGAGCGCCCGGGCAACCACGGTGCCCAGCACCGCCGAGCCGACGCCGATGACGAACGTGGCGAAGAGACCGATCCGCTGCCTCCCCGGCAGGATGAGTCGGCCGAGCAGACCGACGAGCGCACCGATGAGCACCGCGCCGAGATAACCAGTTACCAGCATTGCCGAATCTCCCCTCCAGCAGTGCCCAGGTACATGCCCGAATCTCACGTTCGGGGAAACCCCCGCTCGATCGCGGTCTGGTTCAGGGCTTGCGGGCAGCTGGTCGCTGGCGCAGGGTAAGCGCGCACAGCACGCCTCTGATCAGGGCCGCGGACATGCCCCCTCGATCCACTACGCTGCTGGATCTATCCCACGTGACCGAAGGACGCACATGGCCCGCCCCTACAGTCCCGGACCGAAGCAGTTGGTCTTCGCCGTCGGTGATGGCAACGATCAACACGTCTCCGTGGGCGACCCTCAAGAGGCCTACGTGGCGTTCTCCGCGTTCTTCCGGGGTCGAGAGTCTGACACCTACACCATCACTGACGAAGCGGCAAGGCAGAGTCTGGTACTCATGCCCCGTCTGGGTGTGATCTCCCGGATCAAGGATGCGGACAAACCTCGGTCGGAACACCTACGGGTCGACAGGGCCAACCGCTACCTTCCGAGCGCGATGCTGTTCTTCGAGAACGGATATGCCGGCCTCGACCACTTCGGCCAGTGGTTCTCCGACCTCTCCGACCTCGACGCGTCGCCGGAGACCCGCGGTGCCGCCCGCGCCGCCACGTTCACGACGGAAGCAGCGGCAATCGAAGAAGTCGGCCGGATCTGGGCAGATTCCGGCGTCGTCGACCCGAGCGACAAGCATTACGTCTTCTTCGACTCGCATGATGTCGACGATGACCGAGCCGATCGAGCCGAACTTCTCCAGTTGATCGAGTTCCTCGGGCTCGAACGGGTCGACGCCCCGGCCGGGGCCGTCGGGGGCGAAGTCTGGGTGCGTACCGACCCACGCCTCGACGTCGAATGTGCACGGTGGTCGTGAAAGATGAGAGACATCTTCCGGACCTGTGGCCGACTTGCCGACCGCTGACGGCGCTGGGCTCGCTAGCCGGTGCAGCGCTCTGACTTCTCCAGGTCAGCGAGCATCGCTGCGGCTTGCGCAAGCTGCCCTTCGTGGAACACCGGTATGCCGTGACGTAGCAGTTCCTCTGCGGCTACTCCCCGTCCGGGCACGGTACGGCCGGTGAATGAGCCGTCATAGATCACGCTACTGCCGCAGGTTGGGCTGCCGTCGACAAGGATCGCGAGCGCGACGCCTGCCTCTACCGCCCGGTCCAGTGCTCGTCGAGCGGCGAGCCTAAACAGGTTGGTGACGTCTGCGCCGGTGGCTTCTTCAACCCGCGCGGAACCCGCGAGAACGTCTCCCGCAGTCCCCTCTACTATCTCGGCGGGCGGGCGAGGAATGGGAAAGCCCACCGCGACCTCCGGACAGAACCGCACGAGGCGTCCTTCGGCCGACCAGCGGTCCCAGATCAGCGAGTTCACCGGCACATATGTCGCGTTGTAACGCAGCGCCCGCCCCTGCAAGCATCCGCTGACAAGCACCTTCAGCACGGTTCCGAACCGTAGCACCGGGCCGACGCGATTGACGGAGAAGCTGACCCAGGACCAGCATCCGCCACGGCCTGGCGGAGATGGCTGACCGACACCGCAACGTCCAAACCAAGACCAGACGCGAGAATCTGCCGCAATCCATGCGACCTGTCGCGCTCGATCAGGCAGAGGCTCGCATCGCCGCCGCCCTGACCGCCGGCGGCAACCTGCTCTCCGACGCGCACGCACCTTTGTGGTGGGTCCTGGCCGACGCCGAGGGCAACGAGGCGTGCGTCGCCACCTGGGTCGGCCGCGCATAGCAGGACGGCGAGGTTTCACCTCGTGAGCCCGACCAGCGTGGCGAGTCGCGCCACGCCGGCCGGCGCCGGTTGCGCGCGAGCAACCTCGGCGATCACGGTACGCGCCAACGGCCGGCACCGAACCTCAGCCGGCGCGACACTGTCCGCGTCCACCAGGGCGCGGGCAGCCCCGCGCACGTCACCCACCTGCAGGTACGCCCGCGCGACGTCCACCAGGTACGCGCCCCGATACTCGGCCGGCAACCGCCTGAACGCCTCCCGCCGCACCACCGTCACGTGCCTGTGCAGCGCCTCGTCGGCGTCACCCCGTTGCGCCGCGCACAGCACCCGCGCCAGGTCGACGACGATCGGCCCGAAGCTGGTGCGGTGCGTGTCGTCGTACCCCCGAAGGTTGGTGGCGACCCCCACGACCCGGTCGATCAGCTCGTCGGCGCGGCGGGCGTCGCCGCAGCCGGCGGCGGCCAGCGCGCCCTGCACCAGCAACGTCCCACCCACGGCCCGCTCCCCCGCCGACCACCCCCGTCCCTCGCCCCCGTGATCATGAGGTTGGCGGGTGGTTTGATCTCCATCCGGCCCGTCAACCTCATGATCACCGGAGCGGGACGGGGTCGGGTTGGGGGTGGGCGGGAGGATGCGGTTTGCGGCGGTGAGGGTCGCGGTCAGGGCCAGGCGGTCGCGGTTCGACGCGCGGAGCGCCTGGGCTACCGAGATGGCCGCCGTTGCCGCCAGGATCGGGTCGTCGCCAGCGGCGGCCATCGCCCGGTCGGCGGCCAGCCACCCGAGGTCGGCCTCGCCGAGCTTGACCAGCAGCGACGAGGTGATCCGGTACGCCTGCACCAGCACCTCCGCCGCCCGCGCGCCCTGAGCGGCGTCGAGCAGACCCGGCAACACCCGCACCAACTGCCCGTAGTGCGCGTGCTGATAGGTCAACCAGGCATACCCAACCTGCCTCCTGACTTCCTCCATCGTCTGGGCCGGGGCCTGCGGGATGCCGTAGCGGGCGAGCACGGCCCGGATGTCGTCCACCCCGGCCGGCGGGCCGGCCGGCGTCGGCCGCTGCTGGCCGAGCAGCACTTCCGGGTCGACCCGCAGGACGTCGGCCAGTTCCTGGATCACCGAGTACCGGTCCAGGGCGCGCGCACCCCGCTCCACCTTGTCCACCCAGCTCTTCGACCTGCGCAGCCGGTCGGCAAGCATCTGCTGCGTCATCGACCGCCGCACCCGCCAGCGGGCCACGCGGCGGCCGATCGGGACGTCATCGTTGGTCACGCCGCCACCGCCGGTCCGGGACCGCGCGGGTCGTGTCGTCTACGGGTACGCGCTCCGCCTCGGCTTGGGCGAGGAGGCGCTGTTTGGCGGCCTCCCGCTCGGCCGCCTCACTATTGTTCTCCGGAGCCTTGTCATCCTGACTGCTCATCCCCGCCTCCTCCGGTGGAGGCCCAGCAGCTCAGGATCGTTCCTCGCCGCGCTGGACCGTCGGGACGTGCTCACGTCCCAAACCGGACAGTAGGGTGGATTGGTGATGCCGTGATTACTGCCAGTTATGCGGCCAGGTTGATGCCGATGCGGCCGGCGAGCAGACGCAAGTCGTCTGGGATGGCTCGGCGCTGGGCGCGATGGGCCAGCGTCACTACGGCGTCGCGGGCGAGGGGGTTGATGGCGAATGGGATCGGCGCTGCCCGCTCGGCCTGCACGAATGCTGCTAGCGCCTCAACGTCGCGGCGGCCGCCGTCCGCCAGCGCTCGCCCGATATCGAGCCAATAGGACAGTTGGCGATTCGATGCCTTAAGCACCTGCGGTCGTATCGTCCGGGACAACTCGATCACCTTGCCGGACTCGCCCTGCTCTGGCACCCCTCTGTGTCAAGAGGCCGCGGTGAGGGCTGTTCTAGGCTGGGGTGTGGCGGGTCCGGGAAGTGACTTTTCCGAAGTGTCGATCTCGGGGTTCAGGTCGGCCGCGCTGGATTGCAGAG